>CANMNA010000096.1 GCA_947499075.1 Myxococcales bacterium
GGGCGGCGCGCCTGCCACGCCTGCCACGCGGCGCAAGAAGGTGCCCTGATCGCCAACCAAGTACAAAGCACCGCTTGGGCTGTGCCACATCGCCCGAATTTGCTTGGGCGGCGCGACCGGGTCATTGGCACCGGATGGCTTGGGTACCGGCCACACTGCGCCTGCTGGCTGCCACGCCGCGCCGTCGAAGTGTTGCAGTTGGCCGTCGCTGTCTACCAACCAAGCGTCATCACTGGATCGGCCTGCAATGGCGACCACGGTCCGCGGCATGGTCTGCGGCCAACCCTTCCACCCCAGCTGCGTCTTGCGAACGAGCACGCCGGACTGACCGCCTGCCCATCCATCGCCATTGCCGTCTGGCGCCAACCACACTGCCTTGAGGTGCGCCGTCGTCGGGCTTGGCTGTTGGGTAAAGTTGCCGCCCGTCCAATGGGCAAGCAGGCCGCTGTCGCCGACGCCTACGCGCAATTCGCCTGCCTGATCCATGGCCAGCACCGCGCCCACTGTTCCCGGCACGTCTTGGGCCGTCAGCGCACCTGGGTCGAGGCGTGCCGCGCGCTGCAACCCTTGCGGGTTGATGTTGCTCGCCTGGGAGATCGAGGCTGGCGGCCCGCCGTACTGCTGGGAAACGCCGCCGTAGAGCTCATAGCGCAAGTCGGCATTCTGCCCTGACCAAAGCGATGGCGCCGGTTGGCGCTCAAACACGAGCGTATCGGTTACGGCGTACGTCATCGCGGTGCCCAGTGGCAGGTAGCCATCGGCACCCAGGTTCAGGCCGGCGGTCAGCTGCCGTTGACCGTGCGCGTCTGACCCCATTGGTGCCCGGTCCATCCGCACCCGCAAGGTTCGGTCCAGTGGGACGTTGATGTGCACGACGACGTTTTGCACGTTCTGGCCCGGAATAGCGAACAAATTTCGGGTCATGCCCAAGGCCAAGGGTATGAACGCATTGGTCTTTTTATCCACGTAACCAGATCGGCAAATGACCGCGCTGTTGCCGGGCGTAACGGCCGTGGTCACCTTGCCGCCGGCGCCGACAATGCCGCTGTTGGTCTGCGGTGGTCCGCCGCCGAAAATCGAGTAACTGCTGCCTTCGCAGCGCACTTGCGGCGTGCCGATGCGCGGTGAGCAGCGAAACTTAACGCTGGTGAGATCTGGTCCGATGGCGCGACACTCAAAATCAGCAGGACAATCGGCGTGTGCCGTACACGGGTTGGCACAATAAGCCTGGGCTTGGCTGGCGGTGACGTCGCTCGGCAGTGTCGATCCGAGCAGGGGCGCTTGCGGCACTTGGCAGGTCAGCCCGCTCAAGCAGTCGCCGTCGGTGCTGCACGTCTTGCAGTTGCCGGCTACTATGGGCTGTTCAACGCAGGTCCCCATCGGAAAAACGGTGTATTTCTCCGCGTCAACTACGGTCGCGCTGACTGTCCCAGGCGGCGGCGCAGGCGGATCTGGATTGGGAGACGGCGGCCCCGAACCAGTGGGAAACTCTTGCAACCGCAGCGTGATGTTCTCAGCGTTGAGTGCAATTGCCGAGGCCGCCGACCACCCCTTTTTGGCGGCGTGCACATGCAATGGCCCGACAAGGCCCTTGATTGAGAGCGTAATTTGACCGTTGGCATCGGTCAGGCCCTTGAGCGGTGTCGCGTTGTCACTGCCCACTAGGACGGTCGCGCCCGCTACTGGGCCGATCTTGCCCTTCTTGAGCACGGTCACGTTGACTGCGCCGTCGATAGGTGACCCCCAGCTCCCATTCTCGACAGATGTCGGGTCGAAGTAGCTGTACGCGTGGGTCAACTCCACAAACTGCCCACTTGCCAGCGCGACCTTGAGCGTCGCGTTGCCCGGCGGATGGGCGGGCGTCACAAAGGCCAGCGCGCCGTCGTGCAACAGCTTCCAGTTCTTGACTGAATTGCCGCCCAGCCAGATTGCGTTGACCTTGGTCAGGCCGGCGCCTACGGCGACGACTGCTGTTCCGCCTGCCATCGCGCCAGCGCCCGGTGTTATGCCGAATAACTTGGTCGCTGGGCCAACGAATTGGATAGGCTCTGCAAACACCGCCTTGGTGCCGTCAGCAAAAAGGGCCGTCACCTGAGCCGACCCGGCAGAGCCCATCGGAGCCAGCGCCGTCAGGTGAACGTCAGCCGAAGCCAACAGCGGCGCCGACGACTTGAGCTGTGTCGCGGTCAGTGCCCCAAGCTGCAGGCTGATCACGCCACCGTGGGGCAGGGCCTGCGCAAGCTCGAGCTGCACAGTCGTGCCACCGGTTGTGGTCAACTCGGCTGGTGACACGGTCAAAATTTTGGGCACCGGCTTTTGGTACGTAAAAGCCGCGGCTTTCTTCAGCGTCGCTGTGCTGACCACGACAGCCACGTCCACCGCTTGCGGTACACCAAGCAAATAGGCCGGGGGCTGAACGAGCAATGATCCACCCAGACCTAGCCCGTCCGGGCCAGCTTGAGACTGCAGCACCTTGGCCGGCTGCCCGCCAAACTGCACCTGGGCGCTCGCTAATTGGGCCGCCGTCAGTGAGCCGGCAACTGCGACCACCACCGGCTTGAGCATGTTGACCGGTAGCTCCGGTGGCGACACCGCCAGCAACCCTGCGCCATCCTTGGCATCGACGTACGAAAACGCGTTGACGAGCTCGGCTACGCCATCGGGGCCCGCAAATCGTACACTCCAAACGCCAACGGCCCATGCTGCCGGTGCAGAAACCACCAGCTTGGTACCGTCTGCTGCGGCGTGCACAATCGGTGCAGGCAGCTCAGTTTTTCCTTGCACGAAGCGGACTTGCGCCTTGTCTGGGGAAAGACCTGTGCCAACGAGCGCCACTTCAACGTCGCCCGCCAACGGACCGGTGGCTGGCCACACCGAGGCCAACGTGGGCGGCGCTTGATAGACAAAGGCTTTTTTGAGGCTTGCCTGACCATCCGGGCTCGCTGCCGTGACCTTGACGGCCCCCGCATCGCCCGGCGGTGTCAGCGCCGTCGCGCTGTGCTCATCGATGACAACAACCTGCAGCGCAGCCCGGTCGCCAAAGACAAACGCGGTTTGTAGGGAAAACCCGCTGCCAGTCAAAGTAACGGGCGTGCCTCCCTGCGCAGATCCGTGGCCAGGCTGCACGGCCTGCACCGTCATCTCGGCCACAAACCGATACGCATCGGGCAACACTGCGTCGGGCCGACCATCGGACAGCACGCCCACTTCGACCAGACCCGCAGGCCGCGGCGGCGTCGTCACTTGCAGCGTGTCTTCGTCGAGCAGTTGCAGGTTCAAACCTGGCGACTCGCCGAACCTGACTTGCAGCACTTGGCCCAAATTGTGGCCCGTCAGCGTGACGACTTGCATGCCGCCGGTCGGTCCCTCCTCCGGTTGCACCTTGGCGATCGTGGGCTGCGGCGGCAGCCACGGCGTGGCGTTGCGCACCAACGCGTCGGTGTTGCCAGCCTTACCAGCATCGAATGCTTGCGACTCAGTCTCTGCGCCATCGACGACACTGTCGATCAGTGCCGCGTTCGGTGCGCGTTTGGCTTGACCGCAGCCGATTGGCAGAAAAAGCGCCGCTAATGCCGCGAGCAGCGGGGTGTGCCTGATCGATGCTGCCAGCGAACCAATGGTCAAACTCTGCCTCCCGGCCGCGTACCCTACCAGATTGCCGCTCCGCCGTCGCCGCCCGACGCGGTGTTGCACACTGGGCAGCCTCGGGTGCGGCGCTCGCTTGCCAAGCCCGGGCACGTTGCCCACGATCGCGGCGCGCATTCGCGCAGCGGTATCGCCATGACTACACAATTTCAGCAAGTTCCGCTTACGTCACTGGCGGCGACTGCCGGCTGCGCGGCCAAAATTGCCCAAGTCGACCTGCTCGAGGCCTTGCGCTATCTGCCGATTCGGCGTGACCCGCGTGTTCTGGTCGGTCTGCACACTGGTGATGACGCGGCGATCGTGCAACTGCGGCCTGATCTGGCGCTGGTGGAGACCATCGACGTGTTTACGCCGATTGTCGACGATCCCTTTGACTACGGTCGCATCGCGGCGGCCAACGCCCTTTCCGACGTGTATGCTATGGGCGGCACACCGTTGTCGGCGCTCAGCTTTGTCGCTTGGCCGATGGCCCAACTGGGGCCAGCGGCACTGGGTCAGGTGCTCCAGGGTGCCCAGCAAGTGTGCGACGAGGCTGGCATTGTTCTTGCGGGTGGTCACTCGATTGTCGACACCGAACCCAAGTTTGGCCTAGCGGTCATTGGCACGATTGACCCCAAGGCCATCGTAAGCAATGCCGGCGCCCAAGTTGGCGACCGGCTGGTGTTGACCAAAGCGATCGGTACTGGCGTGGTCACCACGGCGCATAAGCGCGGTTTGGCGACGGCCGAACACCTAGCGGCAGCCGTGGCGAGCATGACGACGCTCAACGCGGCGGCGGCTGATGCGATGTGCGCTGTCGGTGTCCACGCCGCAACTGACGTCACGGGCTTTGGGTTGTTGGGGCACCTTGGCAACGTCCTGCGGGCTTCGAGTGCGGCATCCGGCACGCCGCTTGGCGCCACGCTGCAGTGGGCCGACGTGCCCCTGCTGCCCGGTGCGATCGAGCTAGCGATCGCAGGGGCATGTCCCGGTGGCAGTCGGCGCAACCTGACCTACGCCGCGCCACAGTGTCAATTCAGTAAAAGCATGTCGGAATATCAACAGTTGCTACTCGCCGATGCCCAGACTTCTGGGGGCCTGTTGATTGCTGTCGAGCCCAATCGGTGCGACGCCTTGCTCGCTGCGCTGGCCGACCGCGGTGTCACAGTTCATGCGGTGATCGGCGTTGTGCACGCGGCTGCTGCTGCTGGGCAGATCGTGGTCGAATGACGCAGCGCGTCAAAAACTGCCGCAATCGCCATTGACAATGACGCAGTGTGTCATACCCTTGCTTGCCTGAATTTTGGGCAGACTGTTCCGCTTCGACTCCCCGCTCGAGGTCTCCATGCCACCCCGCAAAAAAGCTGCTGCTGCCACCACTTCAGACACGCTGCCGATTGACGCAGCCCCTGCCGCCGGCGAAGCCGTGGCCGCTGCGCCGCTGGTTGAGTCAGCGCCTGCGGTCGCACCTGCGCGTCGTCGCTTCGGCAACGGTCACGACCGCATCGCGATTTGCGCGTCCTTGCGCACGCCATTTTCGAGGTCGTGGTCAGACCTCAATGACGTTGATCCCGTCGAGCTCTCGACTCAAGTAGCCCGCGAGCTGCTGTTTCGTCTCGAGATCGCTAGCCGCAACGTCGATCAAGTGGTGTGGGGTACTGTCATTGCGGTGCCGCGCAGCCCGAACATTGCACGCGAAGTGGCGCTGAACCTAGGCATGTTCCATGCCCATGGCGTGACGACATCGCGGGCCTGCGCCACCGGCTTTCAGTCGGTCGCATCTGGATGCGAGATGATCTGGGCCGGCGTGGCCGATACGGTGCTCTGTGGCGGCGTCGACGTCTGCAGCTATGCGCCCGTCCTGTACAAGAAGCAGGTGGTCGACAAGTTGCAAGAACTGCAGAAAGCCAAGGGTCTGGATCTGCTTAAGAAACTAGGCGGAATTAACCCGATGGACCTGCTGCCGACCGCGCCCGCGCTCACAGAGCGGTATACGGGCCTGACGATGGGTGAGCACGCCGAAGAGACTGCGCAGGCCTTCGGGATTACCCGGCAGGCGCAAGAGGACTTGGCGGTCCGATCCCACCGCGCGGCTTTTGCGGCCCAGCAGGCTGGGCTGCTGCGCGATGAAGTGATGACGGTGCAGACGCCCAAAGGGCCAGTTAGCGCTGACAACATCATGCGCGGTGACATCGACCCGGCCAAGATTGCCAAGCTCAAGCCTGCGTTCGACAAGCGCAATGGCACCATTACCGCGGCAACCAGTTCGGCGCTGACCGATGGTGCTGCCTGTTGCCTGATTGCCCGGGAGTCCAGGGCCAAAGAGCTCGGCCTGCCGATTCTGGGCTACGTGCGGAGCTACAATTTTGCCGGTCAGGATCCGCGTGAAAACATGCTGTTGGGCAACGTCTACAGCGTGCCCGGCGCGCTGGACCGCGCTGGCCTGTGGCTGGACGACCTTGACTTCATCGAGATCCACGAGGCGTTTGCCGCACAAGTCCTGTCCAATCTGAAGATGTTTACAGACAAGGATTTTTTCCAGACCAAGTTGGCGCGCGACAAAGTGCTCGGCGAAGTTGACCCCGCCAAGCTCAATGTCCGTGGCGGCTCGCTGGCCTACGGGCACCCGTTTGCCGCAACCGGTATCCGGATCATCGGCACGATGCTGCGCACCCTGCGCCAGAACAACAAGAATCTGGGCTTGGGCACCGCGTGTGCCGCCGGCGGCATGGGCGCGGCGATGGTGCTTGAGATCGACTGACCCCTGTACGTTTTCTTGTGTGCCGGCTCCCGCCGGTTGGAGCACGCCATGACCGGTCCCCAGAAATCGCTGCGGCTGCAGGGTCCCGATGCGGATGGTATTGCCATTCTGTTCATCGATTGCCCGGGAAAGAAGGTCAACACGCTGTCGCTGTCGCTGTTGCCGGAGTTTGACGCCATGTACACGGCGATCGGCGCCAACAGTGCGATCAAGGGCTTGGTTATCACGTCAGGCAAGGACTCTGGCTTTATTGCCGGTGCAGATCTGGACGATCTGGACCAAATCAAGACAACCAGCGATGGCGAGCGGGTCAGCAAGCAAGGGCAGGACGGCATGAGCCGGCTTGCGACCATGGCGATTCCGACCGTAGCCGCAATCCACGGTGAAGCACTGGGCGGAGGCTTGGAGCTTGCGTTGGCCTGCCGTGCCCGCGTGGCCAGCGAGCATCGCAAGACCAAGCTGGCCCTGCCCGAAGTCATGCTGGGCTTGCTGCCAGGTGCGGGTGGCACAGTGCGGCTGCCCAAGCTCGTCGGCCTGACGGCCGCTCTGGACATGATGCTCACCGGCCGCAACATCCGGGCCGCCAAGGCACTCAAGATGGGCCTGGTCGACCGCACTGTGCCGCAGTTGCAGTTGCTCGATGCGGCCAAGGGACTGTGCCGTGATCTGATCCACGGCAAGGTCGCGCCCAAGCCGAAGGTGCCGGTCAAGCAGGAATTGCAGAGCTTTCTGCTCGAGCGCAACCCGTTGGGCAAGCGCTTGGTGCTGAGCGAAGCCCGCAAGAAGGTGCTCAAGCAGACGAAGGGCATGTACCCGGCACCGTTGAAGATTTTGGACGTCATCGACAAGGGCACCTTCGAGGCCGAGGCCAAGGGCTTCGGTGAGTTGCTGGTGACTCCGCAGTCTGCTGGCCTGCGCCACCTGTTTGCGGCGATTACGCACTTGAAGAAAGACGACGGGCCCAATACCGCCGGCATTGCGCCGCGGGCGATCGGTCGCGTCGGCATGTTGGGCGCAGGCCTGATGGGCGCCGGCATTGCCACGGTGCTGGCTGACAACGGTGTCGAAGTCCGCTTGAAGGACCGCGACTTTGGATCCATTTCTAAAGCGTTAGAGTATGCCAATAAGGTCTATGCCAAAGCCAAGAAAAAGCGAGTGTATGGTCAGGCCGGCATTGACGAGCGGATGGCCCGGATTTCTGGCGGTCTGGATTGGGCTGGCTGCGGTCGCGCGGACGTCTTGATCGAAGCCGTGTTCGAAGACTTGGCGCTCAAGCAGCGGTTGCTGGCCGAGTTTGAGGCGGTGACACAAGTCGGCGGTATATTTGCGACCAACACCTCGTCGCTGCCGATTACCGAGATTGCCAGCGGGGCCAAGCACCCAGAGCGCGTCATCGGCATGCACTTCTTCAGCCCGGTGGAGAAAATGCCGCTGGTCGAGATCATCGTGACCGACCAGACGGCGCCCGAGGTGACCGCGACCACGGTCGCAGTCGCGCGCAAGATGGGCAAGCACGTCATTGTCGTTAAAGATTGCGCAGGATTTTACACGACGCGGGCGCTGGTGCCGTACATGACCGAGGCGATTTTCTTGTCTCTGGACGGTTACGGCTTGCACGACGTCGACGAAGCGGCGACGCGGGCGGGCTTTCCAGTCGGTCCGATTACGCTGATGGACGAGGTCGGCATCGACGTGGGGGTCAAGGTCCTCAAGGTCATGCGCCACTACTATGGCGAGCGCATGCAGTTTCCGCCCGATGTGAGCTCCAAGCTCATGGAAGAAGGCCGGATGGGCCGCAAGAACAACAAGGGCTTCTACAAGTACGAGGCCGGTAAGTCGGTGCTCGACAAGCAGGGCAACAAGGTCATCGATGACAGCGTGTACAAGCACTTGCCCGGTGGCAAGGGCACGCGCGCGCCTGACTACGCTGAGATGGCGAATCGCATGATCTTGGGTCTGGTCAACGAAGCGGCGCTTTGCCTGCAGGAAGGCATCCTGCGCGATGCCTATGCTGGGGACTTGGGTGCCGTGATGGGCATTGGCTTTCCTCCTTTCGAAGGTGGCCCATTCCGCTATGCCGATCGCATCGGCGCCAAGGCGCTGGTGGAGCGGATGCGCCAACTGGAAGCCAAGTTCGGTAAGCGGTTCGCGCCGTGTCGCCTGCTCGTCGACCTAGCGACCGCCAATGGCAAATTCTACGCTTGATGTCTCTGCCCGCTGGCCGTAACGGCACCGGCAAAATCTAGTCGATTTTGTCGGTGGTCCATTTGCTGGCTGAGTGGGGCGCAAGCTCTCGACTTTGCAAGTCGACTCGCCGCTCCTTCTTTGCTGCAAGTGATTGAGTAATTCGTGCTGGAGCCCTAAGAGCACCAACAAAATCTAGTCGATTTTGTTGCTGGCTCGTTTGCTTGCTTCGTTGGTTGCCAAGCTCGCGAAAGGGTTCGACTCGCGGCAACAGTGCCGACCCTCCTGCCGATCGACTTAATTTCGCCGGGGCACTAAGAGGGTGTCTTCGAAAAGGCGGCCTGCGCGGGGTTCGCGAAGACCGAAGACCTTCACATTTTCACCGTCAGAATAAATTCTGCGGCTACAGGTAACGGTGTCGGCCTACGCCAACACCCGGCCGGGCGCCCGCCCAGGCGGGCGCCGTCACCTGTAGCCGCGCAATTCATCGCGACGGCGTCCCAAGCCGTCAACAACGCTAAGGTTTTCAGTTGACACAATCGAATACACCCTCTTAGGTAGCACCCAAAAACCGCAGCACCTCGCGGTTGAACAGCGCCGGTTCCTCTTCCATCGGGCAATGCCCAGAGCAGTCGAAGATTTCCAGTCGC
>CANMNA010000097.1 GCA_947499075.1 Myxococcales bacterium
AAGACCGCCGGGGTCGCCACCCTGACATCTAGCATCGTGATTTCTTGCCGTACATTACCCGCCTGTTTCAAGCTGCGTCCCGCCGGTGCCGACTGGCGTGCATTGGCGTAGCCTTGGCAACTGGTCAGGGGCTTTGAGCACTGCGGCACCAAATCCCGCTGCGCGACCGGCCGCGAGACTTTTTCAGGGCATGGCCGATCGAGGCTGCCTCGCTGGCGCCGCAGCTTGCCGGCTTACACCCATACGTGTAAACTGCCTCCGTGAAGCGCCTCGACCTAGAGCAACGCCCACGTGAACTCGGCTGGCACCTGGCCCGGCACGGCGGCCGTCACGACGTCTGGAAACGCGGCGAACAAGAACTCGTCGTGCCTCGACACAACGAAATCAACGAGTACACCGCGAAGGCCATCCTGCGCGAAGCGCCAGTGGGGAAGTGATGCGATTTGAAGGACGAGTGTGGGAGCAGGCAGGCTCCTGGGTGATCGAGCTGCCGCTACTCGCGGTTGTCACGCAGGGCACCACCAAGGCAGACGCGCTGGAAATGATCGGCGATGCAGTCGAATGCCTCGCCGACAAGCCGGGGTTTCACGTCGACGTACACCCCGGCGCCGACGATTACTTTGAGTTGGGGGCGTCCGACCAGGCGACATTGACCGCGCTGTTGTTGCGCCGGCAACGTGTCATGCACGGCTTGTCACTCGCCGAAGTGGCGCGGCGGCTGGGCGCAAAATCGTTGAACGGGTACGCCAGATACGAACAAGGCCGGTCAGTGCCGTCGATTGCCCAGCTGGGCAAGCTGCTGGCCGCAGTGTCGGCGGGTGCCGATTTTGTGCTGTCGCAGAGCCGGGATTCGGCCGCGGTTTGAGCGCGCGTAAACCGATACGGCCGCGGCGCGCCGGCAAGCCTAGCCGCCCACGGGACACCACCAACGCTGTAGTCCTGCACTTTCAACAACCTCCCCAACGGCCGATCCGCCGGCCTTGACCGATAGGCGTCTAGCAAGCAAGGCGGTACACTGCCGCCCGCGCCACCCGTTGCGGCGCCGGCCATTGCGTGAAATTCGCCATCTGGACCATCGCCACCTACCTGCTGCTCGCGGTGCTCAGCCCCGTGCTCGGCTACCTCGACGCCCAGCTGTTCGCGCCCGATGTGGCGCTGATCACTGCGCTGTTCGTCGGCAGCCGCAGCGACCTTGCGCCTGCGCTGCTGACCGGCTTTGCGACGGGGCTGCTCAAAGACGGCTTTGCCCTGTCGGCCCCCGTCGGCACCTACACCGAGATCAACGTGCTGGTGGTGCTGCTGGCCCGCCTGCTGCACAACCGCTTGGATCTGGTGAGCGCGATGCCGGTCATGGCCACGACGGCGGCGACGTCGATGCTGGCGACGGTGGCGTTTCTTGGGCTGGAAGCGGTGTTCCACCGTAGCTTTGAGGCCTACGCTGCCGTGCTCGCTACCGCCCTGCCGCTGGCGCTGACCACCATGCTGTGGGCGCCCGCGCAGTTCTGGATGCTGCAGCGCGCCGGTCGCCGGTTTGACCAGCACCCGCGCAGCACCATGCTGCTGCGCCGCCCATAGCACCAAGCGATGGCCTTTGCATTCGGCAACTCTCATGATCCGCTGCGGTTTCGCCTGCGCAACCGGCTAGCGCTGGTGTTGATCGTGGCCGGCGTCCTCACGCTGGTGGCGCGGCTGGCGTTGGTGCAAGTGGTGCGCGGCGATCGCTACCAGAAGTACGCGGTCATTGAGCGGGTGAGCAAGGTGCGGGCGCAGGCGCCGCGTGGGCTCATCAAGTCGGCGGACGGTACGGTGCTGGCGCGCAACATCGAGTCGCACAGCCTCGAAGTGTTGACCAACCGGCTCAAGCCCGATCGGGTGATCCCGCTGTGCACCAACTTGCGCGAGCTGCTCGATATGACCGACAGCGAGCATGCGGCGCTGGTCAACGACCTGAGCAAGACCGTCGACCCGCGCAAGCGTCGGCCGCTGCTGGTCCGCCGCGATTTGGTCAGCACCCACTGCCCGTTTGACAGCAGCCAGTTGGAGCTGGTCGCCGAGCAGCCCCATGGATTTTGCAGCGTGTGCGGGCGCGGCTTCGAGGCGGTTCCGCCGCGGCATACCTGTCCCTTTGACCAGCGGCGCCTGACCGCCAATGGCAAGGGATGGCACTGCAACGCCTGCGACCGCGATTTTTCAGAAGCGCCGGCGTGCCCGTATGACGGCCAGTTGGTCCGCCACTTGCCGCACATCTTGCAGTGCCCCCTGTGCCGGCGAACCTTCAACGATGAAGTCGCGGTGCTGCGCGCCAACGCCCATCGCTTGCCGGAGACGCGGGTGGTCGCCGACATTCAGCGCGAGTACCCGTTTCGGTTCTTGGCCAGCCACGCCATCGGCTATGTCGGCTATGTGACACCCGCCGACGTCGCGCCGCTGTTGCCGCTGGGACCGCCGCGGTTTGGGCTGTCCGACCGTGTCGGGCGCTCGGGGCTGGAGTCGGTGCTCGATGGCGCGCTGCGCGGGCTGGACGGCGAGCAACTGCTGGTCAAGCGCAGTGAGGGCGAGCAGCCGGCGGGCGATCTCGACGAGCTGGTGCAGTCGATCCGGCCGCGGCCAGTCACGCCGGGCCTCACGGTCCGGCTGACCTTGGACCTGGAGCTGCAGCGCGCAGTCAAGGTCGCCATGAAGGACGTGTTTTCGGGTGCCGCAGTGGTGCTCGATGTCCACTCCGGCCACGTGCTGGCGATGTATGCCAAGCCCAGTTTTGACCCCAACACGATGTCGGGCAAGCGCGCGCCCCAAGCGCGGCCGCTGGACGACATCGCGCAATATGCGCCGCTGATGAGCAAGGCGATCCATGGCTATGCGCCCGCTTCCACCTACAAAGTGGTGGCGGCGATTGCCGCCCTGCAAGAAGGCGTGATTACGCCCAAGACCGAGCACACCTGCGGTGGCCACTACGATTTTGGCGGCCGGCGCTTTCACTGCCACAACCGCCGCGGCCACGGCGATGTCGACGTGTTCGACGCCATCCGCGCCAGCTGTGACGTTTTTTTCTACCACGTGGGCGAGCAGTTGGGCCTGGACCGCCTGGAAGCTTGGGCGCGCCGGCTGGGATTTGGCGAGCCGACCGGCATCGAACTGCGCGAGTCGATTGGGCGGGTGCCGTCGCTGCAGTGGTACAAGCAGCATGTACCGGGCGGCTACTACCCGGGCTTTGCGCTGTCGACCGCGGTCGGCCAAAAGGACGTGCTGGCGACACCGCTGCAGATGGCCCGCGTGTACGCCGCCATCGCCAATGGGGGCCTGTTGCCGCAAGCGACCATTGTGGCGGGGTTTGAAGACGCCAATGGCAAGCTCGTCGCCCCCAACCGCCTGCCGCCGCGCGATCTGGGCCTGCACAAGGCGACCCTTCTGATCCTGCAGCAGGCGCTGCGCGCGGTCGTCAACCAGCAAGGCGGTACCGCGTTCGGCAGCCAACCGGCGACAGTGGTGATGGCCGGCAAGACCGGGACGGCCCAGGCGCCGCAGCGGGTGCGCAAACAGGTGGCAGAGCGCCTGCGCGAAGACCCGGCGGCGCTGCAGCGGTTGGTGGCGTGGCTGCAAAATGACCACGCGTGGTTCGTCGGATGGGCACCCTACCATCAGGCCGAGATCGTGGTCTCGGTGCTGGTCGAGCATGGTGGCTCGGGTGGCCACAATGCGGCGCCGATTGCCCGCCAGATTGTCGACGCCTGGTTCAGCCGCCATCCGGCCAAGTCAATCCCGCCACCTGAGCCGAAAAGCGAGCGCAAGAAGAAGGTCGATCCGGCACCGGACGACAGCCCCGACGAAGCCTCGCCCGGCGACGACAGCGCGGCGCCGACCCTGCCCGAGTCTGACCATCAGCCGGGTGAGCCAGAGCCAGAACCCGGCGAAGCACCTGCCCAGCCAGAGGCTGCACCGTGAGCGTCTGGGTCCGGCTGCGCCGGCCGTGGACCATGGTCGGCATCGGCTGCGTGCTGGTGCTGTGCGTGATCGCGATCGACAACCTGGCGTTTACCGACACGCTGATGGGCACCACCTACCACCGCACCCAGACCATCTGGCTGGTCACCGGTTGGGTCGCCGCCGGCGTGCTGGCCGCCATCGACCCGGTCTACGTGCGCCGCCTGAGCATGACCGCCTACCAGGCGCTGATCGTGCTGCTGGCCTTGGTGCTGGTGGTCGGCCGCGAGATCAACTACAGCAAGCGCTGGATCGAGATTGGGCCCATGAACTTGCAGCCCAGTGAATTTATGAAGCTGTCGGTCATCTTGGTGCTGGCCGACTTCTTCGACAAGCGCAGGCACAGCGAGCCGTGGCCCCTGACCAGCCTGTGGTGGCCAGGCCTGCTGCTCGGGCTGCCGGTGGTGCTGATCAACCTGGAGCCGGATCTGGGTACTTCGGTGGTGGTGGCGGCCATCGGGCTGTCGATGGTGCTGTACGAGGGCGTGCAAGCCCGGCACTTGGGCTATGCAGCGATCGGCCTGCTGGTGCTGATCAGCGTGGCGTGGCAGGTCGACGTCATCCGGCCGTACCAAAAGGGCCGCGCAGAGGCGTGGTACCATGCGATCATTGAGGAGGACGACCAGCCACAGCGGCCGACGTCGCAGCGTACGCAGGCCGAGCAGGCGCTGTGGGCGGTCGGCTCAGGCCAATACACCGGGCGATCAGAGGCCGAAGCCAAAAACTCGGTCCTGCGCCACCTGCCGTTTGTGCACACCGATTTTGCGTTGGCGCCGTTGGCCGCGCGGGCGGGCCTGTTGGGTAGTCTTGGCCTGTTTGCGCTGTACTGCGGGGTCATCGCCTGGGCACTGCGGGTCGCCGACCGCGCGGTCGAACGATTTGATGCCTTGGTCGCTGTTGGGGTCGCCGCGCTGGTGTTTTGGCAGTTTTTCATCAACGCCGGCATGGTCATTGGGCTGCTGCCGGTCGTGGGCATCACTTTGCCGCTGGTCAGCTACGGCGGCTCCAGTGTGCTGACGGTGCTGGCCGCCTGTGGCTTTCTGGTCAACATCGCCGTGCGCCGGCGGGGGCGCTAGATGAGCAATGTCATGGCGTTTTTGCTGCAGCCGGCGCTGGCGGCCGCAGTGGCGCTGGCCCTGCTGTACGGTCCGGCGCTGCCCGATGCCACCTGGGTCCACGACGACGGTGCAGCGGTCACGGGCAATCCGCTGGTCGCATGGCCGCCGGATCTGCAGGCCATCGCCGCTGGTCGCTGGTTTGGTCCAGTCGCCAGGTTCGATGTTTTTCCGGCGCGACCGCTGGCGACGTTGTCGTACTGCCTAGAGATACCGGTCGGACTGCACACGCCGGTCGGCGCGCGACTGGCCAATCTGGTGCTGGCGTGGGCGTGCTGCTTGCTGCTGGCGCGCCTGGTCCGGCAATGGATGGCAGCGGCAGGACGGGCGCCTGCTGTGGCGCAGGCCGCGGCTTGGCTGGCGGCCGTGGGGTTTGCGGTCCATCCGCTGCATGTCGAAGTGGTGGCCAATGCCGCGAATCGGCCCGAGGCGCTGGCGTTGGCGCTGAGTCTGGGTGTGCTGGAGCAGTGGACCCAGCTGCGGTTGGGGCAGACCGGGCGGCTTCGGCCATGGCTGGCGGCGCTGCTGCTGCTGGCGGCGCTGCTGAGCAAAGAGTCGGCGCTGGCGCTGGTCGCAGTGCTGGTGGGGTGGATGGTGCTGGTGCCACAGGCGCGCAGCAGCCTGCAGCGTGCCGTACTGCCTGCAGCGATTGCGTTGGGTACGTTCGGGGCGTGGCGGATCTGGAACCTGGCCGGTCATTGGCACATCGCGATCCACCGCCACGACAACCCGCTGGCGCATGTCGACGCGGTCACGCGGATCTGGTCGGCGCTGGCGATCTTGGGTCGTGCCGCCGCATCGCTGCTGCTGCCCAGCGATCTGGCGCCCGATTACAGCTTCGATGCTTGGCCGCCGCTGGCGACGCTGGCGTCGCCTGGCCTGGCTGGTCTGGGCTTGTTGGCGCTGGCGGTGGCAGCAGTAACTACCCTGACCCGGCGGGCCCGCGAGGCGGTGCAAGGCGACGCAGGCCATCGCGTGCGGGCAGCCGAGCCCGCTCTGGTCGCGGCCTTGGCGCTGGCCGGATGGTGGCTGCCGGTGAGCAATCTGGTGCTGCCCTCGACAGTCATCTGGGCCGACCGCTTGCTGTTCGCGCCCTCGGCGGCGGCCCTTGCGGTGTTGGCAGCGCTGGTCGCGCAAGCGTGGTACAGGCCAACCCGGATGCGCACGGCGGTCCCCATCGGCGTCTTGCTGGCACTGGGAGGTTGGTCGACGGTGACCGCCCGCTACGTCCCCGCCTGGCACAACGACTTGGCGCTGTTTTCGTATGGCGTCCACGCCCAGCCACGGGCGCTGCGCATGCAGGCCAACCTGGCGCATACCATCGTGGTCACCCGCGCCGATCGCGATCCGCGGCCGGCGGCCCGTGCCGCGCTGGCCCTGGATCCGCGCGACCCGGACGTGTGGGCCACGGGCATGGACGCCGCCGCCTACCGCAACGACTGTGCCGCCGCCGAGCCGTTTGCCCAAGCGGTGGCGTCGTCGCGCAAGCGAGCGACCAACGCGCGGCTCGCGGCACTGGCGTGGGGCATGCGCTGCAAGCAGTATCGCCGCGCGTTTGGCATCGCCTCAGGCTTGCCCCCGCAAGTGCTGGGCCCGCAGCGCATTGTCGACGTCTACGCCCTAGCCATCGCCGCTGGCCAAACCGAAGGTGCCGGGCGCTGGGCCCAATTTGTCGGCGTCGACCCAACCCGCGAGCCGATGTGGCAGCAAGCCCAAGCTTTTGGCGCCCAACTGGCAGCACCAGCGACGGCCACCGCCGCACCCTGAGGTCACCATGGAAATCCGCGATCCGATCCACGGCCCGATCACGCTCAGCCCGGCCGAGACGCTGCTGGTCGACTCGCCCTACCTGCAGCGCCTGCGCAACATCAAGCAGTTGGGGTTTTCAGAGCTGACCTTTCCGGGCGCCAGCCACAGCCGGTTTCTGCACTCTCTAGGCGCGATGCACTTGGCGGGCGTAGCCTTTGATGCCGTGCTGCGCGACGCGCCGTGGCTGCCGGCGGCTGAACGTGCTCGGCTGCGCCAGACGGTGCGCCTGGCCGCGCTGTGCCACGATCTGGGCCACCCGCCGCTGTCGCACTCGTCTGAAGTGCTGCTGCCGCCGTCGTCGCAGCTGCACATCCCCGGGGTGCAGTGGCACAAGGGCGGTGACCACGGCTCGCATGAGGCCTTTACCCTGCAGTTCCTGCTGAACTCGGGTTTGACCGACCTGTTGCGGCAAGCGCTGCACCAGGACGGCATCGCGCCCGGCGACATCGCGGCGCTCATCAGCGACGAGGTCGCCTGCGATCCCGCGGTGTTTCAGGTCGGCTCGCGCAACCTGCACGGCCTGCTGGCGTCGCTGGTTTCCAGTGAACTCGATGTCGATCGCATGGACTACCTGTTGCGCGACAGCTACTTCACGGGCGTCAGCTACGGCAAGTTCGACGTCGAGTGGCTGATCTCGCACTTGTGCCACTTCGAAGGCGAGGGCGGTCAGCTGCATCTGGGTCTGGAAGACCGCGCAATTTTCACTTTTGACGACTTCTTGCTGTCGCGCCACCACATGTTCTTGATGGTCTACTTCCACAAGAAAAGCGTGTGCTACGACCACATGTTGCGGCGATTCTACGCCCAGTACCCCGAGTACTGCCGGGCGCCGGCTGACCCGGAGGACTACTTGCACTTTGACGACCACGCGCTGTGGCGGGTGCTGCGCGGCAAGGCCCGTGACAGCCAGTGGGCTCACGGGATCTTGCAGCGCAAGCCGTTGCAGATGCTGGCGGAATCGACACCGTCGGGGCCCGAGCCGATCGACGCGCTGGTGGAGCGCTTGCAAACCGAGGGCATTGATCACCTGCGGGTGGCGAGCAAGGGCGCGCTGTCCAAGTATCAGGCCACGGAGCGCGGCATCTACGTGCGCAAGAAGCCGCCGGTGGGCCAGCCGGTGTGGACCGAGCTGGGCCAGGCGACCCAGCTTTTCCTGCGCTATGCCGAACACACCGTGTTGGAGCGCATCTACGTGTGGCCGACCGATGTGGCGGTGGCGGGCGGTTGGCTGCAGCAGCTGCGGGGGTAAGGGCACCGGCAAAATCAAGTCGATTTTGTCGGTGGCCCATTTGCTGGCTGAGTGGGTCGTAAGCTCTCGACTTTACAAGTCGACTCGCCGCTCCTTCTTTGCGGCAAGTGATCGAGTCACTCGTGCTGGAGCCCTAAGCCCACGGCCGCCCACGGGTAGGGTGATGGCGTTGCGGACGCGCGCCCTACCAGATCACCTGCACCAGCCCGGATTCTCGGATCTTGCCGTCCATGCTCACGATCGGCCATCCAAAATGCAACGCCGTGGCCACCAGCACGCGATCCACAGGATCGCCATGTGGCCAAGTGCCGTCGAGCAGGGCCGCTGCCAATGCGATGTCGTGGCTCACCTCAAGCTGGCGCAACCGCGGGTGCACGAGCGCGTCCGCTACCCAGGCTGCCGCATTCGGATCGAGCCGCACCTTGCCGCGCACCGCCTTGGCGGCAATCTCAAACGTGCTCATGGCCGACAAGCCCAACTCTTCAGCAGCGTCGATGGCGGCGGCGGCGGCAGCAGACAGCTGACCGGGATCGCTGCGCCACCACACCCAAGCGTGGGTGTCCAAGAGGATTCGGCGCGCATGGCTCATGGGTCGGCGTTCCAAGGTTCGTCCAAAGGTCCGACCAAGTCCGCTTGCTCAGCGTAGTGTACGGTGCCCAACAAACTGCGGGGGATCGGCGTGCTCACAGGCTCGATGCGGGCCAAAGGCACGCCCCGACGGGTCACGATCACGCCTTGACCGGTCTTTGCGACCCGATCGAGGACCGCTAGGCAGTGTTCTTTGAAGTCAGTGGCGGTCATTGGTTGGTCCATGTCCAATTTGTACATGTTCAGATGGACATGGTCAACTGTTGGGTTGACCCAAATTCCCCACAGAAATCTCCCGCGGCCCCCGATTTGAGATGCAGATCAAGGAACAAGGAACTGAAAGAGCGAGGCGTACTCAGGTACGCCGCAGCGAGAGAAGCGACGCAGTGACGCAGAGATGCGCTCAAAGCGGGGGATCGCG
>CANMNA010000098.1 GCA_947499075.1 Myxococcales bacterium
CACGCCAAGCAGCAGGACAAGAAGGCCAAGAAAAAGCCCAGCGACCAGGAAAAAGAGGCCGCTGGTGCCGCCGCAGTCGCCAAAGACAAGGCCCATGGCAAGAAAGACGCCAAAGGGCACACCAAGATGAAGGCGGCCAAGGGCGGCAAGAAGCAGGACGAGCACCACGAGCAAGGCGCCGGATCGCCCGAGGAAGCGCTTGCAGCAGAGGTGATCAAGGCCGCCAAGGACAAAAAGGCTGAGCAGAAGGGCCGCAAGAAACCGAAGGCGCAAGAAGAAGCCGCTGCAGAGCAGCAGAAGAAAACCTTGTCGTGGGGCAACACTGCGCCGGCACCGCGTGAGGCAAATTAGCCGACTGGACGCAGCAACTGCGACAGAGCGGGCTGTTCCGTCACGACGCGCCGTGGCTTGCAGCGGGGCGCAAAGTCGCGGCCTAGCAGCAGGCGCTCCGTCGCGGTCCAAAATCAGGCGATCGTCTTAGAGGGTGGATTCGAAAAGGCGGCCTACGCGGGGCTCGCGAAGACCGAAGACCTTCACATTTTCTCCGTCAGAATAAATTCTGCGGCTACAGGTAACGGTGGCGGCCTACGCCGACACCCGGCCGGGTGCCCGCGCAGGCGGGCGCCGTCACCTGTAGCCGCGCAATTCATGGCGACGGCGTCCCAAGCCGTCATCAACGCTGCGGTTTTCAGTTGACACGATCGAATACACTTAGATTGTCGCGCTGCTAACCGTCTAGCTTCGCCAATCGGTCACACAAAGCGGCAACGACCGCTGCGGCCGGCTCGCCAAAGGCCGTGACGCTGTGCACGCGGGCCTGTTCGAGCAATTCTTGCAGCCACACACGGGCACGATCGGCGCCACCGTGCGCAACTGTCCACCGCACCCAATGTGCCACCGTAGCGTCGTCTACGCCTGCGCTTGCGACCGCTTGGCGCAGCATTGCGCGCAGTTCGGCACACTCGGCTACCGGCGCGTGGGTCATGGCCAGCAATACGGGTGCCGTCACCTTGCCTTCGCGCAAGTCCGCACCTGCATCACCGCGGCCTTTGGTTCCGACAATGTCGAGCAGATCGTCGCGCACTTGAAATGCCACGCCCAACGCCCGCGCCGTCGACTGCGCTGCGGCACGTTGGTGTGCACCGCCGCCGAGCAAGATCGCCGCACCCTCGAGGCAGACACCAAACAGCGGTCCTGTCTTGGCCAAGTGCACTTCGGTCAATTGCTCAACGGTAATAGCAGGATCGTCGCGCAGGGCAATGTCAGCGACTTGGCCGCGCACCGTCTCTACCAAAGCCTCAGCCAACAAGCCGGCAATCGCGATGCGGTGGCCGTCGGCCATCTCAGGTGTACGCAGTAACAGGGCAATTGGCGCCAACAGCAACGCATCACCGGCGTTGATCGCTTGTGGCATGCCGTGGACAGCCCAAAGCGTCGGCTGTCCGCGACGCAAGCGGTCGTTGTCCTGCACGTCGTCGTGCACCAGAGTGCCGTTGTGGACCAATTCGACGCAGGCGCCGAGTTCTACAGCCGCACGCACTGGACCACCCGCTGCGGCGACGATAGCTGGCGGCAGCAGCGCACGCAGCCGCTTGCCGCCGCTGGCTAGCTGGCCGATGAGCATGACCTGCAGCTCGGACACGCCCAAGCCTGTGTGGGCCGCGTCCGACGTTGGGGTCACGTGGCGCTGCGGCAAGCCGAGTACCGCGGTCTGCGCCAGCTCAAGCAACCGATCCTGGAGGGGCCGACGGTGTTGCTCTGTGAATTCATCAAATGTCATGGTCGGCTCCGGTCCACTGCGTGCCTGACGGCGGCGCAAGGTCTGCTGGCAGACAGGCTACGACAAGCCCGCCGCTGCGCAGCCAATCCTGTGCGGCAATGGCGACTTGGTCAGGGCTGCCAAAACCCAGCACGCAGTCGCCGCCGCCAGCCCCGGAGACGCGAGGCACCAAACCGTGGTCGGCCAAGAAGGCCTGCGTCACGGCGATCGCTGGGGTGAAGATGGCGTCGGCAACAGGATTGCCGGTTCGCAGTGCGCCGTCGCAAGCCGCCAATGCTGTGAGCAATTCAGGTCCGCCGCCCGGCCACGCTGCGACGACTTGCTGCGCAGCCGATCGCACCGCAGGCAGCGTGGCAGCCATGGCGTCAAGGCGTGCGAGCGCGTCCACCGTGGGCGCAGGTTGCCCGGTAAACAAGGCAACTGCAGCCAAGTCAGCCGGCCATTGGACGGACCGCGCGCGATCGGGGCTGCGAGCGTACACAACCGCTCCGCGGTGGGCGATGGTCGAGACATCGTAGCCGCTGCCGGCGCCGTCCTGGGCCGAGAAATGTGCGGACCGCGCAACTGCCGCGACCTCGGCGTCGGTTGCGACGGCGCCCACGGCCGCCAGCCACGCGGCGATCGCGGCAACAGTGACAGCCGCGCTGGTGCCAAGGCCCAGTTTGCGTCCGTCCTGATCGCCGAACACGGTCAAGTCGATTGCCACGCACAAATCGCCTTGCCAACTTGCTTGGGCCTGCCGAAGCCCCTCGTGCGCAAACCGCATCAAGCCCACCGGCGGCACCGCGGGCGCACGGTTCAGGCCGATGTGGTTGGTACCGCCGAAGGCAGTGACCGCCAGGTGACCGACCGATGGGGCTGCCTGCACCGACCACTGCACCAAGCGACCGACCGCAAGCGCAATGGCCAAGCCGTCACGCGCGAGCACCGCGTACTCGCCGGCTACCATGAGCTTGCCAGGGACTGTGCCAACAACGCGATCGCTCACGGTGCCCGGGGTGCGGTGTCGAGCAGGCGCGCGCCCAAGCCAACGCTCGTCTGAATGATCTCTTCAATGCCTGCGATGCCCGCTAGCGCGTCGGCGACCGGGCGAGCGTCTTGGGCAGCGACAAGGACGACCACACTGGAGCCAGCGTCGATGGTGAAGCAACACTCAGCACCCTCACCGCGCAATGTCCGGACTGCGTGAATCACGCCCAAGGTCGCGGGCTGCCAATAGACGAGCGGTGGCCGTGTAGCCAGCATCGTCGCATGCATGGCGAGCGCGTTGCCCTCTACCACTTCGGCCAACTTGCGCATGTCGCGCGCTGCCAGCGCCTGCTGACAGTCGACGACATCGCGGTTGCACTGGTCGATCCACGCCGTGAACAACGGCGACCCGGTCGCCGACATGCGCATACCCGTGGTTGAACTGACCTTCTTGCGCTCGTCGCTGACCTTGGCGACGAGAATTCGCAGCGGCCAGTGGTCGGGCGAGTGCAATTGCTCAGCGAATGAATCGCTGCCATCAGGGGCCGTGCCGCGGTGCCACAAGGCGAAGCCGCCAATCACCGACCGGCTTGCGGATCCCGAGCCGGTGCGGGCCAAACGCGACAGCGTCGGCGTGTCTAAGGCAAGACCGTAGGCGTCCGCGGCTGCCACGACCAACGCGGCAAAAGCCGAGGCTGAGCTCGCCAAACCGCGGGCCGGCGGTATCGTGTTGACAGACCGCAAGCCAGCGTGCACCGACGAGCCAGCAAGTGCGCGTATGGCGTGCATGACACGGCGGACTTTGACCATGCCGGCGTCGTCGAGCGGGCGGTCATCTACGAGCATGACGTCCTCTGGCAAATCCGGCTCGGGCTGCACAATAGTGAGCGACCCGAGCTCTGCCAAAGTGACTGAGATCGACGCGGCGAGGGGCAGGTTTAGTTCAGCATCGCGCTTGCCCCAATACTTGGTCAGCGCGATGTTGGACGGCGCGAATGCGGTCGCGCGGCGCAATTGGCTTGCAGACATTGTGGACAGTCCTCCGGGCTCACAGGTCTTGGGCTGGCGCGGTGCCCTCAGTGGTGCGCCGCCAAACCGATTCGCACACCGCGCTACAATTCGGCAGGCCTCACCGCAAGCACATGGATAGATTTAGACAACCCACCACAAGCCTCGGCCACGGCCAGCGCCGTCGTCACGTTGGGCGCAAGCGCCAACAGGCATCCGCCCATCCCAGCACCCGTCGGCTTGACCGCGGCCGCGCCCGCTCGCTGCATCGCCTGCAAGGCCAACTGCATGGACTCTGACGCAATATCCAACGGCACCAGCGACGCGGCAGCTGCGTTGAGGGCCAGCGCGAGGTGGTCCAGGTTGCCTTGCTCTAGCGCACGTCCCGCTGCCTGAGCAGCACTCGTCACACGCGCCAGCCACAGATTCCGATCTTGTGCCGCCAAATTGGTGCGCTGGGCCAAGGCGTGGCGCACGGCGTGGGCAGTTGGAACCCCCTGGCCGATGTCTGCCAGCACCCAACGCGCGGCAGCCAGCCCAGGCCCGATTGACGTAATCCGCCGGACAACCATGCCGTTTTGGAACAACACTGCACCCGGCCCAACCGATGCGGCTGCCGGGTCCAAGCCCGAGCTTTGGCCGTGGACCAGCGCCTCCAAGGCGCGAGCGCGGGTGACCAACGTTGTGTCGGACAGATCCTCGCCTTTCCCGTCGGCCAAAGCGCGGACCAACGCCACCGCAAACGCCGCAGAGGAGCCTAAGCGGCGCCGAATGGGGACAGTACTGGTGACGGACACTTGCGCATCGCCCACTTGTGCTTGCTGGCAGGCCAACCGTGCCATCGCCAGAGTCTGTAGGCGCTGGTCGGTCGACAAATCCGCATCCGGCGTGTCCACCAAAACACCGGAGCCAACCGCGGCCGGGCGCACCGAAACCACTGTCCGCCACTGCGGCAATGCCACCGCCAACGCTGCTGCACCGTCCAGCACCCAGTGGTCGCCCACCAAGATCAACTTGGCGTACCCAAAACCCGTGCCGACTTCGAACTGGGGCGCCATCGCAGGGGGCACCGTCACAACCTGCCTCGCACCTTGGTCAGCGGCGTCAGGGACAACTGCCTGACATCTGGCGCACCGACCAGAAACATGGTCACGCGCAAGGTCTCAATGACGCCCTCAATCTCGGTGACCACATCGCCGACACCACCAGCCGCAGCGCGCAAGAACGGGGCCGCCATGGCACAGGCAGAAGCCCCCAACGCAACGCACTTGGCGACTTCGAGGCCATCGCGCAGACCACCAGAGGCGATCACGATGCGGCTAGGAAATGCCGCGCGCGCCAGCACGACGCTGTCTGCCGTCGACGTGCCGAAGTCACAGAGGACCTCACCAGCAATGCTTTTCGGTGTACGGTTGCCATGGCGCAAGGCCTCGATCCGCGACCAAGACGTGCCGCCGACACCAGCGGTCTCCACGCCAGCCAAGCCCAAGAGTTTCAACCGGGCCAATGTCGCTGCGGACAACCCGGCGCCGACTTCTTTGGCCAGCACGGGCAGGCCACAATTGGCGGCGGCATCACCCAAAGCGTCGAATACGCCGCGCCAGTCACGGTCGCCCTCGGGCTGAATCGCCTCCTGAAGCGGGTTGAGGTGCACGAACATGCCGTCCGCCCCGACGGCCAGCGCCAAGCGCTCCAGATCGCGACCGGACAAGTGGTCGCGCAGCTGAATTGCCCCAATATTGCCCAGCAAGAGCGTAGTCGGCGCAACATCGCGCACCGAAAACGACCGCAGCTGGTGGGCCTCCATGCCGAGCATCGCCCGCTGGCTGCCCAGACAAAACCCAACGCCACACAGCTGCGCCGCTTCTGCGAGAATCCGATTGACCGCACCGGCCTCACTGGTTCCGCCCGTCATCGCACCCACCAGCAACGGGGCGCGCAGCCGCTTGCCGAGCAATTCGCAAGAGGTGTCGATTTGGTCGAGATCGAATTCTGGCAGAGAAATCGGGTCAAAAAAATAGCGATCTAGGCCAGTACCGCGCCCCGGCTGCTGGACCCGGGCGTCAAGAGCAACGCGCAGGTGGTCGGTCTTGCGCGACGAGACGACCTGCATCGGCTGGGGCGTCGCATCAAACTCGCCCAAGGGCGGCCCAGCGGGCGGCGCCTCAGCGTCGTGCTGCTCTACTGGGGGCAAAGGTGTCCGGCGCCGGGGCATCGCAACCGCAACCGGCACAACCTGCCGAGGAGGTCATGATCGTACAACTGCGGCTGTTTTGGCAAGGTGACTGTAAACCGAAATTAGCCGCGGGTTTTCTTCGCGGCCCCACTGTCAGATGGCGTTGACGGCGCGGTAAGACAGGGTCGGGGCGGCAATGCTCAGGACCGCGACTCCGGGCAACTGGCTTCACAGGCTCAGTGCACTGCCGTAGCATCGGGCAATGGCAAGTCCGCAGCCCACAGCGTCCGCACACCGTCCGAGTCGGCGGACGCGCGCCTTCCTGCTGCGCGGCGTTGTCCAATTGGTGGCACCACAGCCGATTTTCGCCATGATGTTGGCATGGACAGTGGTGACGTGCTGCATACCTGCGACCAGTTGGGCCGATCCACCCAAGGCGACAGCGCCAGCGGACGAAGTCAGCTCGCTGTGGGAAACTGCGGTCAACTACTTCAAATATCAGGATTTTGACAAGGCAGTCGAGCGCATTGCCGCTTTGCTGTACCCGGTCAACCGGCTAGACCTGCGGCGGGAGCTCAAGGCGCGCGAGTATCTCGGCGCCTCGTACTGGTGGCAGGGCAAGCGCGACGCCGCGTTCGATGAGTTTACCGCGCTTTTGGTGCGCGTGCCCCAGACCCGTCTGGAACCCGCGCAGTATCCTCCTAAAATGATTGACGACTTTGAGGCGAGGCGCAAGCGCCTCATCGACACGGGGGTCATCAAAGGCGACTCTGTGTTGATCGATCCCAACCCTCAGGTGCCCAACGTGGAAGGCGCGCCGCCGCTCGGACTGGTGTTTTTCCCTTTTGGCGTTGGTCAATTTGCCAACAGGGAGCCGACCAAAGGCTGGCTGATGCTGGCCGGCCAGGCTATTCTCGGCGGCGTGTCGGCCGGCTACTATCTGCACAACCGCGATCTGGGGCGAGTTGGCCCGCGCCCATTGGCCAACGACGTGACCCAGATTGCGATTGGCGCGGCGTTCTGGACGCTGGCCGCCTGGGGCATCTGGGATGCGTATTCCAGTTACCGCACGCAATGGCCCGACAAGTAGCGGCGGGCCGAGTCGCCATTGCAACTTGAGCCGCAGCGGGCGATGCTCCCCGGCAGCGGAGTGCCCATGAACGCCCCTTTGTCTTTCATCGAACTGGGACCTGGCGACTCAGTCAAGGCGACATTTCCGGTCGACAAGATGGTGTGCAGCATCGGCACAGACGCCAACTGTGACATCCGCCTGCGCGGCCGCAGCATCGAGCCGGTTCACGCCCAAGTCCGCATCACGGCCAAAGGTGCGGTTATCGAAGGTGTCGGCGATAAGTTCGTGGTCAATGGCCGACGGACAGACAACCATCCCCTGCAGCAGGGCGATATTTTGGACTTTGGCACGGTGCGGCTGCGTTGCCAGTTCGCGCAGCGCAGCCGGGACTCTGGAGTGCGGCCACCGCAGGGTTCAAGCAACGGCCTGCTGTCGTCGCTTGCGCGGTTTTCTGAGGCTCTTGCGGGCACTTATGACGTCGACCAGTTGCTCGAGACCATGCTCGACACCATCATCGCGGTCACGCAGGCGGCGCGCGGTGGCGTGCTGCTCCTTGTCGAGGGTCAAGCACAGGTCCGCGTTGCCCGCACAGCGGGGGGCAAGCCGGGGGCCGGGCAGTTGGCCATCTCGGACTCGATTGTCGACAGGGTGTTGCAGACACGCCAGCCACTGATCGTCTCCGATGCCTTGAACGACCGCGAATTCAAAGCAGCCGAATCTGTCATGGACTTCAAGATCTGCTCGGTCCTCTGCGTACCGCTGATGACGCGGGGCGATCTCCTCGGCGTCATCTACCTTGGCAATGAAAACGTGGTGAATTTGTTTACGGAGGAGGCGCGCGAAGTCGCCTTGGTGTTTGCGGCCGAGGCCGCGATGGTGCTGCGCAACGCGATCCTGTTCAACGACCTGCAACTCACCAACCAAAGCTTGACCGCCCAGATTGAGCGAATGAACTTTGGTTCGCTGATCGGCGCTTCGGATTCGATGCGCGAACTGTTTCGGCGCGTCGACAAGGTCGCAGCGACGGACATCTCAGTGCTGATTACTGGCGAAACAGGTACGGGCAAGGAGCTCGTGGCGGCCGAATTGCACCGCCGGTCGCCACGGGCCAAGGGGCCGTTCGTTGCGATCAATTGCGGCGCCATTCCTGAGAATTTGCTGGAGTCTGAGCTATTTGGCCACGTCCGCGGCGCTTTTACCGGTGCCGTAGCAACGCGCGAGGGCAAATTCGCGGCCGCCAATGGTGGCTCGCTTTTCCTCGATGAAATTGGCGAGATGCCGATTGCCCTTCAGGTCAAGCTGTTGCGCGCGCTAGAAGAGCGACGCGTGACGCGCATCGGTGAGCACAGCCCCAAGGATATCGACATTCGGGTCATTGCCGCGACCAATCGGGATCTGGCGGCCGAGGTCAAGGCCGGCAAGTTCCGGGAAGACTTGTACTATCGCCTCAATGTCGTGCGGCTACACCTGGCTCCGTTGCGTGAGCGAGGTGACGATGTCCTGCTCTTGAGCAAGTACTTCCTCAAGCGCTTCAGCGAAGAGATGGGCGTGCAAGTTCGCGGGTTTTCGGACAGTGGCCTGCGTGCGATGCAGCTGCACCAGTGGCCAGGCAACATCCGCGAGTTGGAGAACCGGATCAAGAAGGCGCTGGTTTTTTGTGAAGCCAACGAAATCAACGCCGAGGATCTGGAACTGGCGCCGCTACAGACTGGCCGTATCGAGCCACTGGTCGAAGCGAAGGAAGCGTTCGCGGCGAGCTATGTGCGTAAAGTGCTCGAGATCAATGGTGGCAATCGTACACAAACCGCCAAGGACCTCGATGTCGACGTGCGCACCATCTACCGCTACCTGGAGCGCGAGCGCGACGATGACGGTCTGGAACTGGCCTAGCCCACGCCTGAGAGGGTGGATTCGATTGTGTCAACTGAAAACCGCAGCGTTGATGACGGCTTGGGACGCCGTCGCAATGAATTGCGCGGCTACAGGATCGGGTAGGGGCGCCC
>CANMNA010000099.1 GCA_947499075.1 Myxococcales bacterium
CTAAATTCCCCACAGAAATCTCCCGCGGCCCCCGATTTGAGATGCAGATCAAGGAACAAGAAGCTGAAAGAGCGAGGCGTACTCAGGTACGCCGCTGCGAGAGAAGCGACGCAGTGACGCAGAGATGCGCTCAAAGTGGGGGATCGCGGCCTGCGAGCTGCTTCGCTCAGGGGCGCACACGTCGACGCTACCCGCCATCTGGGCTATGCTCCCGGCCTCGTTTGGGAGAGTGCGATGGACCTGCTCGACGCCATGCAAAGCGCTTCGTCTGCGTTCGGTCCACCCTCGTACCCAGAGGCCCACGGGGCTTTGAGTTCGGCCACAGCGCTGACGCCGCGGGCGCTGCAGCGGGCCGGCCGCTCAGGGCCGCGATCGGCAAAAAGTGCGCCACACGGGGCCGTGCAAGCCCCTGCCGTGCAACTTGGCGGCCCGCTGCCCTCGCACGGTGCTCGGTTTGTGGCTATCGCTGGCAACATCGGTGCGGGCAAGTCGACGCTGACCGCGTTTCTAGCCTCGCGGTTCGGCATTCAACCGTTCTACGAACCCAACGACAGCAACCCTTACCTGACTGATTTCTATGCCGACATGGGCCAGTATGCCTTTCACAGCCAGGTCTACTTTCTCTCGGCCAAATTCCGCGCGCACCTCGGCTTGGCCCGGTTGCTGGACGAACAGCCCAAGGCCGTGTTTGTCCAAGACCGCACCATCTACGAGGACGCCGAGATTTTCGCCAAGACGCTGCACACCCGCGGCGTGCTGCCCGATCGCGATCACTTGACGTATGACAGCTTGTACGCCGGAATTCGCGACGCACTGCCGAGACCAGACCTGCTGATCTACCTGCGGTGTAGCTTGCGCGGCCTCAAGCGCCGAATTCGCGCCCGCGGCAGGCCTGAGGAGCAGGCGATGGATCCGACATACCTGTCGGATTTGCAAGACGCTTATGAGAGCTGGATCGACCGCTACGACTTGAGCCCGAAGCTGGTGATCGAAACCGAGCGCCTGGACTACCTGAGCCACCTGTGCGACCGCCTCGATCTCGAAAAAGCGTTGGGCGATCTGCTGCCGAAATAGCGATTGCTCTAGTTGCTTGCTGTCATGGCGTGTGCGCGTACACTACCTCGCCGTCGCGCGCCGGCGCCCGGACGCGACACCCGTTGGCCACTTACCGCTGCCGCAACTACCGATGGCTTTTTCCATACACCAGCGCAGCGTGCTTCTCGCTCGGCTACAGACTGAGCCGTTTGACCTTTTGGTCATCGGCGGCGGCATTACGGGTGCCGGCGTGGCCCGCGACGCTGCGCTGCGTGGCCTGAAGGTCGCGCTGGTTGAGCGCGGCGATTTTGCAATCGGCACCTCGTCGCGATCGACCAAACTCATCCACGGTGGGTTGCGGTATCTGGAGATGGGCGATGTAGGGCTGGTATTCGAGGCTGTGCGAGAGCGCCAGCGCTTGTTGCAACTGGCTCCGCACTTGGCAAAACCACAGAGTTTTGTGCTGCCGGTGATGAGCCACAGCAAGCACAGCGTCTTTACGCTGGACCTTGGTTTGACGCTGTACGACATGCTCGCCGCCTTTTCGGGCGTGATGCCGCACCGCGCGGTGCGCAAAAAAGCATTGCTGCGTATGGAGCCTTCGCTGATTGGCCACGGCTTGTCCGGCGGTGTGCGTTATTTTGACGCGACGACTGACGATGCGCGACTCGTGCTGGCCAACATCCGCGGCGCGGTCGCAGCAGGTGCCGTCTGCCTGTCTCAGGTCGCGTTTGTTCGGCCAGACTTGCGCGATGGCAAGCTCGCTGGCGCTCAGTTGCGCGATCAGGTCACCGGAGCAAGTATAGCCGTCACTGCCTCAGTGGCGGTTGCCGCCGCGGGGCCTTGGACCGATGCCTTTGGCCACGCGTGGCGCATGGCAACTGACGCCTCAGCGGCTGCACCGCCGCCGCTTCAGCCCAGCAAGGGCGTGCACGTCGTCGTTGCCCGGCATCGCTTGCCACTGCACCACGCCGTCACAATGACTTCGCCTCTGGACGGTCGCGTGGTCTTCGCGTTGCCCTGGCCGCACGCAACTGTGATTGGCACCACCGACACCGCCTACAGCGGCCCGCTCGATGAGCCCGGATGTACTTGGCAGGACGCCGACTACTTGGTACGTACCGTCAACGGCTGCCTGTTGCCAACTGGTGGTCCACTGGCTGTCGCAGACGTCGTCAGCACCTGGGCCGGAATTCGACCGCTGGTGGCACAAGCCGGGGCCTCGAGTTACAAGACCTCGCGAGAACACGTGATCACCGCCGACCCAGTTGGTCTGGTCACCATCGCGGGCGGCAAGCTGACCACTTACCGGGTCATGGCGGAGCAAGCGGTCGATGCCGCGCTGCAGCTACTGGGCAACGGTGTTGCCGCGGCCGCAAAGTCTTGTGCGACGGCCACACTGCCCTTGCCGGGCGCAGAAGCGTTGCCCGCCAATCTGCGACCCCTCGAGGCGATCGCCGCAATCGTACAGCAGCAATTCGGTGTAGATCCCGAGATTGCCCGCCATTTCTCCGAGCGGTATGGCAGCGATGCTGGTGCCGTTTGCGCCGTGTGCGCGGAACAGGACCGCGGGTTTGACCGCGTGCTGCCAGACCTGCCCTATTGCTGGGGCGAGCTGGCGTGGCTGGTCCGCGAGGAGATGGCGCTGGATTTGGTCGACCTCGCCGTGCGGCGCACGCAGCTCTATTACGTTGCTGGCGACAGGTTGCTGGCGATCGCCGCTGACTTGGGCCGCCACATGGCGCTGTGGTGCGGTCATCCGCCCGAGCGGGCGCAGGCCCTGGCTGACCAGCTCGTTGGGTACGTGGTTGCCCACCGCGTTCAACATCAGGATCCCGTTGCTGTCGGCTAAACTGCCGCAATTGCAGCAAGTGGTCGCGATTGCCGACCGCGCCAGCGCCCTGGCAATGGCGATGCTCCAGGCGCCGTGGCAGTCGCACACCAAAGAGGACAATTCGCCGGTGACCGCGATCGATCTGGCCATCGACCGGTTTTTGCGCCGTGAACTCCGGGCGCTGATGCCTGCCGCTGCGTGGCTGTCCGAGGAGACAGCCGACCGGCCCGATCGCCTGCAGTGCAGCTACGTCTGGGTCGTCGACCCGATCGACGGCACACGGTCACTGATAGCCGGCCGGCCCGAGTTTTGCGTGTCGATCGCCTTGGTTCAGTCCGGCGTTGGGCCACTGCTCGGCGTAATCGCCAACCCGAGTACCGGCGAGAGATTCTTGGCCGAGCACGGCAGTGGCGCCCGCAACCAGAATGGCAAAGTCCTCAAAGTTAAGGACTACGACGCGACCAGCCCGGCATTGCTGGTCTCGCGCACAGACAAGCGGACAGGCCTGTGGGACGGGGTGGCGCCCGACGGCTGGATGACCAAGATGGGCGGCTTGGCCTACAAGATGGGCCTCGTCGCCGCTGGCGCGTACGATGGTCATGCCACACCGACGCCGCGCAGCGAGTGGGACGCAGCTGCCGGCGTGTTGATTGTCCAGCAAGCCGGTGGCATCTCGACAGATGTTCACGGTCGGCCGCTGCGCTTCAACCAGCCGCGGCCGCATTTCGACGGGTTCGTAGTGGCGAGCCAGATGGCACATGCGCCCCTGTTGCAGCTGGTCCAAGGCAGCGTTACCCGGTGGCACGCGGTCCAAACGCGCGCCCCCATCCGCTAGCGCCCGCACCCGCGCTGTGGTTCAATCGGCGGCGGAGGCGCATGGCCCAGCAGTCGCGAAATTGTCTTGTCCTTGTCTTGCTAGCAGTCCTTGCCGTTGCCGCGTCTGGCTGTGACCGATCCTGCGGTAAGCTCGCCGACAAGCTGTGCGAGCGGGTCAGCATGTCCAACGACAAGAACCCGGCGGAGCAATGCGAAAAATGGCGTGACCGCACCAAGCGGGTTTCGCCCCAGACCTGCCAGGCGGCTTTGCGCACGCTGGAGCAGGATCGTCAGGCAGAGTAGCAGCGCCAGATGGAACAGCCCGAGCCAACCACCCCAGAGCCAACGCAGCCCGTCGACGTCCTCACCGCCGATCCGCGGCGGCCGCCAGCACCAGTGCGGTGGGCGCTATGGGCGCTCAGCTTGGCCATACTCGGCTTTGCCATCCACCACGGCTTGACCCGGGCGACGACATCGACCGACAGCGAGGCCGTCGTTCGCCACGACCTGCGCGCGCAGAATGCCCTGTGGCGCATGGCCGCGTGGATGGGAGCGACCCAGACCAAGCCGGTCAAAGCCAAAGGTGCGAGCGCGGCCGAGGCGACACCGCCGCCCCTGCAGCAATGGGTGACCGTGTCGCGTGCGTCCTCCGCCGAACTGATGACGCGGGCGATGCAACTGGATAGTGCGCGGGGGCCCAAGGGCGAGTCCGCTGTTGCTGAGGCCGTGATCGGTCACTGTTTGGCGGTGGAGAAGGCCGACCAGGCCGTCGAATTTGCACTCAAGCTGCCACACTGGTCACCAGCACTGGCAGCCGCGCTGACGGGGCTGCCTGCTGAAATCACCCCGACGCTCGGCGTACGTTTTGCCAATCTGCCCAACCTCAACGACGCGCAGGCGGCGGTTCAAGCGCCCAGCTACGCGCGCAATTGGAGTGCGTGGACCCGGGACCGCATCAGGCTCCAGGTCGCGCTGCGGGCGACTGCAGGCAACCGCGGCGCAATGCCCAAGGGGCTGACTGCCGACTTGGCAGCTCGCGACCGGGAGCTCGCCGCTGTGCTGTGGACGGCGGTCCAGATCGCCATGCTGGCAGGGTTACTCGGGTTGTCCTTCGCGCTGGTCGCCGGTATCCGTGCGATCTTGCAAGCAGGGCGCGGTGCGCCGGCGTGGCAGTGGCTGATCGAGCGGTACCCGGGACTTCCCAACGACAACCCGTACGCCCGCGACTTGCTTGTTCCGGTAGTGGGCGTTGCCGCGTGGATTTTTGGCCAAGGGGTGACGAGCGGCGTGCTCAGCCAGCTGGGCAACGGGCGCGGCTCGCCGTTTGCGGTGCTGATTTCGGCGATGGTGGGCGTGTTGCTCGCGCAATTGATCATTACGGCACTGTCGCCCACTCGGGTGCCGCTTGTTCACGCCGCTCGGCTGGGTGGCGATCCGGCGGCGCCTTTTTGGCGCGCATCGACGGCAGCGCTGCGAGCGTGGAGCTTGCTGTTGCCCGCGATGGCACTGCTATCGGTTTGCAATGTGCTGCTGGTCGGCGATGCCCATCGTATCCACCCTCTCGCCGAGCTGGCGCTCAATCACAGCGACCCGGTGACGCTGTTTTCGCTTGGCTTAGCTGCAGTCGTGATGGCGCCAATTGGCGAGGAGCTGCTCTTTCGCGGCTTTCTTTTCCGCTATTTTCGGCAGCGGTTTGGGTTCGGTGTCTCTCTGGCTGTCTCGAGCGCGCTGTTTGCGCTGCTGCATTTTTCTCCGGAGCAGGCCTTACCGTACATGGGGTTGGGTGCCGCGTTTGCGCTAACCTATGCTTGGGTTGGCAATCTGTGGGCGCCGATCATCGTGCACGGCCTTTGGAATCTGGCTGCCTACGTGATGACTGTCGGTATCGCGCTGTCCTAGACGCTTTCTGCGCCCTCAAATGCGGACTTCGATGTGGGTCGCGCGTCGCAATTCGTCCATCCAGGCCTTGTACAGCCGCACCAACTGCTCCTCGCGGATGCGCTGCTTGACCAGATCCACCAGCAACTCGCGATCTTTTGCCGCCGATTTGCGGCGATCAAGCAACTGCAGTACGTGAAATCCAAATGGCGTCTGCACGACCGCGGAAATCTCGTTCTTCTTGAGCGACCAAAGCTTGGTGGCGAGCCCTGACTCCAGTGTCCAGCGGCGCTGCCACCCTAGGTCGCCGTCTGGCGCTCCATGATCATCGTTAAATTTTTCTGCTAGTTGCTCAAAGCCGGCCGGATTGGCGACCAGTAAGTCGTGCACAACCCAGGCCTTCTCGCGTTTGGCGCTGACAGACTGGGGCGAGTCATCTGGCCGCACCTCCAGCATGATATGCCGCGCGTGCACCTCCTCGTCGCAGGTTCCCGCACAGTGCTCAAGCTCCAGAATCTTGTTGACTTCCTCCTCGTTGATCCGCAACCGCGAGCCGAGCTTGAGCTGCAGCATGCGCAGCCGCACCAACTCGTTGCGCGCGTGCTGCCGGTAGGGTCCAATGCCGGCAAAGCCCAAGTGCCGCACGGCGCGATCCAACTCGTCGTCATCCCAGCTATTGCGCTTCTTGACCTCCGCGACCTGGCGGTCTACGTCTTGGTCGTCAGCGGTGACACCCATCTCTTTGGCCGCCCGCAGCACAAGGGCATTGTCGACCAAAGTCTGCAGGACCTGCAGACGCAACGCCGCTTCACTGCGCGGCTTCTCGATGTCGGTTGGCACCAGCTGCTGGGCGCTGACTTGGCTGCCGAGTGCACGCCGCAGCTCTCCTAGCGTGATGATCGTGTCGCCTACCACCGCTGCGACACCCTCGACTTCCTCGTAGCCTGCTGGCAACGCCGCCTTGCGGGGCTCGGCTTTCCCAACGACAGGCGCAATGATCAAGCTCGCGCCCCACATCACGCTCCACCACCGTGCCCAGCTCATGGCGCACCAGCCGCGGTCGCTGCGGCACTGGGCGCTATCCCGCCACCGGCTTTGATGTTGCCAGTTGCAGGCTTGAGCGCCGACTCAAGCTTGGGCGCACCGATCAGCCGTACGGCGTCGTCATCGACTGTGACTTTGGCCCGGGTCCGCAGATCGTCCAACAGCTTCTGGCGCTTGAGATCGCGCTCACGCTTGACGATGCGCGCCAGGATCGACTCCTTGGCGTCTTCAAATGTCTTGTCAACTGCCGGCGCCTTCGAGGTAATCATCCACACATGCCAGCCCTTGTCGCTGTGCACCACCGGGCCAACTGTCAGCAGCTCGCCGCCAAACGCCGCCGCGACCAGCTCCTTTGGAATCTGGGCCAACCGCTCAATCTCTGCCGGTTCTGCACCTTGTGGGGGCACCTTAGAAATTAGGCCGAGCGCACCGAGGTACGGGGCGGTCACCTTGTCTTCAGATAGCCTAACGACATAATCATTCCACATCGCGATTAATTTGGCCGAGTTGCCCTCTGCGCCACGCTCCAATTCCTTCTTGATCTCCTCGGCCTTGCTCTGGTCGGACAAGAGAATGTGGCTGAGCTCAACTTGGTCCGGCTTGTGAAAAACTTGGGCATTTGCGTCGTAGTAGGCCTTCAAGTCTGCGTCTGGGATGGCCTTGCCGGCATCGTCGTCTTTGACCTCGTCTTGCAAGTACCGCCGGACCATCGCTTGGCGCAGCGTCTCCACTACCTCTGGGTCCTTGTCGAGGCCCTGACGTTGCGCCTCCAACACCAACACTTCAAACTGCACCATTTTGGCTAGGTAGTCCTTGCGCTTCTGGATGCTCGCGAACTGGCTCTTGACGACCACGGGTTCCTGCTCGAGCCGCACCTCGAGATCACCAAGCGTGATCAGGCGATCTCCGATGCGTGCAACCACAATCGACCGTTGATCCGGCGTCAATGACGAAGCGCGTGCATTATCAGGCACTTTCGGCACATTTTCGACGCTTCCGTCCGCCTTGTCTGCGGTCAGCCCAGGCCCGCCAGCCAAGGGGCGCTCGGGCTTGGAGCACCCAACGGCAGCAGCTGCTGCGGCACCGACGCAGAGGAGAGTCAACACTTTCAACGGGCTGGGCATGGGTCAACTCGCCCATCGTGCCCCGCAGATTGGGGCTAGGCGCGCGGCTTTTTCGCATACCTGAAGCGAGAGCGCAATGCTAACTTATCGCTGTTTATCGACATTGACCGCGGCGTGCGCGTCGATAAGCTACCGGCTCGACGCTGGGCAAACCGCGGCTGGCCCCTTGAGTTGACGCCGACGCCTCGTTCTCGTCCAATGCGCCTGCTGCGATCCATGTCGGATCGCCGCACGTTGCGTCTTCTGTCGCGAGGAACACCATGTCCGACCCCACTGCGCTTGTTACCCTGCTCGATCAAAAGGCACCGCTACAGGCTATCGCCGACCACGTGGACGGCCTCTCGCACGCAGATCGCTTGGCGCAGTGTCGCACACTCGGCCGGGCTGCCCAGCGAACGCTGTTTGGCCAAGCGTCGGCCGAGGCAATGTCGCTTGCCGATTTGGTGCCAGATGGGGTGGCACCCCTTGTTGAAGTCATACAGTTCGGTATGAACACGTTGCCGCTTCCCAATGGGCTGCGGAAATTCGAAAAGCGATTCTGTCGGCCTGAGGACGGCACTTCGCGCCTGTTTGGGTACAACGAGGGCAGCACACGCGCCCTGATTGGCCCTGGCTATTTTGTCGCCGTTGCCACGGCAGGCAACGCGGAGTGGCATAGCCGCGGCGGTATAGTCGTCGATTATTACCAAGTGCCTGACGCTTCCGTGGTGCCTGGTTGGCCCAAAGTGGTAGCCAACTCCGTCGGCCTACAGATGTTGGTGTTTCAAAATACCCGCGACTTCATGCGGCGTGTCAGCAGGTTCGTGACAATCGGGGCCGCGTACAAGGCAGAAAAGGCGCTCGACCACTACTTCGTGTTAGTGCGCAACCCATGAGAGTTGTTTGATTCTGCGTACGCATTCACCACCCCCGTTGCGTCCTACAACTGCCTGCAGCGTAACCGAAAGTCGTGGTCTGACACGCAGCCTGGGACGCCGCTGGACAGGTCGCCAACATCTGCAACTACCTGTAATTGCAAAGCGTGAACCTTTCGGGACAGCGCTATTCGAGACCACAAGCGTTTGCGTTGGCACAGCGAAGTCCATGAACTTGCTGTGGTCTTTGGGTAGGTGAATACGTA
>CANMNA010000100.1 GCA_947499075.1 Myxococcales bacterium
AGCAATCCAGAGACCTGCAGTCGTCGACCTCGGACTAGCCCTGAGCAGAGGCGAAATCGGCGACAATCGGCGGGCTTGGTTAAAATAGATATAAATTCATAGACCCTCTCCCTTCAGGGAGACGGTCGGCCACGCGCCGCGCTCGCGGCGCGCTGCCGAAGTGAGGTCAGTCAAGGCCCAGCCCGATCCCTTCGGACACAGCAACTGCCTCACCCCCGATCGGGATCCGCGCCCCACGCCACAGCACTCAACCTTGCCACTCGTTCACTCAGGTCGTACGTTACGGTCGGCAGCGCCGCAACCGCCGCGCCGCAGGTTCGCCATGAAGTCGGCGTCCACCAACCTCACCGAAGAACTTCGCCTCCGCACAGGCGACCTAGCGCCCGACGCAGGCGTGTCACGCACCGAAATCTTCCCCGCCGCCGCACTGCTCCCCGTCGACCTTCCGGTCTACCAGTCCGCGCTAGACCTCGCTGGCCCTGTCGTCGGCTGTGTCGAAGGGCCCAGTGACCAATCCACGAACCCCTTGCACATGCGAGCATTTGGACGATGACAGTTCAGCAGCTACGGGTCACCTCGCACCGGCTCTGCGAATCGGTATCGCTGAGTGCCCCACCAGACCCCAACACCGGTGGCCATGTACCTGCTGCCACCCGATCCGCGAACCAACGGTGCATCGCCGCATCCTCGACGGCGTACTCACCTCGTGCCGATTTCCACACCATCGCCGGAGTTCGGGCGCGCAAAGCCTCAAGCGCGGCCTGAACCTTGGCCGGTGTGGCCGGCAGCCCACTCTTGTCGCGGTAAAACCGCAGCGCTTCGGCGTCATACGGTCGAAAGCGCGGGCCTTGCTCGAGCAGGCGCCAAATTACGGCCCGCTCCAAAGCGTTCAGCGCACTGAACTCCGCCGCAATTTGCGCCTCGTCATCGACGCGACGCTGGACAGCAGTCGCCAACACAATCTGCTCAAACGGTCCCGGAGGACCTGCCAATGGGCTAAGTGCATCGGCCAAAGCGTGCATGAAAAACTGGGGTCGATTGCCAAAAATCTCTAACGCCCGCAACAGCATTGCGGTGTCGATCGGTGTTAATTCCGGGCGCTGAGCTGCAATGCGCTCCACGACAAAGGCCATGAAATCAGCTCCCAGCGGCGGCAGTCGCTCAACCTGCGACCCGTAGAAGGGCGCGGCGTTGCTGTTGACCAGTCGCAGCAATTTGTCCCGATCCGAGCCCGACATGATGAGCAACAGCTTGACGCTATCGGCCCGGTTCATCTGGTCGCGGGCAGATTTCAGCGCCGCCATTGTCGCCTCGCCGGCCACGCTGCTCAGCGCGTGCTGAGCTTCGTCAATGATGAGCGCGACCGGCGCCTTGGCCCGCTCTTGCAGTTCCCGCACCGCGTCCGGGAGCGTTAGGCCATCGGTTCGGCCAATGCGTGTTGTGTCGATCTTGGGTGCCCCGGCGATGGTCACACTCTCCAGACCGGCAGCTCTCGCAGCTTTGCCGACCGCACCAGACCGGGTGATCAACTCGCGGCCGATTGCCTCTGCAACCAACGCCGCAGGATCGCGGCGGATATCGGACCACAAGTCCACATAGACCACCACCACCCCGGCCTGCTGCAGCGCGGGCATCAGATCAGCCTGCAGAAACGTCGACTTGCCGGTGCGGCGGGGCGCAGCGAGGAACAGGCCGTTGTGGGCGTCGCCAAGGACCTCGCGGCCCAACAGCATGTCGACAGTGTGAGTGGTGAGTGCGACGCGGGGAAAGTGCAGCAAGTTATCCTCGACTATCTGTCGGCGAATAATTTATCTCGCGTCGGATAAAAGTCAATAAGAGCTGGCCTGCCCATGGCCCTACCGCCCCAACCCCGCCACCACATCGCGATTCTGAACCGCCTGCTTGCACTGCGGGCACAGCGCCGCCGCTCGGTCAAACGCCGCATACGCTGCGGTCGGGTCTCCCAAACGCAACTGAGCAATCCCCAAATTGAACCACGCCGACCACGATACCGCCGGCGCTCGTGCAACCAAGCCCGCCAGCACATCGCGTGTCACACTTGGCTGACCCGCCAAGAGCGCGACTGCGGCCCAAATCTGCGTGACGGTTGCATCGACCGGGTCGCGCTGAACGGCCTCTGCGCTCGCCGCTTGTGCGCCCGCAAGGTCGCCGGTCTGGGCCCGCGCCCATCCCAGCAGCGCCAGGGACTGCGCCGAGCGCTTGGCCGCTGGCAACGCCTCCACCCGCTGTTTGACCGCCGGCCAAGCGCCCTGTCGCGCGGCTAGCCAAGCCGCCAACTCGCCATTCGGCTGGGCAAATTGCGCGGATGTCGCGTCGTCGCCTCGGTTCCACGCCAGCACCGCCGCCGTTTCGCGCAAGGCTGTCGCGTCTTCTGGCAGCTGGGCGACTGTGACCGCCGATTCAGGCGCGGGTAGATGTCCTGTTGCCGCGGCAACTGCCAATTCCGCAGCAGCCACAGCCTGTTGAACAGAGGGTGCGTCCGTGTTTTTGAGCTTGCGCCCGGCCTCCAGCCGCTGCCGCGCCACCACCGGCTTGCCGGTGTGCAGCGCCATCAGCGCCCCAGTCGCCGCCACTTCGGGCGCCGCCGCCTTGGTCTTGGTCAGCTTGTCGAGCAGTTCCTGGGCTTGGGTCTGCCGGTCCGGATGGGTCGCCAGCAGGCGCACGCGATTGCACGCTGCGCCGACCATCGCGCCGTCGTAATCGAAGCTATCTTGGTACTTGCGTTCGGCTTTTTCGAGGTCGCCAGCAGCTTCGGCCTGCCATCCCTGGTGCCAGGTCAGCACGGCTGTCGAGGTCGTGCACCCGTAGAGGAGCAGTGCGGCCAACGGTATCGCGATCAATCGCGCTGGCGGGCAGGCGCCGAGGCCTGCCCCTAGCCGGACCCTGCGCATGTTGACAGCGAGGCCTGCCCCTACCCGGGCGTGGGCTGTCACGGCTTGGCGTTGCCGACCGCGATCCGCGTCGACGCCAAATCGACCGCGCGCTTCTTGGCTTTCCACGTCGCCGAGTCGATCTCTTCGCGCGCTTGCTGCAGCACCTGCGTCGCCTCAGTCAACTCTGAAGTCGCCCGCGCCACATCGACTTCCTTCCAGCTCTCGCACAGTTCCGTCACGATCGACACATGGTCGCCACTGATGACGTGCATATAGCCGGCGTCGATGACCAAGTGCAGCGGCTCTTGCCCAGCAATGGTCACCAGCGCCGGGCCCGTGCGCAGCGCCGCCAGCATCGGCTGGTGGCCGGGCAGAATGCCGACGTCACCCGATACCGAAGGCGCGACGATCGACGCCGCTTCGCCCGCGAACTTGACGCCAACCGGTGTCACGATGGTCACTTGCATAACGAACCCCGGAATTTGCGCTGATTACAGCGTCTTGCCCTTTTCGATCACTTCTTCAATGCTGCCGCACATCAAGAATGCCTGCTCGGGCACGCTATCGAGTTCGCCGGCGCAGATCATCTTGAAGCCCTTGATGGTGTCCGCCAGCTTGACGTACTTGCCGTGCGAACCGGTGAAGATCTCGGCAACAAAGAACGGCTGCGACAGGAAGCGCTGAATGCGGCGGGCCCGACCGACCGTGAGCTTTTGCTCTTCCGACAGCTCTTCCATGCCCAAGATCGCGATGATGTCCTGCAGATCCTTGTACTCCTGCAGGATCGACTGGACCCGCCGCGCCGTGTTGTAGTGGTCCTCGCCGACGACCATCGGATCCAGAATGCGCGATGTCGAGTCCAGTGGATCGACGGCCGGGTAGATGCCCAGCTCGGAAATCGCGCGTGAAAGGACCGTGGTGCCGTCCAAGTGCGAGAACGCCGTCGCCGGCGCGGGGTCAGTCAAGTCGTCGGCAGGCACGTAAATCGCCTGAATCGATGTCACTGAGCCGGCCTTGGTCGAGGTGATCCGCTCCTGCAAGCCGCCCATTTCGGTCGACAGCGTTGGCTGGTAGCCCACCGCCGACGGGATACGACCGAGCAGCGCCGAGACTTCCGAGCCGGCTTGGGTAAACCGGAAGATGTTGTCGACGAACAACAGCACGTCTTTGTTGCGGACATCTCGGAAATACTCGCAAATCGTCAGCGCCGTCAGCGCGACGCGGGCACGCGCGCCGGGCGGCTCATTCATTTGGCCGTAAATCAGCGAGACCTGCGACTTGCCCGGCACCAGAATCGGCACGCCGTTGGCGTTCATCTTGGGGTGACCGTGCTCGTCTTTCTCGGTCGCGATCACGCCCGACTCGATCATTTCGTTATACAGGTCGCGGCCTTCGCGCGTCCGTTCGCCAACGCCCGCGAGCACTGAGAAGCCACCTTTTTCGACCGCCATATTGCGGATCAGCTCTTGGAGCAGCACGGTCTTGCCCACGCCCGCGCCGCCGAACAAGCCAATCTTGCCGCCCTTGGTGTAGGGCGCCAGCAAGTCGATGACTTTGATGCCGGTCTCAAACATCTCGGCCGAGGTCGTCAGCTGATCAAACGCCGGCGGTTCTCGGTGAATGTTCCAGTGCTCTTGCGCGCCGATGGGACCATTGTCGTCCACCGGTTCGCCGACCACGTTCAAGATGCGGCCGAGCACTTCGTCGCCAACCGGCGCTTGAATCTGCTTGCCAGTGTTGAGCACGTCTTGACCGCGCTTGAGACCATCGGTCGAGTCCATCGCGATGGTCCGGCACGAGCCCTCGCCCAAGTGCTGGGCGACTTCGAGCACCAGGTTCCACGGCTTGTCGTTGATCGACGCGTTGGTGACCTTGAGTGCGGTCAAGATGTCGGGCACGAGGCCGGCCGGAAACTCGACGTCAACGACGGCACCGATGACTTGGCTGATGCGACCCTGGGACATGGCAACCTCTACGGAGAACGAAAAAGAGCAACTGTTGCGAAAACACTGGCTGGCGGGCGGTTTAGCCCTTGAGCGACTCGGCGCCCGACGTAATTTCCATCAGTTCCGTGGTGATGATCGACTGCCGCGCGCGGTTGTACTGCAGCGTAATCCGCGCCAGCAGCTCGCCCGCGTTCTTGGTCGCCGCGTCCATTGCCGTCATGCGCGCACCCATTTCGGAGGCGACGGACTCCAGCAGCGCCCGGTAGACATGGACGTTGATCGCCATCGGCAGCACGGCGTCGAGCACCGCCGCTTTGGTCGGCTCAAAAATCGTGTCGGCACTCGGCCGAATCGGCTGATCCTGGGCGGTCTCACCCTCGATGTCGATCTCCGCTGGCTCGATCGGCAGCACCTTGTCCAGCATCACCTTTTGGACCATCGCCGACTTGAAGTCGTTGTACGCGATGAACACTTCGTCAAAGTCGCCGTCGACATACGCGGCCACCAGATCGCGGCCGATGCCGGTAGCGCGCTCCAGCGTCAGGTTTTGCAACACGTCGGTGTAGATGTGCCCGACATTGGCATTGCGGGACTTGAAGAAGTCGCGGCCCTTCTTGCCGACGATGCGCAACTCGATGTGCTCGCGAACATCGCGATTCTGCTGCACCCAGTTCCACGCCGCCTTGTTGACGTTGGCGTTGTAGGCGCCCGCCAAACCGCGATCCGAAGTCAGCACCAGCATCAGCGTGCGCTTGGGCGTGCGACGCGCGAGCAGCGCGTGGGCATCGCGATCGACGCCACCCGACAATTCACGAATCATCTCGCGGAGACGCACCGCGTACGGCCGGGTTTGCACCAGCCGCTCTTGGGCGCGGCGCAGCTTGGCGGTCGCCACCAGCTTCATGGCACGGGTGATCTTGCCGGTCGACTTGACCGACCCGATGCGCCGGCGAATTGCTTTCAAACTCGGCATGGCGTGGGGCCTTGGACTGGGCGGAGGAGCCGCCAGTCAGTGCAAATGCAGCGACTAAGCCTGCTACGCTTGGAAGAGGGTCTTGAACTCGGTCAGCGCCGCGGCCAAAGCCTGACGCACTTCGTCGTCTTTCTTCTTGAGGTCGGTCTTGAACACCGCAGTCTCCAAGGTCGCGACCAGCTGGGCTTTTTGCGTCTTGAGGAACGCAAACAGCTCTTTTTCGTAGCGTCGCAGCGCCGACACCGGCAGATGGTCGATGAAACCTTCAGGGGCCGTGGCCGCGAACAGCAGAATCACCTGCGAAGTCACGTCCATCGGCATGTACTGGCCCTGCTTGAGCAACTCAGTCAACCGCGCGCCTTGGGCCAGCGTGCGCTGGGTCGCTGGATCGAGGTCCGAAGCAAATTGCGAGAACGCCGCGAGCTCGCGGTACTGGGCGAGCGACAACCGCAGCGGACCGGCCACTGCCTTCATCGCCTTGATTTGGGCCGCACCACCGACACGCGACACCGACAGACCGACGTTAATCGCCGGCCGAATGCCCTTGTAGAACAGGTCGCTCTCCAAGAAGATCTGGCCGTCCGTAATCGAGATCACGTTGGTCGGAATGTACGCCGAGATGTCGCCCGCTTGGGTCTCAATGATCGGCAGCGCCGTCAGCGAGCCGCCGCCTTCTTCGTCACGCAGCTTGGCGGCGCGCTCCAGCAAGCGGCTGTGTAGGTAGAACACGTCGCCCGGAAATGCTTCGCGGCCCGGCGGGCGACGCAGCAGCAACGACATCTGGCGGTATGCCACGGCCTGCTTCGACAGGTCGTCGAACACAATCAGCGCGTGCATGCCATTGTCGCGGAAGTACTCGCCCATCGCCGCACCGGTATACGGCGCAATGAACTGCAACGGGGCCAACTCAGACGCCGAAGCCGTCACAACGATGGTGTAATGCATCGCGCCGTGGTCGGTCAGCTTCTTGACGACCTGCGCCACCGTCGACTGCTTCTGGCCGCACGCGACGTAGATGCAGTAGACCGGCTTGGCGGTCTTGTCACCGGCCGCTGCGCGCTCGTGCTCTTCTTTCTGGTTGATGATGGTGTCGATCGCCACCGCCGTCTTGCCGGTCTGGCGATCGCCGATGATCAGCTCGCGCTGACCGCGACCCACGGGCACCATAGCGTCGATGGGCTTGAGACCCGTCTGCAGTGGCTCGTGGACCGGCTTGCGGCTGATGATGCCCTTGGCCTTGACCTCGACACGCCCACGCAGCACCGGCGTGCCATCGGGATTGGCGAGCTCGCCGCGGCCGTCGATCGGCTCGCCCAGCGAGTTGACCACGCGACCCAGCAGCGCCATGCCGATCGGCACTTCGACGATGCGGTTGGTGCGCTTGACCAGGTCGCCTTCCTTGATGACGTTGGCGTTGCCGAGCAGCGCCACACCGACGTTGTCCTCCTCGAGGTTGAGCACCATGCCTTTGACATCGTGGGGAAACTCGAGCAGCTCGCCGGCCAGCGCGCCTTCCAGACCGTGCACGCGGGCGATGCCGTCGCCGACTGCCAGCACGCGGCCCGTCTCCTGCACATCGACCTTGGCACCGTAGCTGGCCACTTGCTCGCGCAGGACGCGGCTGACTTCTTCGATCCGGATATTCATGCTACTCATCGGGATAGCCTCACAGTGAACGGAAACAGCGCAGCGAGGGCCGCGCTAGTCAGAGACCAGTTGCTGATGCAGACGTGCCAGTTGATTGGCGATCGACGCGTCGAAAATCGTGTTGCCGACGCGGACGACCAGACCGCCGATCAGCGCCGGGTCGACCGCCGCTGTCAGCGCCACATCCTTGCCGAGTTGGCGTTTGAGCACCGCTTGCAGGCGGGCGACCGCCGTCGGCGGCAGCGCTACAGCAGACGTCACCGCACCATCGACGTGGCCGGTACGCTGGTCCTGCAACGCCGCAAACTCGTCTCGCACCGCCGGCAGCGCCGCAATGCGGCCTTTGTCGAGCAGCAGCAGCACCAGATTGCGGGCGGTACCCGTGGCCTTGCAACCATCGAGCAGCCCAACGAGCACTTTCTGGCGCGCCACCAAATCGAAGGTCGGATTGGCGAGGAAGGCCAGCGCGTCCGGCACCCCTTCGAGCGCCTGCACCAGACTGTCCAGCGTCGCGCGCACCGCGTCGCCCGAGTTCTGCTCGTCGGTGAGCAGGGCCAAGGCCCGGGCATACCGCCGGGCCACGCGCACAGAAGCCGTTTTCATGCCGCCCCCTTGCCAGAGCCCTTGCGTTTGCCTTTGACTGGCTCAGCTGCCGCCGCATCAGGTGATGGAGCAGTACTGGCTGGGTTGCCGCCTGCGAGACCTTCGAGTTCAACCAGAGCTGCTTCGACCAGCTTAGCTTGCGCTGCGCTATCCAGACGCTGCCTCACCAGCTGCTCCGCAACTTGCAGCGCCAGCCGCGCCGCTTCGCTTTGCAGTTGTTCGAGCAGTTTCTTGGACTCTTGGGTCAGCCGCATCGCTTCGTCGGCAGTCAGGCGCTCGACTTGCGCCCGCGCCTCCGCCAGAATCTGCGCAACTTCGACATCGGTGCCGGCGCGCACTTCGGTCAGCAGTCGGTCGTTCTCGCTCGAAAGCGCCGCCAATTTGGCCTGATACTGCAGCAGCTTGGCTTCGGCTTGCTGCATGGCCTCGCGGGCAGCGTCAATCTCCTTGGCAACTTCGTTGTACCGGCGGTCCAAAGCCTGCCGCAGCGGCTTCTTGCCGAACCACACCAACAGGCCAACAAAGACCATGAAGTTGAGAATGTAATAGCCGTGAACGTTGACCTGAAAGCACCCGTCGTGGGCGCTGCAGACCTTGTCGGTGCCGTTGGCTTGGGCGACGGCCGCTAGCAAAGTGCCGCAGCCAGTGACGGCGGCAGCGAC
>CANMNA010000101.1 GCA_947499075.1 Myxococcales bacterium
CGACCGCGTGGTCGAAGTCTTTGCCCAACTCGTTGTGGTCGACAGCCATGGCCGGTTTGTCGACTTTGACGCGAGCTACCACAGCTTGCACGACCCCGGCATCCGGATTCCGGGCGAGGCCATCGCGGTGCATGGCATCACCAACGCCAAAGGGCAGGGCACGCTGGCGCTGCCCAACTTGTCGGCTGGGGCCTGGCTTAGGAACTGTCCAAGTATGGCTTGGACAGTTCGTGCTTGCTTGGTGGGTCGCAAGCCCGCGGCTTCACAGCCGACTCGCCGCTCCTTGCAGCACCAAAGTGATCGAGTTGTTCCTTGACCGTTCCTTAGGAACTTTCCAAGTATGGCTTGGACAGTTCGTGCTTGCTTGGTGGGTCGCAAGCTCGCGGCTTCACAGCCGACTCGCCGCTCCTTGCAGCACCAAAGTGATCGAGTTGTTCCTTGATTGTTCCTTAAGGTAAGCCATGCCGGGCCTACCGCACGTCAATGGCTGGCCTGAGAGATCATGTGCGTCGGTGGCCCCACGTTCAAAACCGACCGGACCACAGCGCCACCAGACCCTGACCATTTACCGTCGGCGCAACCGTTGTGCGCACCGTTGCCTGAGGCAAGAGCAACTGCATCACGCCGCCGGTCGCTGCAGTCAACAGGCCCGTCGCAAGCAGGCCAATCCCCAGGTTGCTGCGTGACACGTTGGCCTTCTGCTGCTCATCGGCTGACGCATAGGACGTGCCGACAACCTTGCCGCTGGCCGCATCTTTTGTCGCTAGCGCCGCGACCAGGTCCGCCTGGTCACTGCGCGCCAGCCCGACCAGGACCGCGCCTGCAATCGAAAGCGCCGCACCGCCGCCGATCAGCGGCAAGCACAAGCTGCAGCCGGGTGGAGGCGCCGGCGGAGCGACGACCACTGGTAGCGCCGCCACCGGTCCGGGCTTGGCGCCGTTGGCGACGTGCTCGGCAGCTTCCTTGCGCCAAGCCTCCGTTGCAGTCTCACTGTCTTGTAGCCGCCGCCACCATGTCTTGGCGCGCTCGGCATCACCCGCATTTTCAAAGGCAATGGCCGATTCGCGCAGCGCCTCGAGGTTGCGACCCTTGGCCAATTCGTACACCGCCAGCCACTTGTCTGCTGCGGCCGCGTGGCGACCTTGGGCGGCCGCGGCCCGCGCTTCGGCGCTCAAGCGTTCGGAGCGAATCAAGGCCAGGCGGCGATGCGCTTCGGCGACCGCCAGCCGCGAACCTACGGCGGCCTGCTCGTAGCGCGTCCACGCCGATTCGGCGTCTTGCGCTTTCCCCACGGCCTCGAGTGCCAGTGCTGCGTGGCGCAAATGGCAGCGCTCGCGCACTGCGTCGTAGTGGCGGAGCAATTCTGCCGCGGCGGCCTCCCATCGTTTGTCCACGTATGCGGCGTAGCCGGCTTCTGCGCCTGGGATCTTGCGCAAGCGCCCGACCAAGCGGTCGATCCCAGAAAGGGCGGCGGGTTGGGCATCTGGCTGTGCAGCGAGCGCTGTCGCCGCCATGCCCCACGCCAAGTGCGCGTCGTCAAGCCGATTGGCAGCTTCGTACGATTCGGAAGCGGCGATGAGCAAGTCAGTGCGCATCCCGCCCGACACCGCGTAGCCGCGCGCGTACTGGTCGCCGGCTTGGCTGTGCTGTTTGCCGCGGCGGGCGGCTTCAGCCTGCTGTTGGGCCAAGCCGGCCAGCTCCGCGCGCAGCTTCGACACCTGCTCTTTGGCCTCCACCCGCAATTGCGCTTCGGTGCCAGCGACCGATTCAATCCGAGTCCAGGTGTCCAAGGCTTCTTCGAGAAACCCGCCGGCATACAACGCTTTGGCGGCGTTGCGCAGCTGGCGCGGAAATTGGCCGCCGCTGAGCTCATACGCGCGAAAAAAGCCCTGCGCAGCTTGGCGGTATCGCTTGGCGTCGTAATCCTTGAAGGCCTGGTCCGCAATCGCGGTGGCCTCCGCGGTCTCCGTCGCCGGAGCTGCATCGCCCGCATCGGCATCTGGCGCCGCAAGGACAACAATGGTCGCAGCCAAAACCGTCAGGCAAGAGGCCACGCTCCGGCAACGCGAAAGTATAGCCTTGATCTCGTTACAGATCACGGTGTAGAGCATTGGAGCCCGCCTTCTTCGGTGCTGCCTTGCGCGGCGCCGTCGCTTTGACACCCGGCGCTGCCGCAGCTGCCGGTGGACTCGGTGCCAGCTCAGGTGCCGTCGGTGTGGGCGCTTGGGGCGCCGGCGCCGCCAGCGGCGCCACCACGGGCGCAGGCACAGCTGCAACTGCTGTCGCGGGTGTGGGTACCGGTGCCGGCGCAGCCACGACTGGCGCAGGCTGCGCTGCTGGCGCGGGCTCCCCAGCCGCTGGGGCAGTGGCGGCTGCGGTCACCGCTGCCGGCGCAGGCTTACCGCCCAACGCAACGCCCGCAACGACTAGGCCGACAATGGCCGCTGCGCCCACGCCGATCCACAGGCCAAGCTTGGCCTTTGCTGCTGGTTGGGCGCCTTGCTCCGTCGCCGCAGCATGGGCTCCCAGCCCTTTGGTCACGCCGGGGTCGCCCAAGACCATCGTCTCTGGACCTGCGCCCCCGCCAGTCGGCATGGTGACGGGCGCGCCAGAGGGCGCAAGCGATGTTGCCGCCGGCCGAGCGCGCGCTGAGCCCGTGTGGGTGGGCGCACCCATGGACCGCACAAAGGTCGCACCGCCTGCACCTGTCGTTGTTACTGCCGCATCGCCAAGCCCGGTAGCCGTACTGCCGTCGACGGCGCCACGCAGAGAGCTGGGCCACGGCTCGCCCAGTGCCGTGTTGGCGTTGGGATGCAGAGCGACCAGCGCGGCCAGCAATTCGGCAGCATTGGCGAACCGCTGGTCCGGTTGCTTGGCCAGCAACACATCGACAATCCGGAGGAACTCCGCCGACAGGGGCGAACGCGCACGCTCTGCCAGCGGCGGCGGCTCTTGGTGAATGTGGGCGATGAGCGTCTGCACCGGGGTTTCACTCTCAAAGGGCACCCAGCAGCTGACCAGCTCGTACAGCACCACGCCCAAGCTGTACAAGTCGCTGCGGCCATCGAGCTTGCCGCTCAGCGCCTGCTCTGGGCTCATGTAGTTGGTCGTGCCGATGATGGCGTCGCCGGTCATCGACTGATCACTGACCTTGACGATGCCAAAATCGAGCACCTTGACGGTCGGACCGTCCTCGGTGTCCGCGCAAAACAAGTTCTGCGGCTTCATGTCGCGGTGGACTAGGCCGGCATTGTGGGCCTCTCCCAGCGACTTGCACACCGCAATGCCCACCTCGACCGCCTCGCGCTCGCTCAGCGCGTGCCCTTTGGCATCGCGCTCGCGGACCCAAGCGTCAACCGTGCGGCCGGTCAGCAGCTCCATCACTAGATAGCTAAGGCCTTGATCGTCTTGACCAAAGTCGATCACCCGAATGGTGTGCTTGCTCTTGAGCGCGGCGGTGACCTGCGCTTCCCGAAAAAACCGCTTCTGCTGGCTAGCGTCGCCTTGAGAAGACAACAGCTTGATGGCGACCTGTTGCCCCGTGCCCGTATGCTGGGCCCCGAACACAGCGCCAAAGCCACCGCGCCCCAGCTCGCGCGACAGCCGATAGCGATTCGCCACCACCAGCCCAATTTGGGCCTCGCGATCGATGTCGAAATGCGGCGGCTTGCGCATCAGCGTGGTCGAGCCATCGTGCGGGCACAACAGCCCGGCCGTCTCGGCATCGCACTGCGGACAAAATCGCTGGGCTTGTTCGGTCACGGGCTACCTCAGACGCTATTTGTTGAATGGATAGGCGCAGCGGACGCCGACCGAGTCATCTGTTGCGCCGGATGGGTAGTTCAAGTAGTCGCGGTTGCTCAACCTGCCGGCGAACTTGCCAGAGTAGGTGGACTGGTAGGACCCGCCGCGCACGACGCGTCCAATATAGTTAAAGTTTGCGGCGACCGGATTGACTACTGCGGGCTCAGAATACGAGTTGTAGTGTGGATCCAAGCACCACTCCCGCAAGTTGCCCAACATGTTGATGATGCCGGTGCCAGGCACCTTGTCGATGCCGATGACCTTGGCACTGGGTGCCATGCCGCTGTGGGTGTCGTTGAGCAATAAAATGTTGAAATTACCGGGGATTGCGTTGCCCGGCGGCGGCCACTGGTTGCCCCACGGATAGATCGTCTCGGCGATCGCATTGGAGATGCCGTTGTAGCGCGCGGCGTACTCCCATTGGGCCTCTGTCGGCAAGTTGCCGGTCTTCCAGACGCAGTACGCCTGGGCCTGCTGGTAAGTCAGCTTGTACGCCGGCATGCCTGCGGCCGGTTCAGGGCTAAGCCCGAGCGGGGTACAACCTGCGCTGTTACAATTCTTGTAGTCGCTGTAGAGCAACTCGGTGTTGTCCAGGTAGAACGGCGACAGATACACCACGTGACGCGGCTTTTCTGCGGCATCGCAAAGCACGTCGCCTACGACACAGCCAATCGCCAGCGCGCCACCAGGCAGCAGCGTAGTGCCTGCTATGGGGTAGCCCGTGGTCGTGGTCGCAGCGCACTTGCCGATTGCCAAGCACACGTCGCCGAATTTGCACTTGCCGCAGTCGCTCAGCTTGGTATTGTAACCGCAGGCTTTGTTAATGCAGCTGTTATCTTTGCTTTGAGCGCAGGTCCCGGTGGTGCAAATCAGGGTCTGGTCGGCGTCGCAAAATGCCGGCGACTTGCTCTCGTGGGTCGCAGCGACGAGCGCTGGGCAGCCCGAGTTGATGTTGCAGGCCGCGCTGGTCTGGCAATTGTCGCTGCACTCCACGGTCGGGCCTGCCGCGCACTTGCCCGCCGAGCAGATGTCGTTGACCGTGCAGGCGTTGTTGTCGTTGCAGGCAGTGTTCATCGGGCGTTCACACACAAAGCAGGGCAGTCCCTCGCCCACCTTATAGTCGTTCCATTCGCCATTGCTGAGCATCTGTAGGCCGGTCTCATCCAAGGCGTTGGGCTCGCCAGAGTTCCAGTTGTGGTACGTCGCCGCTTCGCTGCTGAGCCACCCGATGTTGTTGCTCAAGGGGTTGGGTTGGGTCCCGCCGATCCAAGCGGAGAACGCACCGCACACGCTGTCGCGCTGCTGCCGCACCACTTCGTTTTCATCGCTGCTGGTGATCGACGCCAACAACGCGCCGTTCTTGCCAAAGCAACCCAATGTTCCTTGGGCCACAGTTGCCGACTGGTTGACCGCCTCGTAGCAATGTCCGCGCCAAACCGTTCCGCTGCAGGCCGCCAGGTCTGGGAACGGCGAGAAAGTGCAATTGCCGCCAGAGCACGCATCGCTTGTGCACACGTTGTTGTCGTTGCAGACCTTGGGGGGGCCGGCGCATGTCGCGTTCTTGCAGACATCCTTTTCGGTACATGCGTTGCCATCGTTACAGGTGGCCGTGTTGTCGGTGCTCGAGCAGCCCTTGGCGGGGTCGCACGCGTCGTCGGTGCAGGGGTTGCCGTCGTTGCAGGCGAGCGGTGGTGTCTTGCTGGCTAAGCACTTGCCTGAGCTGCACAGCGGCATCAGTGTATAGGTCTTGCCATCCGTGCCACAGCTGTTGGCGCCACAGCTGGTATTCGCCTCGACGTTGGTGTTGGTGCATCCCTTGGCGATGTCGCAGGCGTCGAGCGTACATGCGTTGGCGTCGTCGCAATTGACCGTCAGGCCAGTGGTGCACTTGCCGTTGGCGCAGGAATCGTTCTTGGTGCAGGCGTTGCCGTCGGTGCACGCGGTTGGCGCTGGTCGCTTGCAGACATAGCAGAGCATGTTGGAGCTCGAGACCGGGATATCGTCCCAAGTGCCGTTGGCGGACATCTGCACAACCGTGCCACTCTTGTCGGGCTGGGCGGTCGCCCAGTTGCCGTAGCTGAACGGGGTGCCATCTGACCATGTCCAAGGCGAGCTGGTCGAGAGTTGCGACGCGCCAATGTAGCCGACTTGCCCATTGCACACGGTGTCCAACGCTTGCCTGACGGCGCTATTCTCCGTCGCCGTCGCGATGCTAGCGAGGCTGGCGCCGCCACCCCACGCGGCGCATGCCGCTTCCGCATCTGGCCACGTCAGGCCTGAGGGACTCTTGACGCCCTTGTAACACGTGCCGCCGACCACCGTGCCATCGCAGACCAAAGCGGTTTGCGGTTTGCCCGAATACACGCATCCTTTGCTCGGGCTGCAGGCGTCGTCGGTGCACGGATCTTTGTCGTCACACGCGACCGTCGCGCCACCTGCGCAAGCCACGCCAGCGCACTTGTCGCCGACGGTACACGCATTGCCGTCGTCGCAGTTGTTGGCTGCCGCAGCGTAGATGCACTCGAGCTTCAAAGTTTTTGTATTCTTGACGCAATCGTCGCCAGTGCACACGTTGTTGTCATCGCAATCTGTTTTTGTCGCGCACGCGCAGGTGTAGTTGCCGGGCTCGCACTTGCTGCCGCTGCACTTGTCGTCCGTGGTGCACGCGTTGCCGTCGTCACAAGCCGCGGTGTTGGGCGTGTTGATGCAGCCGGCGATCGGGTGGCAGCTGTCCAACGTGCAGATGTTGGAGTCCTGACATGGCGTGGGTGATCCGGAGAGGCAAACGCCCTCCGTGCACAGGTCGCCTTCGGTGCAGAAGTCAAAGTCCGTGCAGGTCGCGGCTTGTGGCAAAAAAGTGCATCCGGACAAGGGGTTGCAGGTGTCGGCGGTGCAATTGGTGCCATCAAAACAGTTCAGGGGCTTGCCTTTGCAGGTCCCGTCGGCAACGCACGTATCGCTGTGCGTGCAGTTGTTGGTGTCGTTGCACGGCGTCTGGACGTTGCCGCTCGGCACCGACTTGCACCCCGACGGGTGGCTACAGCTGTCGTTGGTGCACGGGCTGTTGTCGTCGCAGTTGGTCGGTGCGCCCGGCAAGCACGCGCCGTCTTTGCATCCGTCACCGTAGGTGCACACGTTGTTGTCGTCGCAAGCGGCCCCCGTTGCAGCGTCGGCGAGGCCGCACACGCCCGTGCTCGGGCTGCAGGATCCGCCGACCAGGCACGGTCCGTTGCCGGGACACGCCGCAATCTTGCCGACGCATACCGATTTGACGCAGGTATCATCGATCGTGCATGGGTTGCTGTCGTCACAACCGGTCACGGACCCAGCCAAGTTGACGCAACTGCCCTTGTCGCAGCTGTCGGCCGTGCAGGCATTGCCATCATCGCAAGTGGGCGGGCACACCGGGCCAGCGTCGACAATTTCGCCACTGATCTCGGCACCGCTGTCGTTGGCGACATCGCTGACGACCTCAGTGACGACCTCAGTGACGACCTCAGTGACCACTTCACTGGGCGGCGACGTCTCGGTCGTTGCCAAGTCAGTCGCGGAAACCTCCTGAGGCCCATCGGTGCCGTCTGTGTCTACTAGGACGTCGACGACTTCGCCATCGCCAGCAGTCGCGTCTCCCGCATTTGTGGTGTCAGGTGCCGCGTCCGGTGCCGAATCAAGCGAAGTATCGACGGCTGTGTCGACCGGCGCGCTGACTTCGCCAACAGATTCGACCAAAGCTGCGTCTTCTGCATTGGCGCTGTCGGCATCGGCCAGCACGTCGAGCGTCACCACGACGTCGATTGCCGCGCACTCTTGCTCTGACACGCAGACGAACGCGTCTGGCTTGAGCGGAACTTCCTCGATGCAACTGGCGCACAGGAGCGACAACGCCGCAAACGCCACTAATCGCTGTGCAGCAAGGCAAAGCGAGGGGCGCACAGTGTCCAGATTCGGGTAAAAGCGATCGGCCACCGGCGCGTCCCAACTCTCGTCCGGTTGCAGCCTAGCCCCATTGCCACGCGCCCGGCCCGCGGATGGTCGTGTGGACCCCGTGAAAAGTCAAGATGGCGGTCAGGTTGCGCAGGGCGGTCGCAAGAGCGGCAAGCCGCCGATTCGGCGGCGGTTATCCGGCCTCACCCCGCTCGCTCGGCGGCCCCGGCGAGCGTCCATCTCCTGAGCGGGAGAGGGAAAATCTAGCAATTACCGCGCCCACGGAACAAGCGATGGTGTCCCAAAATTTGGAGCGCCCCGTCGCTGTGGTTAAACAATCGACCGAAAACAGCGCAAGTGCCCAATATCAAATCTTTCTCCCACTCGGGAGAGGGACGCCGCCCTGGGTCACCACGGCGGGGTGAGGCCGAATCAGGACTTGCGGTTCTTGCGATAGCCCTGCGTAGCTACCCCGCTCCGTCTTGCCGTCTATTGCCAAATGCCACCCCGTCGTCGGTTCGCCACCCAGCGCGCGCAGCGATCCAACCCATGCCCGCAACACGTCTTCGATCAACGCAGTGGCAACCACCGCCAACACCCTCAACAGCGTATCGTGCGACGGAATGCCATGCTCTA
>CANMNA010000102.1 GCA_947499075.1 Myxococcales bacterium
TGGCAGCGAGCCCGACTAGGGCCCGGTCCGGCCGCCGCGGCCGGATGCGCCCATACGCCGCTGGAGGAAGTGGCGCTTTCACATATTTCGTTGTAACTATTAAGTTAAATCAAAACAGAGCGTGCGCTCGGTCGGCGATCTGCGCCCGCCATACTTGGACAGTTCCTAAAGCGGTCGGTACACAGGATCATCGAGCAACAACCGAATCAGCGGCCACGACGCCGCCACCTTGTCAAGCATGAGGTCCAGCCGCGATCCCCCGCTTTGAGCGCATCTCTGCGTCACTGCGTCGCTTCTCTCGTCAACAGTCGGCAGGACTGTTGAATTGGCGTACCTGAGTACGCCTCGCTCTTTCAGTTCCTTGTTCCTTGTCGAGCGCAGCGAGCAACCCAGCACTGCGCATCTCAAAGCGGGGCCGCGGGAGATTTCTGTGGGGAATTTAGGGCAACCCGTTGCAGCGTTTCGGCCGTTCGGTCCAGTGCGCCGCAGCGCTGCTATCGGGTAGACCGCCTTGCTGTTGTGGCAACGGCTGGTCGACTGGCAGCGGCGCCTTTTTTTGCCGGGCGCGGTACGGCTGCAGAAACGGTGAACGAAGGGCTAATTCTTCAGCGCGCCCGCATTGATCCAAGCCTTGAGCTTGTCGGCCGCTCCGCTGCTGATGCCGTTGCTGCCCAAGGGCATCTTGCTGCCACACGCGGTCTCGCCGGGTGCGGCCTTGAGGTAGACGTAGCTGATGCTGTGGTCATTGGGCACGATGTGCTGTTTTCCGCCGCAGCTGTTGCCTTTGTTGACCAAGGCCGCATACGCGCTGTTCGAGTCGCTGCCGAGCGACAAGCCGCCGGAGCCGAAGCTGCCGCCATGGCAACCGGTGCACCCGCTGGCCTGAAAGACGGCGCTGTAGACTTCGGTCCACGTCGGCGCGCTGACGACACAGCCGCTGATGGGCGCGTTGGTGCAGGCTCCGCTGGTGCTGTTGCAACTGTCGGCGGTGCAGACGTTGCTGTCATCACACGACTTGTTGGAGCCCGCCTGGCAGCTTGAGTTGGCGCAGCTGTCGCCACTTGTGCAGGCGTTGCCGTCTGAGCAGGTGCCCGCCGCGGCCGTCTTGGTGCACTGACCGGTCGAGGCGTTGCATCCGTCGAGTGTGCAGACATTGCCATCGTCGCAAGCAGTGGGCGTTCCACCCTTGCAGGAGCCATTGCTGCAGACATCGCCGGTGGTGCAGCTGTTGCTGTCGCTGCAGGTAGCGGTGTTGTTGACGGTTGTGCAGCCCGACGCCGCGGCGCAGTTGTCTTCGGTACACGGATTGCCGTCGTTGCACACTTTGGCTGAACCGGGCTGGCATTTACCGCTGCCACACACGTCGCCGGTGGTGCAGGCCGAGCCATCGTCGCAAGCCGCGGTGGTGTTGACATTGCTGCAGCCGGCCGTGCCGCAGGAATCGGTGGTGCAGGCATTGTTGTCGTTGCACGAGATGCTGGTGCCCGCACACGTGCCGTTGCCGCACTTGTCGCCGCTGGTGCACGCGTTCTTGTCGTCGCAAGTCGCAGTGGTGTTGGTGTTGCTGCAGCCTTTGGCCGCTGCGCAGCTGCTATCGGTGCAGACGTTGTTGTCGTCGCAATTCAGCTTGGTCCCGCCGCACGCGCTGTCTTTGCAAGTGTCGCTGGTCGTGCATGCGTCGTTGTCGTTGCAGCTTGCGGTGTTGGCAGTCTTGGTGCATCCGGTCTTGGCGGCGCATGCATCATCGGTGCACACATTGCCGTCGTCACATTTGACAGCGCTGCCGCCCGCGCAAGCGCCCTTGCTGCACGCCTCGCCGCTGGTGCAAGCGTTGCCATCGTCACACGCTGCGGTCGACATGGTCTGTTGGCAGCCTTTGCCGACCACGCAGGTGTCGATCGTGCAGGGATTGGTGTCGGCGCAGTCGCCGTCGACCTTGCACTTGGGCCCGCCGCAGCCGTCAATGGGCGCATGACCGCACAGCCCTGCACTGGCGTCGCACGAATCGGTGGTGCAGGCGTCGTTGTCGTCGCAGCTGTTGGGCTTGCCAGCGACACATTTGGTGGCGGCGCACACATCGCCGACAGTGCACGCGCTGCCGTCACTGCAAGCCACCGTGTTGGCGACGTTGCTGCAGCCAGTTTGCGCTGCGCACGCGTCATCGGTGCAGGGGTTGCTGTCGTCGCACGCGACTTTCTTGCCTACACACAAGCTGTTGGCGCATGCATCGCCGTCGGTGCAGGCGTCACCGTCGCTGCAACTGACTGCTTTGGGCAACACCGTGCATCCGGTCTTGGGGTCGCAAGCGTCTGTCGTGCATGGGTTGAGATCATCGCAGATCACCGCCTTGCCGCCGCACTTGCTGTTGGTGCACCCGTCGCCGGTGGTGCACGCGCTGTCGTCATTGCAGGTTGCGCTGTTGGCGGTGGCCGTGCATCCGCTGGCCGGCGCGCAGCTGTCGTCGGTGCACGGGTTGCCGTCGTCGCACTTGGCTGACTGCGGCGTAAAGACACAGCCGCTGGTCGTGGCGCAGGTGTCCAGGGTGCACGGCACCGAATCGTTGCATGAGACCGCGATGCCGACGCAGTTGGTTGCCGCACATGCGTCCTTTTCTGTACACGCATCGCCATCGTCGCAGGCCGCCGTCGTTGGCGTGTTTATGCAGCCCTTTGCGTCACAAGTGTCTACTGTACAGGGATTTTTGTCCTCACACTTTGCAGCGTCGCAGGCCGGCGGGACATCGACTGACACCTCGGCGACGACGTCCGGTGGCACGTCAGTTGCACCATCTGGAACCACATCTTGCGCAACGTCGACAACTACGTCTGCAGCCACATCGCCAGTCGTCGTTCCGTCTGTGCCGCCCGTGCTGTCAGCATCGGCGACACCAGCGCCGTCAGGCACGGCATCTGCGGTTGGCGTGGTCTCTACTGCGCGTGCGCTGTCACCGGCCGTCGTGTCGGCTGTCGCCCCAGTCTCCGCGGCTGACGCGGCATCGGCGCCGACTTCGGAGCCCGCTCCGCCCGAGTCCGTCGCGGCTGCACTGCCCGCAGACTCCCCGCAAGCTGTGCCGTACGCTGATACCAGCATGAGCGCCATCGCCAATGCCCCAACCTTGTTGTGCCCCATGTGACCCCCAGCCCCTGTTTGCCGCAATCGCCCCCGAGCGGCCGCGAGAGTGTACCGATTTTGGCGGCAAAGTCACGCAGGGCCAGATACTTGTGCAGCTTGGGATCGCCGGGCACCCACCATGATATCGAACCACTTTGGCGCTGGCTTGCTGTTACCGCGACAATTCGGCACTCTGCGGTGGTCGCTTAGCGGCGTTCAACCTACTAGCTCAGGGCCGCACTCGCGGTTGAAAGCGAGACTCCGATGCCATTTTCCGCTCCCTGTGGTGCCCGCTTTGGGCTGGGTCTTGCCAGCCAATCGCTTATCGCCTTGAGCTTGGCCGTCGGCCTGCTGTCGATCAGTGTGCCGGCCACAGCGGCGATCCCGTCGTTTGCGTTGGTCGAAGGGACGTTGGCGACCAGCGGCGGTGGCCCAGCCGCGGACGGCAACTATTCGGTCAAGATCTCGCTGTACAAGGACGCAGTCGGCGGTGCGCCCCTGTGGTCTGAACAGGCCACGCTCGATGTCAAGAACGGCCAGTTTCAACACAGCCTCGGCTCGGCCGCGCAGATCGCGCAGTCGGTACTGCAACAGGCGGCCCACATCGGGCTAGCGGTGGCGTCCGACCCGGAGTTGCCGCGCAAGCCGTTGCATTCTGTGCTGTATGCCGCTCGAGCGGCATTTGCGGAATCCGTGATTTGCTCTGGATGTATTGCCGTAGGCAGCCTCGACCCAGCGATCCAGAGTGACTTGAAGAACGCGGTTAAGAGCAATGAACTCGCCGATGTCGCCAAGTCTGGCGCCTATGCCGACCTGCTGGGCGCGCCCAACGTGGCCGGCTTCGTCAAGGCCAGTGACCTGAAGAAAGTCGCAACTACGGGCTCTTTTGCCGACCTGACCGATGTCCCTGTTGCGGTCAAGGTCAACACCGCTTGCGGCACCAACCTCGTCGTCAAAGGCATCAAGGCCGACGGCAGCCTGGACTGTGCCGCCGGCGGCGCCGGCAGCTTGCCGCCTGACGGCATCGACGATGTCTCCAACGGCATCATCTGGAACACCTTCTCTGACACGGTTTCGGGCAAGAAAGACATCCCTATTCCAGATTTTGCCGGCCCAGGCGTGACCGACACCCTCGATTTTCCCGACATTGGCAGCTGCCAAAAAATCTGGCTGGTTTTGGATGTCGCCAACTCGGACATGACGTCGATCAAAGTCGAGCTGTACGGCCCCAACATGAGCTCGCCGTACGTCATCTACAACGGTGGCAAGGGCGGCAACACCTTGGTCGGCAAGTTCAACGACGACACGCCGATCTTGACCGGCGACATGAACAAGGACTGGCTGGGCAAGAACATCAAGGGCTTGTGGTCGATCACCGTGCGCGACCTCAACGACAACACGCCGCAGAACATCGATGGCAAATTCAATTGGACGATGAGCATCTTGACGTTGTCCAACAAGAAGATCCAAATCAAGGGCGATCTGATTGTCGATGGCAAGATAACTTCGGGCAGCGGCTCTAGCATCGAGAGCATCGTCGACTTCAACCTGTGTACCCCGGCCATCAAAGGCGGGCCGTGTGTAGCGTCCTTTACCGGGGCCAAGACATTCTTGGAGGCCGCCAAATTCTGCGCCAGCATCAAGGCCGACTTGTGCACCGACAGCCAGAGTTTTGCCGCACGTCGCCAGTCGATTTGGGCCATGCAACCCAACTGGACCAACTCGTTTGCCGACAATGACGGTGGGCAGTGGTCGATCAACAACGGTGGCACCGGGGACAACCACTCGGACACGACTTTTTACGTCTCGCCGTGCTGCTACAACATCACGCCGACTCAGCCGGGCGAGCAGCAAGTCGCCGGGGTCCGGGTGCTCAAGGTCAACAATTCCGCAGACAAGACGTGGGCCGAGGCCATCGATGCATGTCTGGCGCTGCAATCTGACCTGTGCGACAAAGGTCAGTACTACGTGCTGCGGTCGCAAGGCATTGTCACAGCTACTATGTGGGCCTCGGACCACTCGGACAACGACGGCAACGTCGCCAGTTCGGCGATTGGCAACACTTCGGACGACACCAGTCCAGGCGAAAAATACGGCTACGCTTGCTGTGCCACCAACCGCACCACCAACACGTGCCCTGCGCCCAACACCGAAGTCAGCGGCGTGTGCGTCGCCAAGGTCTTCAACAGCAACAGCTTTGCCTTCACAACGGCGGCGGCATCGTGTGCCAGCATGGGCGCCCGCATCTGCTCGATCTCGCAATCGGCCGTGCTGCGGGCCGCCGGAACACTGTCTTGCCCAGGCAACTGGTCGGGCTCGCACAGCGACAACGACGGCAACCAGGCGAGCGTCGGTATCGGCAATGCCTCGGACAATCCGCCGGACTCGCAGGCACTGGGCTATGCTTGCTGCTTTTGACCTAGGCGGCTATTGGACCGAAAGCGCGGCGTAAAAAGACGCCGCGACACCGCGCACGCAGTCTTCGTAGCGCTGGCCTTCGCTGAACTTGACCCCGCCGGGCAGTGTCACCAGTTGGGCGCCCGTCATCCGCGCCACTTGGGCCGCTGCCGCCTTGGGGTAATAGGCCTCGATCACCAGCACCTTGATGGCGTTGGCGCGAATCAGCCCCACCACTTTGGCGAGTTGACCGGGATCGGGCGCGATGCCCGGCCGTGGCTCTAGTGTCGCCACTTGGCGCAGCCCGAGCCAGTCCAGCAGGTACACGAGCGAATCATGGTACGCGACCAATTGGCGCTGCGCCGCTGGCAACTGCGCAAACTTCTTTGTTTCCTCGGCCGCAAGCGTGCGCAACCTTGCTGCGAGCGCTGACGCACGCTGCTGATAGTCGGCAGCGTGGGCCGGATCCACTTGCGCCAGCCGCGCTGCCAGCGCCTCGACAATGGACGCACCCGCCCGCGGATCCAGGCCAAAGTGCGGATTGCCTCCTGGGTGAATGTCACCTTGGGCCCGATCGATCTGGGTCGGAATTTGCAATCGCCGCACCGCTTGCGATGCATCGAAGTAGCCTGGCGACCCCACGACGATTTTGGGATTGCGGGCTTGCCGCACCAGCGCCGGCAGCCATCCGACTTCGAGCTCAAGGCCCGTGGCCACCAAGACATCGGCCTGATTGAGGGTGACGATGAGGTTGGGTCGCGCATCGGCGTAGTGCGGATCCTGACCGGCACTGACCAACGCCTCGACGTGACCGTTGCCAGCCACGACCTCTCTGGCGAGCGCCGCCAAGGTAGGCACTGTGACGACCACTTGCAGGGCCAAGCCTTGCGTTGGCATCAGGCACACTGTGGCAAAAATCAGCGCGCCGGCGAATCGGGCATACAGATTGCGCATCGCTACTCCACCAATCGGGTCATGTCAGTAATTGTGGGCCCCGTGCTGGCCAATCAGGGTTTCGAGCGCCAAAACCGCGCTGTACGTCGGCACTGTCTGCCAGCGCGGCTGGTCCACGCCGACCTGCATCCGCAAACGCGCGAAGTGCGACGGGTAGAATGTCACTTGGGCGGCATGACGCGTCCGCAGTGCAGTCCACGTCGGATCGAGCGGATCGTTGGCTACCCCAGTGCCCCACTCGGAGCGCCAACCTGCCTCCCACCGCAGCGCAAATTGGGCAATCAGGTGCGCGTAGCCCGCTTGATCGACGACTTGCCGCCCTGCGACCACCCGTTGGCGCATGGCGTGCTCGACTTGCAGTGAAAGCGATCGCCGTTCGGCATCCAGCATGGGCCGGTAGCGCACGTAGAGGTCGCCACCGGCAATTCTGCTGCGATCGGCGGTCGGGCTCGCAGTCGGTCCATCCTGTCCCGATAGGCCTACAAGCACGCTCCAGTCGTCGTTGATGGCCACAAACGACTTCAGCGTCGCCGTCGTGAGCACATCGGTGGGCGAGCGGACCACAAACTCGCTGTCCGCGGCCCACGACCGGGCGCAGCAGCCATCTGTCGCGTCCGTCGCTGAGACCCGCACCTCGGTAAACCAAGGCAGCGGCGCGAGCCAGTCCAGCTCTACCCCCATCCCGCGGTTGCCGTCAGGTCCCATGAACTTGCCGACCATCAGCGGCTGGTCGACGAAGTGCCAGGCGTGCAAGTGCAGCGGATTGGCTCGCCCAAAGGCGGTCAAAAACCGCCCCGCCTTGATTTGCAGGTTGGCCGGCAAGGCCATGGTTTCCGCATACGCTTCTTCGACTTCGACACCGTCACCCAGAAACACGATGGCCGACTCGAAACGCAAGTACGGATCGACCGAGGAGGCGAGGTGGAGCTCCAGCTGTTGCAGGTTGAAGCCATTGCGGCTCGGATCGTGACCCCCGGGCAGCATCGGCGGGTCGCTGTGCCCGGCGACAGCACCATCGAGAATCACCGACATCGCTGGGTTAGAGGACGCAACGCCACCCGCAGGAGCCGCCATCGGCGTTGCAGAAGCCGCGGGCACGGCACTGTCGGCGGCTGCGGCACCGGCGAGCGCAGCGGCTTCTTCGGCCGAAATGGCTGCAGGTGTTGCGTCAGGCGCTGGATCGAGGTTTGCCCAAGCGGGCGCAGCGATAGTAAACGATGCGGCCAGGACCCATCGCGTGATCAAGTGTAGGTGCAGATGCGGCATCGACAAATCCGGCAGTGAGGCCTGCAGTGCAAGGCAAGCCCAGTGCGCGTCGCGACAGGCGCGGGCAGTGGTCATCCTGCGCTGCGGCTGCGGTGGCGTCAAACTGGCAGGCTTGCCGCGATCCCCCGCTTTGAGCGCATCTCTGCGTCACCGCGTCGCTTCTCTCGCTGCGGCGTACCTGAGTACGCCTCGCTCTTTCAGCTCCTTGTTCCTTGATCTGCATCTCAAATCGGAGGCCGCGGGAGATTTCTGTGGGGAATTTGGGCTTGGCGTAGCACCGATCCTCGCAATCGGCCGATGGGAGCCACAGCCGTCCGGTCATGCCGTTGAAGGTAGCGTCGCCACAGTGGAATCCTGCGATGTTGAGGCCCATGGCCTGCCGCGACAAGGCAATCATGAACCCGCGATCCCCCGCTTTGAGCGCATCTCTGCGTCACTGCGTCGCTTCTCTCGCTGCGGCGTACCAGAGTACGCCTCGCTCTTTCAGCTCCTTGTTCCTTGATCTGCATCTCAAATCGGGGGACGCGCGAGATTTCTGTGGGGAATTTGG
>CANMNA010000103.1 GCA_947499075.1 Myxococcales bacterium
CTGCCCGCAACAGGGTGCGCCAGCGCAGGACTCGCCAGCGGATGCGACGACGGCAGTGTCTGCACCACCGTCGATAGTTGCAGCAACGGCAGCTGCCAGCCAGGCCCGAAGCTGGGATGCCTGGACGGCAACCCGTGCACGACGGACAGCTGCGATGGCCAGAAAGGCTGCGTTTTCATGGTCAACACCCTACCCTGCGACGACAGCAACGCTTGCACCGCCGCCGATAGCTGCAGCAACGGCGTCTGCACCGGCGGCACCAAGCTCGCTTGCGACGACGGCAACCCGTGCACCAGCGACTCGTGCGGCACAGGCGCGTGCAGCCACTTGCCCAACACGCTGCCGTGCAACGATCAGTCGGCGTGCACCTATGGCGAAGCGTGTATCCAAGGCGTCTGCGGCGGCGGCCTGGTCAGCGCCTGCGCCGATGCCAACCCGTGCACCACCGACAGCTGCGATCCGGCCAGCGGATGCAAGCACAGCGCCAGCACTGGCGTGCCATGCGCTGACGGCAACCTGTGCACCACCGGTGACAGCTGCACCAGCGCTGGACAATGCACAGGCGCCGGCACTTTCACCTGCACCGATGGCAATCCGTGCACTTTTGACAGCTGCGTGGTCAATGTCGGATGCAATTATGCGCCCAACAGCAATCCTTGCAGCGACGGCGACGCGTGCACCAGCGGCGACACCTGCGGCACGGGCCAGTGTACCGGCACCGCGACCAACTGCGAGGACAGCAACCCGTGCACCGAAGACGCGTGCGCCAAGACCACGGGATGCTTGCACATCGCCAACGCCAAGCCCTGCGACGACGGCACGGTCTGCACCGGCCCCGACGCCTGCAAAGACGGCAATTGCGGCGGCGTTGCCGTCATTTGCGACGATGCCAATCCCTGCACGACCGACGCGTGCGCGTCCACCAGCGGATGCAGCCACGCGGCCGTCGCGGCCAACACCAAGTGCGGCGACATCGGTGTTTGCCTCAGCGGCAAGTGCTCGCCAGGGTCCGACGTCAACCCGGCGACAAGTTGCCTCGCCATCAAGCAGGCGTTGCCCACCGCAGCCTCAGGCGTCTACTGGCTCGACCCGGATCAAAAGGGCGCGGGCGACAAGTACCAAGTCTTCTGCGAGATGGTCCAATACGGCGGCGGCTGGCTGCGCATCGACAACAATTGGGCCAACACGCTGCTGGTCATGACCAATCCATTCCTCTCCTCGGGCTTGTGCAAGATGACTGCCAGCGAATTGCGGGCCTGGGACGGCTTCGCGGGCGCACCCGGCTATGGGCATTTGTGCATCGCCACCCGCCCACAAGGCAACTTCATGGCGTACAGCGAGTTGCGCATCGAAGGCGTGGTCTTGGTCGGCTACACCCCCGGCAAGGGCAACACCTACGACTTGACCGGCGACTGCTACGGCTTCAAGCACACCGGCGCCGTGTGTGCCGGACCCAACGACGCCCAGCATCCGGTCTACCCCAGCTTCAAGTCGGTCGGCAACGGCGAAAAAATGGGACCGTCGACATTTGCGATTGCCTTGGGCAAGGTCTACAGCGACTTCCAAATCCGGGCCCGCGAGGAAGGTCCGCAGCTGGAAGGCATCGTGTGGAACAGCGGCGCTTTCTGGCTGCGCTAGGTCACAACATCATGAAACTGTTTATTGCGGTGCCGCTGCCGGAGCCGATTGAAGACGCGCTGTGGCCGCTGCAAGGTGGCGTGCCGGGTGCGGACTGGACGGCGCCGGGCGACCATCACCTGACGCTGCGCTATATCGGCGAGGTCGACCCGCAGCAGCAGGCGGCGCTAGACCGTACGCTGCGGGTGCTGCGGTTTGCGCCATTTGAGCTGCAGATGCACGGTCTTGGCTTCTTTCCGCCGCGCGGTCGGCCCAAAGTGCTGTGGGCGGGGCTGGCAGAGAGCCCGGCGCTGTTGCGGCTGCAGCACAAGGTCGAGCGCGCGGTGGTGGGCCTGGGCCTGCCGCCGGAGCCGCGGCAGTATGCGCCGCACGTGACACTGGCGCGGCTGCGCAACAGCCCGCCGTACCGTGTGGCTGAGTGGCTGGCGCTGCAGGGGCTGTTTGCGGGGCAACCGTGGCGGGTGGGACAGATGTGCCTGATGTCGAGTCGCGGGCAGGTGGGTGAGGCGGACTACCATGTGGAAGGCGCCTACTCGGCAGTAGACCCTTGAGCATGATCCAAACGTGGGCGGTGAAGGCGCAAAGTCAACGCGAGAACGAACGCACCGTTTATTCAACTAGCTGTGGACACATTGTTTTACGCCGACACGGCGCATGTTTTGCGTTGCCCTACTAGAAAGTCGACGATAAAGCACGCATAGTACTCTAATTTTAGTTTTTTTCTCCGCGTTTCACTTGTCTACTCGTGAGTCGAGGCAATTGGACGTACCCTTTGTTCAACTCCTCGCTTGTATTCACCCATCGCGCCGTGCGAGCCTCTCAGCCCCCGGGGCCCCAGCCGCCCCTTCCGGAGCAGCCTGTGACCGCCCCCGACCTGACCAATCCCCTGCTGGCCCCATGGGGTGAGCCGCACGGCCTGCCGCCCTTTGCCGCGACGCTGCCTGCGCACTACGAACCGGCGCTGCATTGGGCGATGGCCGACCACGTGCGTGAGCTCGATGCCATTGCCGGCCGCGCGGCGCCAGCAGACTTCAGCAACACGGTGCTGCCGTTCGATCGGGCGGGCGCAATGCTGCGCCGCATCGCCATGCTGTTCCAGAACATGGTGGCAGCCGAGACGTCGCCAGCGCTGCAGGCCGTGGAGCGCACGGTGGCACCGCTGCTCGCCGGCCACGACGCGTCCGTGCTGCAGCACCCCGGCGTGTTCGCACGGCTCGACGCGCTGATGACCAGGCGCGATGGGCTTGGCCTGGATACCCAGCAACTGCGGACACTGGAGCGCATTCACCTCGATTTCTGCCTGGCCGGCGCTCGGCTGGACGCGGCCGGCCGGCTGCGGGCGCTGGCAATTGCGCAACACCTGGCGACGCTGCAGACCCAGTTCACCCAAAACGTGCTGGCCGACGAGAGCGCGTTCGAGCTGGAGCTGACCGCAGCGGACCTGCAGGGGCTGCCCGATTCAGTGCGGGCGGCGGCGGCGCAGGCGGCGCTGGATCGCGGCAAGCAAGGCCAATGGATCATCACGTTGTCGCGCTCGCTGGTGGTGCCGTTCTTGACCCACAGCACCCGCCGCGACTTGCGGCAGCGGGCGTGGCAAGCCTGGGTGCGCCGCGGGCAGCTCGCGCCCGAGCGCGACAATGCGCCGGTGATTCGGCAAATCTTGGCGCTGCGCCACGAGCTGGCCCGGTTGCACGGGCAGGCTCATTTCGCCGATTTCGCGCTGCACGACACCATGGCCCGGCGCCCGCAAGCGGTCATGGACTTGCTGCAGCGCGCGTGGGTGCCAGCGCTGGCCAAATTCGACCGCGAGCGGCAAGCGCTGCAGGCGTTTGTGGCTGAGCAGGGCGGCGACCCTGATGTGCAACCGTGGGACTGGCGCCACTGGTCCGAGCGGATGCGGGCGGCGCGCCACGCGATCGATGACGCGCTGGTCAAGCCTTATTTTTCGCTTGAGCGCATGATGCAAGCGATGTTCGACTGCGCGCATCGCCTGTTTGGCATCACGTTTCGCGAGCGCCAGGGGGTGGCGCTGTACCACGCCGATGCCCGGATGTTTGAGGTCCACAGTGCCACAGATGGGCTCATTGGCGTGTTCATCTCGGATAATTTCGCCCGCCAGTCCAAGCGCGGTGGCGCGTGGATGAACGAGTACCGCTACCAGTCCAGTGTCGATGGTCCGGTCGTGCCGATTGTGGGCAACCACAACAACTTCAATAAGCCTGCGCCTGGTCAGCCGTGTCTGCTGAGCCTGGATGACCTGCGCACGCTGTTTCACGAGTTCGGCCACGGGCTGCATGGGCTGCTGTCCAACGTGACGTACGAGCGGCTGGCCGGTACGCGGGTGCTGCGCGATTTTGTCGAGTTGCCGTCGCAGCTCTTCGAGCATTGGGCGCTCGAGCCTGCTGTGCTGGCGCGCCACGCCAAGCACTTCGAGACGGGCGAGCCGATTGCGGCGGCGTTGGTGGACAAGGTGCTGGCGGCGCGGCGCTTCAACCAAGGATTTGAGACCATTGAGTACCTGTCGTCGGCGCTGCTGGACCAAGCGCTACATTGCCATCCAGGCGCCGAGCTGGGCGACCTCGACGCCTTTGAGCGCACTGAGCTTGACCGGCTGGGCATGCCCCAGCAACTGGCGCCGCGCCACCGCCTGCCACATTTTCTGCACCTGTTTTCGGGGCCAGAGTACGCCGCGGCGTATTATGTCTACATTTGGGCCGAGGTGCTGGATGCAGACGCCTACGAGGCCTTTGTCGAGGCCGGTGATCCGTTTGCACCGGGCGTGGCGGCCCGGCTATTGCGCAGTGTGTACGCGGCTGGCAACAGCTTGGAGCCCGGTGCGGCCTACCGGGCGTTTCGCGGCCGCGACCCTGACATTGCAGCGATGTTGCGCAAGCGCGGTCTGGTTGCGGCGTGACGGCACGTGCAGCCTGGCGCTGGGTTTGACATTTGACTTGCCCGCATCCAAAGTTGGCGACGGCCCCACCGGCCGCGCAGGAGTTGACGATGCAGGCGCGCTCGACAGAATCCATGTTTCATGTCAAAACTTTAGCAGCCGCACTGCTGATGACCTCGCTGGCGCTGGTCCAATCGGCAGGGGCAAGTGTGCCCACCACCATCGGTGCCCAAGGCGCGCTGGTCGCAACCGGCGGCGGCGGCGTGTCTGACGGCAGCTATGTCGCCACTTTTCGGCTCTATGGCCAAGAGTCGGGCGGCGTGGCGCTGTGGAGCGAGCCGCCGGCGGTGCTGCTGGTCAAAGGCGGCAGCTTTCAGTACGTGCTGGGTGCCAAGACGCCGGTCGACGCCAAGAGCTTGGCCACAGGTGCGCTGTGGCTTGGCATCGAGATTGCGCCCGATCCGGAGTTGGCGCGAGTGCCGGTGCGCAGTGTGCCGTTTGCGGGGCGCGCTGGCATCGCCGAAGACCTCGATTGCTCGGGGTGCATTGGCCCTGCCCAAGTCGCGCCTGCGGTGCTCAAAGACTATGCCAAGACCAGCGCGCTGGCGAAAGTCGCCACGTCTGGGGCCTACGCCGACCTGACCGGCGGACCGGATCTGACGCCGTATGCGCTGACGGCAACACTCGCCAAAGTGGCACAAACAGGGGCATTCGCTGATCTGGCGGGCGGCCCAGATCTGAGCGCCTATGCCAAAACAAACAGCCTGACCGATGTAGCCAAGACCGGCAACTACGCAGATTTAATAAATTTGCCCGTGCTGGCCAAGGTCAACAGCAGCTGTGGCACTGGCTTGGTCGTCAAGGGCCTCAAGGCCGATGGGTCACTGGACTGCGTGGTGGCCATGGACGCCGCATCCTTGCCCAAGGACGGTCTGGACGAAATCTCCAATGGCCTGCTGACCAACCAGTTCACCGACACGGTGGCCAGCACCACCATACCCTTGGTCATCATGGACAATTTTCCGGCTGGCACCACCGACACCATCACTTTTCCTGACGTCGGCATCGCCCAGAAGCTCACCGTCAACGTAGAGTTGACCAACAGCGACATCAGCGGCGTCATCGTGACATTGACCGACCCAACCGGTACCAACTTCGTGCTGTACAACGGCGGCGCCACCGGCAAGGCCCTCAAGGCCAGCTACCCGGCCCCCGACAAGGCCGTCAGCGGCGACCTGACCACTTGGGTCAATGCCAACCCCAAGGGCGCTTGGAAGCTCAAGGTCGTCGACAACAAGTTCGTGGACAACAAGCCCGACGGCCAAGTTAGCGCGTGGAGCATCGCGATTCAGACCCTGTCCAACAAACAAGTCGCCGCGACCGGCATGCTCAAAGTCAACGGCGCGTTTGTGCCACCGACCACCACCACGCCCGCCACCTGCGATGCCAAAGCCAAGGGGCAAATCTACTTCGACACCGCCAAAAACCACTTCTACGGGTGCACCGGCACCGCCTGGTCACGCTTGGACGGCATCAGCGGCATCGACATCATGAATCAAAGCTGGGTGTTCTCGGTCGACTCCAACACCGGTGGCGATCCCAAGTTCACCGCCGACAAGTACAACCTGACCACCAGCAGCGGCTGGCCGAGCTATTGCATCCAGACCAGCGGCTCCAGCAACCACTGGCTCAAGGTCGACTTCGGCGCGCCGCGGGTCATCGAAGCCTTTGGCGTGGCCGGCTATCCGGGCGGCAGCCACAAGCCTTCGGGCATTTGGCAGTTGCAAGGCAGCAACGACAATAGCAAGTGGACCACCGTCTGGGCCGGCGACACCTCGCTGTGGACGGCCGACGGCAACGGCAGCTACCCGCCCAAGAACACGATCCCCATTACGTCGCCCGGCGCCTACCGCTACTACCAGATTTATGCCGACACCTGGACCAACGGCTACTTGCTGGTGTGCAACTGGGCGATGTACGAGTAGTACCTCGTTATACCGGTTTTGACCGGTTGGCCCGGTCCGGGTAGGGGCGGGCCGGAGTTTAGGAACTGTCCAAGTATAACTTGGACAGTTGGTGCTTGCTTGGTGGGTCGCAAGCTCGCGGCTTGACAGCCGACTCGCCGCTCCTTGCAGCACCAAAGAGATCGAGTTGTTCCTTGACCGTTCCTTACCCTGAGCCTGGCGAAGGGCGCCCGCCCGCCAGAGAGGTCCGTGCTACGGCAGTCAACTGATCGAGATCCCTGCAACGAGGTAGTAGGAGCCCAGATGGCCCTGTTCGATTGGCTCAAGTCCAAACCTGACCCCGATCCGCCAGTGGTGGCGCAGGCGCCCAAAGTGGTGGCGCCGGTCGATATCGCGGCGCTTGGCAAGCGCCTGCGCCTGCCGGCGACGCTGCTGGTGCCGTGCAAGGCCACGGGGCCGTTGCCGGCCAGCGAGAGTAAGTTCGGCGGCGAGCCGTGGCTGGGTCTTGCGGGCGACGAAACGGGCACGGCTGGCCGCTGGCCGCACTGTCCGGCGTGCCAAGTGCCGCTCACCTTTGTGCTCCAAGTGTTTCAGCGCGACGTGCCGACGCTGCCGCTGCCGCCCGACTGCGACCTGCTGCAGGTGTTTCTGTGCGAGGAAAGCGAGTGCCCCAACGTGCTGATGGGGCAGTCGTTTGCGTTTTATGTGTTTTGCGCAGCGTCGGGTGTCGACAGTGCCGACGCGCAAGAGGCGGGCAGCGAAGAGGGCGGCAGCGTGACCGAATGCGCGCTGCGGCTGCAGACCGAGAGCGAACTGCCGAGCTACCAAGACTTGGGGACGGCCGAGCTCGCGGCGCTGGAAGCCGAGCTGGATGACGCAGCCATCGATGCGCAGTGGCGGCCGCGCGAGGGCAGCAAGGTCGGCGGTTACCCGGCGTTTATCCAAGACAACGAGCATCCGGCGTGCAACCAGTGCCGGCAGCCCATGCAATTTCTGCTGCAGATTTGCAGTGACGAGCGCCAGCCGCCGCGATCGGCAGACGTCGCGCCGTTTGAGTTTGCGCCCCATGAATTGATGTTGGGCGACCTGGGCACCGCGTATTTCTTTGCCTGCCATGCTTGTGCACCGCAAGTGGTGGATACGGTGTTTCAGACCGGGTGAGCGGCGGTTTGGTGCGTCACGCGTTGATCTCGTCTCAACGCGTCACTGGACATGCCCGCTATCCAGGTGCGCCCACACCCGCAATGCACCCTAGGTGGCTGTCGGAAATCCAATGTTCGGAAGAATCTGACCGCTCCGGCGCGCGAAATTTCCAGATGGCCCCAGGGCGTGACGTGAGAGTTTGCGCGGTCAGGTCCATCTGCGGCTCCAGCCGGCGGCCCGACGTCGACCTTGGGGCAGTTGAACACGACCAAACGGGTTGATCCATATGTGTAAACCCAACTTCGATTTCATAAACAATGTCACAGCGTAAGAAAAACTTGACGCCGATCCGTTTTCCGATCTGCTACTGCGGCTGCGCAGTGCCGCAGCTGCGGGTGTGCGATGACGGGTGCGGAGGTAAAACGGACGCT
>CANMNA010000104.1 GCA_947499075.1 Myxococcales bacterium
CCCGACGAGATTAAGTCGATCAGAGAGACCTTTCGCACCGTTGCCGCGAGTCGAACGCTTTCGCGAGCTTGGCAACCCACGAAGCAAGCAAAAGGGCGCCAACAAAATCGACTAGATTTTGTTGGTGCCCTTACCGCTCTGCGTCACCGCCCACCGCGGCCTGCCCGGTATCCCAAAAACTGCTCAGATCCAGCTCAACTGCATCAAACGGCGGAATCCGCGCGGGGTCATCGCCCACAAACGACCCAGCCAGCACCCAGCGGCCGCCGTCGCTCTGAAACACTTCGACGACCTGGTTGCCCGGATCCACCAACCACGCCCACGCCACGCCATATTCCACGTATTTGGGCAGCTTGAGCATCCGGTCCGTGCGCGCGCTGTCTGGCGACACGACCTCACAGATCCAGTCCGGTGCCAGATGAAACTGAGCCGTCGTCGGCATTTGCGGCATGCGCTCCCGGCGCCAGCCGGCGATGTCGGGGACCAGCACGTGGCGACCCAGCTTGAGCTCGGGCTCAAACAGAATCCACCAGCCGCCCGGTCCCGCGGCGCCGGGCTTGCGCTTGCCAAACGACGTACTGAGGTCGCCGCCTGCTTGCGTTCCGGCAACCGCGTGCTTGGGCGCCGGTCGAGCATGGGTATGCAGCACGCCGTCGATGACTTCACCGACGAGGTGTTCCGGCAGCGCGACGACCTGCGCGTACAACTCTTCGTCCGTGAGCTCACGGTGCGCGGTCGCTGGATGCATCGCGTTGGTCCCCCAGCGGCGGTTGCCGCGCCCACAGAATACTGCAATTGGCACGGTTGCAAAGGCCTGATCAGCCTACCCGCGCCCACCTGGCCCGCAGCCACTGCCGCCACCCCGGTGACCGCTTGCGGCCGCGTCCGCCGCGCGCCAGGACCGCCGTCTCGGCGACCAACAGCAGCAGCAGCGCCACCAGCGACGCGGTCCACGCCGGCGACTTGGGCACCTGACCCGGCTGTTGGCGCTGTGGGGCAGCCCGCAGCTGGGCCAGCGGACCGGTTTCGGCTGGGTACAGGTCGCTCTCGGTGTGGGGCGGCAACACCAGCAGCGGCCGCGAGGTCAGCGCCACGCCGTTGCGCAGCTCGGTCGCCGTGTAGCGGCCCGGGGCATCGAGCTCGGCCACGCTCCACATCGCTGGACGCTGCAGGGCCGCTTGCAAGATGGTCGGCGCGGCGATCCGCGCGTCGCTGCCGGTCTCGGCTTTGACTTCGAGCTGGTCGGCGCGCTCGTCGCGGCCCAAGACGGCGGCATGGCCGACCTCGACCGCGCCCTTGCGCTCCAGCGCCCGCGACCCGGCCAGCGCATGCACAGTGCGCTCCAGCCACGGCAAGTAGGCGGGCTGCAGCGGGAAATCGGTCCAGTCGCGGTCCAGCGTCGACGTCCACAACACGACACGACCAACGCCGACATGCCCAGCGAGCAGGGCCGGGGCGCCATCACCAAACCGCGCCACCACCTTGCCTGCCAAGTCCGCCGTCGGTTGCACCAGCGCATAATGGCTGACCCGAACCTCGGCCAAGCCATCGGCAAACGGCATCAGCTCGTCGCGCAGCCGGGCCGCCAGCCCGACCGGACCGGTCGCCGCCGGGGCCCGCTCCAACACGAGCTGAGTCATGTGCAGCGTTGGGTTGTCACCGTTGCGTTGGCCCAGCGCCCGCAGACCGGCCAGCTCAACCGGCACAATCCCGCGCAGGTAGCCGTTGACGGGATCCGGCAGGTTGTCGCCCACCGCGACCAGCAGGCCTTTGCCACTTTGCAAGTAGGCCTGCAGCGCCGCGATACCTTCTGGTCCGGTCTGGGCCAAGTTCGCTGCAACGGCCACATCGTGATCGGCCAGCGCCGCCACCGTCAGCTTGTCGGCCGGCAGCACGTCGACGACCACTTCGCTCGGGCCACCTGCGGCCTGCTCGAGCGCCCGCGCTGCGAAGAACACTTCGTCATCGCGGGCGACCGGCCGCGGCGCGCCATTGATGAGCGCAACCCGCAGCGCCGTCGCGCTATCCAGCCGCACAGTCCGGTGGTTGTCGGCGCCCAGCACGTCGGCAGGCAGCTGCACCTCGGCCCACTGCGCCGCTGCCGGCACCAGAAACGACCGCCGCGCCGTCTCGCCCGGCTGCAGCGGCACCAGGCTCTTGATCTCGCGCTCGCCCGCCGAGACGCTGACGTAATCGCGCCACGCCCGGTGGCCATGGTTGGCAATCGTGACTTCGACCCGCACCTGCGCACCCGTGCGATCGGCCTGGCGGTCGACCGTCGCATCGACGATCGCCGTATTTTCGCGACTATCTGGGTCGATGCGGTCGATGTTGAGCTGCACGGTCGGGCCGTCATCGGCCAACACCGGCGGCGGACAATTGCGCCAACCGGTGCCCTGCAGATCGCTCAGCAGCACTACCCGCCGCACCGGCAGGTCGGCACCGCCCTCCAGCAAGTTTTGGGCCAGCGCCATCGCCCGCGCCGCGTCGTCCTCGCGCGGGCGAAACGGCAGCCGGTGCAGCGTCTCGCTGAGCGCCGCACGGTCGGCCGACAGTTGCCGGTTCAAGGCGCGCGCCGGCAGCCCAGACGCCACGATCGCAGCGCGCGATCCGGCAGGCAGCGCTTCGATCAAGCGCAGCGCCCGGCCGCGCGCCAGCTCAAACGACGTCTCGCCGCGGGCCGTGGCGTCCATCGACAAGCTGTCGTCGACAATGAGCACCACTGCTTGCGGCTGATTGCCGATCGCCAGCGCCTCCCCGCGGCTTGGCCACGGCACCGCTGGCCGCGCCAGCGCCAACGCCAGCAGCGCCAGCACTAGGCAGCGCAAGCCCAGCAAGATCCACTCGCGCAGCTGCAGCGCCCGCGCGCGCTTGGGATTTTGGGCCAAAATGAAGTCCAGCGCCGAAAAATAGACGACCGGCGCGCGCCTGCGCCCAAACAGGTGCAGCCACAGCGGCACCGCGGCTGCCAGCAGGCCCAGCAGCATCCATGGGCTGCCGAACTCGATCACGCGGACTCCACGATGTCGCCCTGCAAGGCGGTCTGCGGATCGAACACCGACTCGCCGTCGCCGCTGCCCAGCTCGGAGGTGTGGCCGCCGCGCCGCAGCCGCGCGGTCGCCTTGAGCACCCGCCGGATCAGACCGCGCGGATCGACGCTGGTATCGACCAGCACGTGACCCACGCCGCCGTGCGCCGCCAGGCGCCCCACGCTGTCGCAGTGGGCCCGCATCAGGTCGACGTACGCGTCCCGCATCATCCGCGGATCGACAGTCCGGTTGCGCTCCGTCTCGCGACACGTGAATTGCGAAGGCGTGGCAAACCCCAGATCCAGCTCGCGCGGATGCAGCGTATGGAGCAACAGCACGCCCATGCCCGAGCGCTGCAGCGCCAACAGCGGCACCATCGCTTGCTCCGGCGGCAGCAGCACATCGGACGCGACCAGCGCCAGACCGCGCCGCTCGTGACCCCGCCACGGCACCGGCTCAAAGGCATCGAGGCCATGCACGCCCGACGGCTGGGTATTTTCCAGGACTTCGGCAATCTGGGCAAAGTGCCGCAGCCCAGTGCCCGGTGCGACCGTACTCTCCGGCCGGCCGAGCACGACCAAGCCCACTGAGTCGCCTTGTCGGACCAGCACCAGGCCAATACACGCCATCAACAGCTTGACCGCGCCAAACTTGTCGCTCTCGAAGTCGGCAAAATGCATCGACGCCGAGGCATCGAGCACCAAGGTCAGCGTGGCATGGACCTCTTGCTCAAACCGCTTGATGAAGTAGCGATCGGTGCGGGCGTAGGCTTTCCAGTCTAGCTTGCGCAGGTCATCGCCCGGCGCGTACTCCTTGTGCTCTGAAAATTCGACGCCGCCGCCGCGCCGCAGCGAACGGTGCAGGCCCCCCGGCATGCCGTCGTCGATTTGGCGGGCAGGCAACTGCAGCGGACCCAGACCCGCAAGCACTTCCGACGCACGCTGGGCCAGCGAGCGCTTGACCACGGGGTCGTCTTCGTCGGCAAACCAGTGAAAGATTTGGGCAAGCTGGGCCCGGTCGTGCAGCGCCTCGTGACCGCGCGGTGCCGGCATGCGCTCCAGCGGGCCGCGTTGGCTCGCGGCAACCGTCGGCTTGGCGCCACCTGCTTGCGGCTCAGGCGTCGCGCCCACCAGCGCGCCGACTTGGCGCGACAGCGCCATCAGCCGCCACCACCGACGGTGACTCAGACCCATGCGCTAGGCCTCGGGCGCGCTGGCCACGGCCTGCAGCACGCGCTCGACCAGCTTGCGGCCGTCCAGCCCTTCGGCTTCAGCCCGAAAGCTCGGCACCACCCGGTGCGCGATGGTGGCCACCGCCAGCGCGCGCACGTCGTCGAGCGACACGGTGGTCCGGCCGCGCAGCACTGCCCGCGCTTTCGACGCCAGGATCAGGCACTGCGACGCCCGCGGGCTGGCGCCATAGGCAAACAGCGGCCGCAGCGTCGCCGGGCACGCTTCATCGTCCGGTCGCGTCGCCCGCACCAGCCGCACTGCGTAGCGCAGCACGTGGTCGGCCACTGGCACCGCGCGCACCAGCTGCTGAATGCGCAGCACTTGCTCGCGGGTCAGCACGGGCTCGATGACCGGCTGGTGCACGCCGGTGGTGCGCCGCACAATCTCCAGCTCGTCTTCGTAGCTCGGATAATCGAAGTGCACCGCCAGCAGGAAGCGATCTAGCTGGGCTTCTGGCAACGGATAGGTGCCGTGCTGCTCGATCGGGTTCTGCGTTGCCAGCACCAAAAACGGCTCTTCGAGCGCATACGACACGCCGCCCGCGGTGACCTGCTTCTCTTGCATCGCTTGGAGCAGCGCCGCCTGGGTCTTGGGCGGCGTGCGGTTGATCTCGTCGGCCAGCAAGATGTGCGCGAACACCGGGCCCGGAATGAACTTGTAAGCGCGGTGCCCAGTCGCGCGCTCTTCTTCGAGCACCTCGGTGCCGGTCACGTCGCTGGGCATCAGGTCGGGGGTAAATTGCACGCGGCCGAACTTGAGCTGCATGGTCTCGGCCAGCGTGTGGATCAGCGTGGTCTTGGCCAGACCCGGCACACCAATCGACAGCGCGTGGCCACCCGCGAACAGCGACGTCAGCAGCAAGTCGACCACTGCATCTTGGCCGACCACGCGCTTGGCGACTTGACCCAGCACCAATGCGCGGGCTTGGCGCGTGAGATCAAGAGCTTCGCTGTCGCCGACCAGCGCGGCCAGACCCGCAGGCGTCGGCGCTTGGGCGGGCGTCGGCGCTTGGGGCGAGGCGGGTGGGGAAGCGCGATCGGCGCCGTCGTCTGCGAGCGAGGTCATGCGGCTACTTCCGTGGTGAGCACAAAGGTGCGGCGTCTACTTGCTGGCTGGCTGCAGCACCAGAGCCACGGCCAAGGCAATCAGGTGGCCGGAGTCGCCGCCGAGCGCGACATGATCAGCCAGTTGCACCGCCCAGCCCAGCGCTTGCTGCGGCGGCTGGCGATGATAGCGCATTCCGAGCGCTAGGACAGCGGCGGAGCCTGCAGCGGCTGTGGGCTCAAACGCCGCGCCAGCCCCGCCGATCAGCTCCAGCCGGCTCGCTTGCCGCTGCCACAGCGTCCATCCGACCCGCGCCGTCACCTCGCCGCGGATGCGGCTGTGACTGTCGGCGTACCAGCGCGTCGCCTGCAGGTGCGCGCCCAATCGCCAATCTTGCCACGGCTGGACGGCCAGACCGACCGCCACACCCAAGTGATCGGGCATCCGCCGCACCGCCTGAACCGGCGTCGCCGCGGGCACCGTCAACACCGGACCCAGCTCAAATACGAAGTCGCGGGCTTGATCGCGGTTGGAGCGCGGCGGCGGCGCAAACTTGGGCCAGTCGCGCGGCGTCAGCACCGGGGCCTGCAGCTGCGGGTGATCGGGCACTACGGGACGAAGATCGAGGTCGCCGCCGCGCACCTGCAGCCAAGCGGCCGCGTAGTCTTGCCACACCACGGGCGGCGTGCTGGCGCGATCGAGGTGGTGGCTCGGGTCGAGCTGCAGCCAGTGGACAAACGCATGCTGGGCCAGATCATGGCGGTCCAGCCGCGCGGCCGCAAAGGCCAGCATCCGCCAGCGCTCGGCGCGATCGGCCAGCGGCGCGCTGTCGGCTACTGCCTCGTTGGGTGACAGCGTGCGGACTACGCATCCAAAATCGCCCGCGCCATAGCAGCGCTGCGCCACCGCCAGCGGCGGCTCGACGGTCTGGGCCAGTGCGCTCGACGTCGCCAACAGCAGCGCCAGCAGGACCCGCGCGGTTCGGGTGATCAGGCGGGGAATTCTTCGCTGACGGTCTTCTCCAGCCGTCCGGTCGCCATGCCCTTGGCGAGCTTGGCGGCAAGGCCCTTCAGCTCGACTTCGACTGTCAACAGGTTGTCGGTGACCTTGAATTTGCTTTCGAACATCTTGCCGGTGGCGGCGGCGGCCGTGCCGTCCGCCTCCCAGACCACGTTGCTGACAAATCCAGGGTTGTTGCGGTCGAACGACTCGACCAGCTTGGCCAGCTTGGTCTTGGCCAAGTCGATGGGGAAATTGTGGGTGCGATTCAAGACGATATCGGCCATGGTGCAAACTCCTGTGGGCCGGCCGGCCCCCAACTGCGGCGCTAAGGGTGCGGGCAATGGCCCGCTTTGGTCAAGAGGAGTGCCCAGAGCAGTGCCCAGAGGAGTGCCCAGAGGAGTGCCCAGAGCAGTGCCCAGAGCAGTGCCCAGGGAGCAGTGCCCAGAGCAGTGCCCAGGGGGCTTGCCCGCACCGCGCCAAGCGCGTACACGGTGCCTGTGCCGCAGCCTTGCGCGCCGACGAGACACCCGATGCAAGCTCAGACCCTCAAAGGCTTTCGTGACTATTTGCCGCCGCTGATGGCACCGCGGGCCCAGATGATCCGCACCATTGAGCAGACTTTTGAGGTCCACGGCTTTGTGCCGCTGCAGACTCCGGCGCTGGAATACCTGGAGACGCTGGCGCACAAGTCGGGTGCCGAGGCCGACAAGCTGCTGTACCACTTCCTGGACCACGGTCAGCGGGCGGTGGCGCTGCGCTACGATCTGACGGTGCCGCTGGCGCGGGTCGTGGCCGAACACCGCGGCGCGCTGCAGTTGCCGTTTCGGCGCTACCAAGTGGCGCCGGTGTGGCGGGCCGACAAGCCGCAGCGCGGCCGGTTTCGCGAGTTTGTCCAGTGCGATGTCGACATCTGTGGCGTCGATAGGGCGGTCGCCGATGCCGAGGTGCTGATCGCGGGGCTGGCGGTGCTGCGGGCGCTTGGCATTGCCCAGGCCACGCTGCACTTGAACCACCGCGACGTGCTGTTCGGCATGCTGGCGCTGCATGGCGTGGCTGATCCAGGCCACCAGACCGCGTGTATTCGGGCCATCGACAAACTGGACAAGGCGCCAGTGCCGGTGGTGGTCGCGGAAATCGTGGCGCATACCGGCGCGGATCAGGCCCAGACTGAAGCGCTGATTGCCGCGTTTCAGACCGCGACGTTGCCGCAGTTGCTGGACCAAGCTGAACGGGCACAGGCCGCGCCGTTGCACGCGGCGCTTCAGCGGATTGGGCAGGTGCAGGCGCTCGTGACGGCCGCCGGCTTTGGTGACCAGCTGCGGTTTGACTGCACGATTGCCCGCGGCTTGGACTACTACACCGGCGTGATTTACGAGACGCGGCTGACCGACCCCAAGGTGGCGGCGATGGGCGCGGTGATGTCGGGCGGTCGCTACGATGGCCTGATCGAGAGCTTTTCGCGCGAGAAGGTCCCGGCAGTCGGCATCTCGGTGGGCCTGGATCGGCTGCTGGCGGCGCTGCAAGAGCTGGGTCTGGTCGCGGCCGACTTGGCCAGCGTGCCGATCTACGTCACGGTGATGAGCCCCGACGTCGCGGGCGCGGCGCTGGCGCTGGCCCAAGAGGTG
>CANMNA010000105.1 GCA_947499075.1 Myxococcales bacterium
CAAGCGCTGATTGGCTCCGGTGCGATGGAAAGCGTGCACGCGTGGGTCATCCAAGCCCGCTGCCGACTGCCCGGGATGCGCTGGTCCATGGTCGGGGCCAATGCGATGCTAAGGCTGCGATGTGCATGGGCGTCGGATACCTGGAATGAAAGTTTTCGGCTTGCGGCCACTGCGCCGCCCAGACCGGCTGACAAGATTATGAAATTACAAACCTAAAAATCTTCGACCGCTCGGTCTTGGATTTGCGCCCCGCCAGAGAAGTCCGTGCAACGGCGACAGTCAACTGATCGAAATCCCTGTAACGAGGTACTAGCCGTATTGAACCGGCGCGCCCATCTCGAGCACCGTTTCGGTGTCGCGAAACAGCACCATGACCGCCTTTTCGTGCACAACAGCTTCAACGACACCCAAGCCATGCGTCTTGTGCAGCAAGACATCGCCGATCTTGTAGGTCCTCGTGGCGTTGTAGGGTCGGCCATCGCGCGCTGACAGCGTCGCGGTCACTTTCTGCCAGCGCACCGTCGGCGCCACTGGTGTCCCTGGCGGAGGCGGCTCGGCAGCCGGCAGGTTGAGCTTGGCCTGGGCCTCGGCCGCCGCGGCGATGATAGCAGCCGGACCGACGGGCGGCGGTGTCGGGTCCGGATCGCGGCCGTGCATCTCGCGGTAGGCCCGCCGGGGCATGTCCATCTCGCCGGCATCGCGGTTCTTGCGCGAAGCAAACGTCACGATCGACGGCTGCACCATATCCTTGGCCTTCTTGCGCACCATCATCTTGAGCTTCTTGACCGTCTTGTCGCGCAGCTCATCGATGCTGACTTCGGGCTTCCACGAAAACGTGTTGCGGCAGGTCCGGCAGGTCGCGGTGAAGACCTCGCGGCCATCGGTGGCCGACACGATCTGGTAGGTGTTCAAGCGACACCGGGGGCAGTAGCCGTCGATGACGTCGCCAATCTGGTGCATGCGCGGCCTCAGAACCCCCGGTACGGCGGGCGGTTTTTTGCTGGATGTCGCGGGCTAAGCTGGTCGCTGGGGAGCCCGGACTGGGCCGGATCCACGTCGAGCGCAACGCCCGAAAATGACGGATAATGTGGGGACCGTTCGCCGGCCCGCCATTTCCGCCGGACCACCGACAGTGGTAGACTGTCAACATGCCGCTCGCATTGCAAGCCCCGTTCGGCAACTGGATGGAAATGCCTGAAAACTTGGACGGGTTTGATGAAGCCGCCAGCGACTTTGCCGGTGTAGGCGCAGTGTCCGATCCCTCGGAAGCCAGCTTCGCACCGCTGACGCCGGACGATCGGGACGCACCGCCTGAGTTTGGCGCGGACGACGGCTTTTTCGATGTCGGCGACGTACCTCATCCGCTGCCCGCCGATGAGCCTTCGTTCCAAGGAGTACGCGACTCTGGCTTTGATCCCGCTGCGCGCCGCCGCCAGCCTGAGCAACCGCGCAAGCCTGGCCGGTCTCACACCGGCGCACCACAACAACCCGACATGGTGCCGCCGGCGGACCTGTTTGCCGAGGCTGCGATCATTGCCGCATGCCTAGACGACGTGGAGGCGATTGCGCTGGCCCAAACTGCGATGCGGCCAGACGATTTCTACGATGCCCGCCACCGGTTTGCGTTTGAAGCCATGTGCCGACTGGCGACCCGCGGTGACGCCACCGATCCGATCGCGACGTACGGCGAGCTCGAGTCCAGTGGCCACGGTAACGCGGTTTCCCGCCAATACCTGACCGACCTTGTGTTCGTGGCCGGCTCGACCCATGCCGTCGAGACGTATGCCCGCCGGGTATCGAAACTGGCGATGGTGCGCAAAGTGCTCGACGCGACCCACAAGCTCCAGCAAGAGGGGTACCGTCAGGGCGTCGATCCAGATGGTTTCATGGACATGGTCGATCGCGAGCTGCGCACGGCGCTCGATTCCGCGGTGCGCGGCGGACCGCGGCATGTCAAAGACTTGGTGCAAGAAGTCTACGAGCGCATTTTGCGTTCAGCGCGGGAGGGCAACGAGATGACCGGGACGCGCACCGGCTTTCGCGACATCGACTACAAGCACCTCGGGTTGCACAAAACCGACTTGATCATCCTTGCGGCGCGACCAGCCATGGGCAAGTCGGCATTTGCGCTCAATTTGGCCTATCAGGTTGCTCGGCAGCGGCGCAAAGATGAGCCCGGTGCCTCTTGCAAAGTCGCGATCTTCTCGCTGGAGATGGGCGACACGCAGCTCGTCGAGCGGTTCTACTCGGCGGCATCGCACGTTGAGCTGACCAACCTGCGAAAAGGCACGATATCGCCCGAAGACGAAGCCAATTTGCGCCAGGCTGCCACTGAGCTGAGCGATCTGGACATCTACATCGACGACACCGGCGCGCTCAGTCCTGCCGACATCCGCGCGCGTTGCAAGCGGCTAGCGATGCAGGGGCCGATCGATCTGATTGTGGTCGATTACTTGCAACTGATGAAGGGCACTGGTGGCCCGCGCCAGAGTTCGGAGAACGCGATTGCCGAGTGCTCACAGGCACTCAAGGCGCTGGCCAAGGAGCTACGCTGTACCGTGCTTGCGCTGTCGCAACTCAACCGCGAGGTCGAAAACCGCACGGGCCGCAAACCGCAAATGAGCGACCTGCGCGGCTCAGGATCGATCGAGCAGGATGCCGACATTATTTGGTTTATTCACCGAGAACACTACTACGACAACACCAAGGATGAACACCTAGCTGAGCTCATCATCGCCAAGCACCGCGCCGGCGAGATCGGGACTATCAAGCTGCATTTTGAGGGCAAGCTTGTTAAATTTGGCACTTACGACGACCGTGTCAACGACGAGTTCGCGTACGGGCACTGAACCGCAGTATGGCTGAGCGGCAATCCACCGATTCCGATCACACTCCCGCTGGCCTAAATTCCCCACAGAAATCTCCCGCGGCCCCCGATTTGAGATGCGCAGTGCTGGGTTGCTCGCTGCGCTCGACAAGGAACAAGGAACTGAAAGAGCGAGGCGTACTGAGGTACGCCGCAGCGAGAGAAGCGCCGCAGTGACGCAGAGATGCGCTCAAAGTGGGGGATCGCGGCTGGCGAGTTGCCTTGCTACGGCGGCCGGTACGGGCGATGCTCGCGGGGCGAATTCGGCCATCCGCCGATCCGCTGGAGCAGATGGGCGATGTCAACCAGCGCGTGGAGGAACTGCGCAAGCGCGTACTGGCGTACCTGGAGCACGGCGCGGTCATCTTGCTGTTCGACGCCCGCCACCCGGACAACAACGGCCTGCCAGTTCGGATGGACAGCCACGTTGTGCGCGTCGAGATCGCCGACAGCGAAGACTTCGTTGACTGGAGCGACCGGCGAGCACTGCTTATCACCTATCTCGATGAAAATCGGCCAGCTCAAGCGCAGTTGGCGTGGTCGGCCGCGTTTTACTTGCGCGGCAAGTCAGGCCCGCAGCGCGTCGAGGCCCATTTGGTGCCGTCGCAGGTGCCCGTCTGCTTTGAGCCTCACCGGCTGGCCAATGTCGAGCGGTGCCTCAACCAGATGGGTCTGGGGCGAGCGCGGCCGGGCGCAGCAGAGTGGAACCTCAATGTAGCGCCACATGTGCTGGCGGAGGACGCCGATCGGGCCGGGTGGTGCGCAGACAAGCCGGCTGCCGTTCAGCAGCTGCTCGAAGGCCCAGGTCAGCGGGCGGTGGTGCTCATCGACACCAGCCATGGCGATGTCGTCGCTCCGCCGGGCTTTGTGACCCACAGCCACGAAGAGTGGCAAGTTGGCGCCGTTTTGCCTTGGCAAGCGGTGACGCTGTCCGGACCTGCCCTGCGCTGGCGCGAGGGTCAACAAGCTGGGCCGCTGGAGTTTGCCGTGCCGTGGAAGCGCATCGGCGCAGTGCAGGACCCACTGAGCGGCCGCGGATGGTTCTGGCCGGCCGACTTGCCGGCGCAAATGGCCAATGCGCTTGAACAGTTGGGCGACGTGTGGCCGGTGCTGCAGCGGATGACCGGCGTGCCACTGGCGGACAAGCCGCCTACGCCATCGGAGAATCTAAAAATTACAGGACTTTCTCCACCGAGGCCAGATAGTAAGCGTCGCGCTTTGGAGCGGCTGGTGCGGCTCGGGACCACCGTCGTGCTGGTGGACACCCGCCATCCGGGCGTCGAGCTGCCGGCCCAGCTACCAGGCCGGGTGTGGTTGATGATGGTGCCACTGGGGCTGCCCAATCTCGACCCCCAAGTCGCCACTTCGGCGCAAGGTTTTACCGGCCAGATGCCGGACCACGACGGCAAGGTCGTGCCCGTTCACGTGCCTTGGCAGGCGGTGATGCTGATGGCTTCGACCGGTGGCCTGAGCGTGTGTGTCTGGGAACAAGATTTTCCCGAAGAGATCGTTCAGGCCCTGCACGTGCTGAGCGCCGCTCAGGACCGCCGCGATGTCGCACCTTCGGTGCACACCCTTTTTGACCGAGAGCCGACGGGCGATGGGCTGGGCTTGAGTCTAGAATGCGACGATGAAGGCAAGTTTGCGCTGCATGTGTCGCAGCCGATCAGCAAGGTGCCGGCACCTCCGGGCTCGCCGCCGGGCACCCAGGTCAGGGCGCTGCTGGAACTGGCGTTTGCGTTGCCGCCGCCGCCGACGCATTGATCCAGTTCGATCTGGTTCAGGCTCAACTCAGGGCACCGACAAAATCTAATCGATTTTGTCGACGGCCCATTTGCTGGCTGGGTGGGTCGCAAGCTCACGGCTTCACAGCCGACTCGCCGCTCCTTAGAGCACCAATAAAATCTAGTCGATTTTGTTGGTGGCTCGTTTGCTTGCTTCGTTGGTTGCCAAGCTCGCGAAAGCGTTCGACTCGCAGCAACGGTGCCGAAACTACTGCCGATCGACTTAATTTCGCCGGGGCCCTTACAGCACCAAAGTGATCGAGTTGTTCCTCGACCGTTCCTTATTGTGGTCGGGGCCCTCAATCTCGTTTTTGCCCAGTTCAATCCAGTTCTGGCTCAGTTCAATCCAGTTCGGGATCGTCTTCTTCGCGCATCCGCGCCAGCACACGCGCATCGGCCCAGCTGCCCCACAGGCCGAAAACCGCCAATTGCACTGTCTGGACAAACCACAGGCCGAGCGCAAACGCCACCGTGCGCGGGGCGTGGTCATTGACCCCGTAGAGGCCGGCAGGCAGCAAAAGGCAGTACCAGAAGGTGCCCGCATTGGCCGGCCCGTTGGGCACCATCATGCCGACCACGACGCACGACATCATGGCGTAAGCCGCCACCACCGGCATCTGGATGCCAAAACCGCGCGCAAACAGCCAAATACCTAGCCCGTTGACACCCCAGTACACGACCGTGAGCCCAACAAACTGAGCCGCGTGCAAGGGCGACTGCAGCGCCTTGAGCCCGTCGACAAACGCTGTCACCAAACCGATGACTTTTTCGGCCAGGGGCAGCGAGATTATACCAATAATTTTGCGAGTCCACCTCAGCGTAAACGCGCGGGCGACCAAGGTCGCCAACAGCCCGCCTAGCGCCAACGCAAACACCAGCAGGGCCACCCACGCACCGACCCGCACTTCCGGGTAGCGCGCCAGCGTCGCCGGATGGACTTCAAACAAGACTACGAACAGCAGTGCCGCGACCAGCAACCCGTCCATGATCCGTTCGAGGGCGATGGAGCCCAAACCTGCGCCAAAGGGCACCGGCTCGTGGTCGACATTGTCCCGCGCCAGCAGCAACGGCCGGACAAACTCACCCAGCCGCAGCGGCAGCAGGAACACGGCCATAAAGCCGATAGCGCCCGCACGGTTGAGCGCCCGAACCGGCACCTGCGCATACGGCTCGAGCAGCGGCCGCCAGCGGAGCACGCGCAGCCAATGAATTATCGCCAGCATCATGACATATGTCGCGAGCACCGCCAGATCCAGGGACCAGACAACTGCCCCCGCGGCGCTGGTCATCAGCAGCGCGGTGTCGCCAGCGAAGCTCTGCCCCACGCTGAGGTGCCCATCAAACAGCTGCCCCAACGGCCAATTGCGCGAAGACAACCAGGTGAACAGCACACCCAGCGCCAGGCCAGCAGTCCACCGCAGCCAAATCGCGTGGCGGTTCGCCGCGACCGGCGGCAAGGGCTTACCCCAAATGGGCAGCGACGCGACCGGTTCAGGCGCGGCATCGAGCGGTGCAACTGGTTGAATTTCCGACATAGGTGGCGGCAGGCTCGGCCGTTACAGCAATACGATCTTGTCGCGGCCAGTGGCCACCGACTTGGTCGCATTGCGGGTATCGACTACCAGCTTGGCCCGGTTGACGATGTCGTCATAGTCAAAGGCGCGGTGGTCGGTGGTGATCAACACGGCGTCGTAGCTGCCCAACCCGCTCAGGCCGGCAATGCTTGTGCGCACATGATTGTCCTCGCGGTAGCTCGGCACATGCGGGTCGTAGTAGTCGACAAGCGCGCCCTTCTTCTCCAGCAAGTCGAGCACGGTGATCGCCGGCGATTCGCGGTAGTCTTCGATGTCGCGCTTGTACGCCACACCGAGCACCAGCACTTTGCTGCCTTTGAGCGCCAACGACCGGTCGTTGAGCGCATCTTGGACACGGCTGACGACATGGGCTGGCATCGAGGTGTTGATGGCGTCGGCAAGTTCGATGAACCGCGCTTGGTAGTTCATCGACTTAAGCTTCCACGACAGGTACAGCGGATCGATAGGAATGCAGTGCCCGCCCAGACCCGGTCCCGGATAGAACGGCATGAAGCCAAACGGTTTAGTCGCTGCGGCGTCGATGATCTCAAACGCGTTCAGCCCAAGCTTGGCACTCATCAGCGCCACTTCGTTGACCAAACCGATGTTGACAGCGCGGAAGGTGTTTTCTAGCAGCTTGACCATCTCCGCACAGTCCGGGCTCGACACCGACCGGACCGTGTCGATAAACGCCCCGTACAGCGCGCGCACGGCTTCGCTGCACGCGGGGGTCATGCCGCCCACAATCTTGGTGGTGTTCTTGACGCCGTAGCGCTCGTTGCCAGGATCGATGCGCTCTGGGCTAAACGCGACATGAAACGCTTGCCCAGCCTGCAAGCCAGTCGCGAACTCGAGCATGGGCACCATGACTTCGCGGGTAAAGCCAGGGTAGGTCGTCGACTCCAGCACGAACAGCTGCCCTGCCCGCGCGTACACGCCGACCGACTCCAGTGCCTTGACGATGTAGCTGTTGTCCGGATCGCGGGTCTTGGACAGCGGCGTGGGCACGCAGATCACCACGGCGTCGGCTTGGGCCACCACCTCAAACGTCGTGTGGGCACTCAGCATGCCGTTGGCAACCAGCGGCGCAAGCAGCTCGCTGGGTACGTCGCCGATGTCAGAGATGCCGGCGTTGACGCGATCGACGCGCGGCTTGTTGATATCGATGCCCAGGGTGCGCAGCCCGACGCCGGCCATGCGGACGGCCAGCGGCAGGCCGACATAGCCCAAGCCGATGACGACAACATGTGCAGAACGATTGGCGATTTTTTCGGTGATGGTCACAATGTAGCTCCAATCGGTGGCGTAGCCTGCGGCCCGCCCGGCCTGCGGGGCGCGGAAGTGTAGTGGCGCGGGGGCTGGGGTGCAACCTGAGCGCCACTTGCAGCAGACGTGATCGAAAGTCCCCGACCCCAGTCTGCCACCACCATCTCGGCGACGCCTCACAAGGCGCACCCGGAAATCAAGACGCACCTAGCCTGTGGAATTGCCGATCCAGACTAAGTTTTCATGATGCGGGCAGGAAGTTTTGCGTG
>CANMNA010000106.1 GCA_947499075.1 Myxococcales bacterium
ATTCCCCACAGAAATCTCGCGCGTCCCCCGATTTGAGATGCAGATCAAGGAACAAGGAGCTGAAAGAGCGAGGCGTACTCTGGTACGCCGCAGCGAGAGAAGCGACGCAGTGACGCAGAGATGCGCTCAAAGCGGGGGATCGCGGGCAAGCTCGCGGCTTGACAGCCGACTCGCCGCTCCTTGCAGCACCAAAGTGATCGAGTTGTTCCTTGACCGTTCCTTACATGAGCCCAGAACAAGTTTTGAGCACAGGGCTAGACCCCCGCGCCGACTTGTATAGTCTGGGGGTGATGCTATTCGAGATGCTGATGGGCCATCTGCCATTTGATCAAGAGACAGCGGCGGCGCTGCAGCAAGCACACGTGTTCGCCGCGCCCAAGCCGCCCTCGCAATGGGTCAGTTGGATCAACCGCGATCTTGATGCGTTTGTGCTCCAGTTGCTGGCCAAGCGACCATCACAGCGACCGCAATCGGCGCGCGACGCCCAAACGACGTGGCGGGGGCTGGCGGTCAGCCCGAAGTAGCCGCGGCTCGCGTGTCAGGGCCCCGACGCAATCAAGTCGATCAGCAGCAGGCTCGGCACCGTTGCCGCGGGTCGAACGCTTTCGGGCGCTTGGCAACCAACAGAGCAAGCAAACGAGCCGATGCCCAAAAACACATGCAGCCGCATCCGCGACGGCCGGGCGACATTTTGCGCCAGCAAGTGCGCGGCTTGCTGCTGAAACTCTTTGGGCTCGCGTTGGCCGGGCGCGGTGGTCGAACGGTCAGGCACGCGGGCGCACTCCCAAGCAACTGCCGGCAGTGTGACAAGGTTACAGCAGGTTGCAAGCCCAAAGCGCCCCAAATTCCCCACAGAAATCTCTCGCGGCCCCCGATTTGAAATGCAGATCAAGGAACAAGGAGCTCAAAGAGCGAAGCGTACTCAGGTACGCCGCAGCGAGAGAAGCGACGCAGTGACGCAGAGATGCGCTCAAAGCGGGGGATCGCGGGCGCAGGCCCCGGTTGCCAACGCTGCCAAGCGGGCTATGCTCGCCGCCATGACCGACGGTCCGACCAGCGCCAATTCGTCCCCGCAGGCCGCGCCAATGCAGCCCGCCAAGCAGATTTGCAGCGAATTGCTGCGGCGCGAGCTGCTACTGGTCACAGGCAAGGGTGGCGTCGGCAAGTCGACGGTCGCCCAAGCACTGGCGCGCCAAGCGGCGGCGCAGGGCAAGCGCGTGCTGCTGGTCGAGCTGGAGTCGGTGTCACGGGCCGGGCCACTCTTCGGGATGGCCCACCCGGGCCCGATCCCTGCCCGTGCAGCGCCCAACATCGATGTGATGGCGCTCGATGTTATGGATTCACTGCGCTTCTTTGCCATCCAGCAGCTCAAGGTCGAGACCTTGGTCAACTTGGCGCTGCGCAACCGCGCCGTCGAGTCGTTTTTTGCGGCGGTGCCCGCGATCAAGCCGATCCTGACGCTGTACCAAGTCTGGCACATGCTGCAGCTGCACGGACCCAAGGGCGACCGGACCTGGGACTTGGCGATCTGCGACCTGCCGACCAGCGGCTTTGTGCAGGGCATGTACCAGATTCCGCGCACGCTGCAGCAGGCCTTTCGCTCGGGTCCGGTGCACAATTACGCGGCCGGCATGCGCGAGATGCTGCTCGATCCGCAGCGGACGGGCTTGGTCTTGGTCACGCTGCCCGAAGACATGCCGGTAGTGGAGACGCTGGAGCTGCAAGAGATCCTGCGCAAGGCCCACGGCGTCACGGCTGCAGCGTTGGTGCTCAACGGGGTGGTGCCTCAAGGGCTCGAGCTGGATCAGCTGGCGGCGTTGCAGGCGCTGGGCGAACAAGGCAGCGACGTGCCGGTCCAAAATTGGCTGTGGGCGGCCCGTGTGCTGGCGAGCCGGCGCGCCCGGGCGCTGGCGCTGGTGCCCAAGCTGGCGGCGGCGGTCCAAGGCAAATTAGTGCAGTTGCCGTTTCTGTTTCGGCGCGACTTGCCGCTGGCGGCTGTCGATGAGCTGGCGCTGCACCTCAATGGCCAGACCTTGGAGCCGGCGTGAAGCATCCCGCGCGGCCGCCGGTCGATTTCGCGCGCGCCAAGCTGCTGGTCATGGCAGGCTCAGGCGGCGTCGGCAAGACCACTACGGCGGCGGCGGTCGCGCTGGCAGCCGCGGCGAGCGGACGGCGTGTGCTGGTCTTGACCATCGACCCGGCGCGACGGCTGCTACAGGCGCTTGGCTTGCACAGCGACGATCCCAACGCGATCTTGCCCCTGCCCAACACTGCCCACGAAGTGCTGCCGCGGCTGGCCGACCAGATGCCGATGGATTGTGTGCCCGGGGGCACCTTGCATGCGATGATGCTCGACCCGACCACCGGTGCCATTGCCATGGTCGAGCGCTTGCTGCCGGACCAAGCCATGCGCGAGCAAGTGCTCAACAACCGAATTTACCGGGCGTTTCTGCCGACGCTGCAAGCCTCGCCCGACTACATGGCGCTCGAACTCATCTACGAGATGTGCAGCGACCCGCGGTTTGACTTGCTGGTGCTGGACACCCCGCCTATGCACAACGCCTTGGATTTCTTGAGGTCGGGCAACACGCTGGCCAGTTTTATCAATGACCGGGTGCTCAAGTGGTTCAGCAAGGTGCCGCTGCCGGGCAAGAAGGTCGGCGGCCTGGCAGGCCTGTTTGGGACCGGCAGCTCGATGGCGATGGGCGTGCTAGGCCGGCTGTTTGGCAGCGAGACGCTGCCCGACGTCGCCGAATTTTTCGTGGCGTTTCAAGCCGTTCTGCCGCGGCTGCGCGACCGGGCGCTGGCGACCGATGCCATGTTGCGTGCGGACACCACCCACTTTTTGATTGTCACGGCGCCGGGCGAGACCAGCCTGCGCGAGGCCCGCCACCTGCACCACACGCTGGTCGCACACCACATCGACGTCGCGGGCTTTGTGGTCAACCGGGTGATGCAGCTGCCTGCGCACCTGCAGCCGCCGCCGGCGGCGCTGGAAATGGCGGCGCAGCTGGTGGCGCAGGGCATTGATCCCGATCAAGCTGCCGGGTTGGTTCAGCCACTCCAGCACGCGGTGCAGCGCCTGTTGCACTTGGGGCAGGCCGATGCCGGCCACCTCAAGGAGCTGCAGCGGCTGGCCGGGCCGCACGGGCTGTGTGTGGCGGTGCCGCAGCAGGAGGGCGACGTGCATCACCTGCCGCTGCTGTGTGGAATTGGCCGGCGGGTGCTCGCGTCGGCTTGACGCGCCAAGGTCATCGACTGAGCGCCAGCTTGTTGGTCTGTAGCGGTCGCGCAAAATTTGGCCGTTGAATCGCTGGGCAAGCCGCGCGCGGCGACAATGCATGACTTCGGCTGAACAAGTTGCGCCCGGTGCCCATTCGCTCTAGCCTGTCGCCAAGAGGGCGTATGCGACACGAGCACTGGATGGCAGAAGCGGCAGCACGCTGGGCGGTCTTGGCGACCTTGGCTGTGCTGCTGCAGCCCGCGTGCGGCGAAGACAGCGTTGTCCAAGCCAACCCGGCTGCGACATCGGACACGGCGACTGAGGCTGGCGTGGCCGACGGTCTGGGCCAGCCCGATGCGACCACCAGCGACACTGTTGCCGGTCCAGACGGCGACACGGCTCTGGCCATCGCTGATAGCGCTGACGCCAGTACGGGTGCAGGCGAGGATAGCCAGGCGGTGGCCGAAGTTGATGCTGCACAACAGGATACAGGACAGGCCGAAGCCGACGTTGCGCCGCCCACCGATGGGCTAGACAGTGTGGGCACGCCTGACGCTGCACCAGACTTGGCCGGGACCGATGAGGTAGCGGCTGAAGCGGACACGGCCAACGACGCGCCAGCTGAGGCGGTGGACGACACCCAAGCGGTGCCCGACGCTGCGTCCGAAGTTGCCCCAGACGTGCCGCCTGAGACAGGACCCGAGGTCGTTGAAGCCCCCGATGCGGCCATGGATCAACAGGCGACGCCAGACCTGAGCCCAGATGCGCCGTTGGACGAACCAGCCGACAGTGCGGCCGATGCCGAAGTGACAGCCGAGGTGGTCGCTGACGCGGGTCCTGATCCGTGCATCGCCAAGCCCAAGGAGCTATGCAACGGGCTAGACGATGACTGCAACGGCCAAACCGACGAAGGCAGCTGCAACGACGGCAACAGCTGCACCACCGAAGCGTGCGGCAGCGGCGGATGCGCCTACCTGCCCGTGGTGCAAGCATGCAGCGATGGCAACGCCTGCACCCAAGGCGATACGTGCGTGAGCGCATCGTGCAAGGCTGGCACGATCATCACCTGCGACGACAAGAACTTCTGCACGCTCGACATCTGCGACGCCAAGCCTGGATGTATGGCCAAGCCGCTGGTCGCCAGCTGCGACGACGGTGACCCGTGCACCAGCGGCGACGTCTGCGCCAACAGCGCTTGCACGGTCGGCAAGCCGGTGGTCTGCGATGACGGCAAGCCGTGCACCGATGACAGTTGCGACAAGGCCAAAGGATGCGTGCAGCTGGCCAACAGCGCGACGTGCAGCGACGGCAGCGCGTGCACGACCGGCGATCAGTGCGCTGCTGGCGTGTGCAAGGCCGGCACGGCCACCGACTGCAACGACAGCAACCCCTGCACCAGCGACACCTGCAGCGCCGCCAACGGATGCAGCCACGGCAACCTGACCATCCCCTGCGACGACAGCAACGCCTGCACAGTCGGTGACAGCTGCAGCGGCGGCAGTTGCGGCGGCGGCAAGGCCACCAATTGCGCCGACAGCAATCCGTGCACCGACGACGGATGCGTGTCCGCCAAAGGATGCAGCCACTTGCCCAACGCGGCTACCTGCAGCGATGGCAGTGCCTGCACCAGCGGCGATGGATGCAGCGGCGGCAGCTGCGGTGGCACGGCGGTCAACTGCGACGATGGCAATGCGTGCACCGTCGATGCCTGCGGCTTGGCCACCGGATGCACCCACACCGCGGGCAGCGGCAATTGCGACGACGGCAACGCTTGCACCACCAGCGAATTTTGCAACGGCAGCGCGTGCAAGCCCGGACCGGCTAAGGCCTGCGACGACGGCAAATTGTGCACAACCGATGGATGCGATGCCAAGACCGGGTGCACCACCAAGAACAACACGCTGGCGTGCAACGACAACTCGGCGTGCACCAGCGGCGATGCCTGCAGCGGCGGCACCTGTGGCGGCAGCGCGGTCGCTTGCGACGACGGCAACCCCTGCACCACCGACAGCTGCCAGGCCAAAAGCGGCTGCGACCACTTGGCCTTGGACGCCACGCCCTGCAGCGACGTGGGCGTGTGCCAAAAGGGCACCTGTTCACCCGGCTCGGCCATCAACCCGGCGACCAGCTGCAAACATGTTCAGCAGAGTGTCGCGGGTGCCAAGTCAGGCCTGTACACGCTGGACCCGGACAGCGTTGGTGTCGGCAAGCCGTGGCAGGGCTACTGCGACATGACCACCGCCGGCGGTGGATGGCTCAAAATCGACAACGCCCAAGCCTTTGCGCTGCTGACCATGACCAACCCGGACCCGAGCCAAGGCAAGTGCGAACTCACCGCCGCGCACTGGCAGACGTGGGACGGCTTCTTTGGCGCCCCGGGCGACCACCACCTGTGCTTTGCGCCGCCCAAGACCAGCAACTGGTTGAGCTATCAGGAAATTCGCTTTGACGGCGTAATCCTGACCGGCTTTACCGGCGGCGGCGGCAACGTGTTTGACCTCAACCCGAACTGTGTGGGCGGCAACAGTACGGGCGCGTTTTGTGCCGGACCTACTGCGTCGCTGCAGCCGCCGTACACTGCGGCGACCAGCTTGAAGAACGGCGAGAAGACCGCCGCGATGACCAAGCAGGTGATGCTGCCGGCGGTGACCAAGGACTTTCAGATCCGCAGCTTTGAGTCGGGGCCGCAGTTAGAAGGGATCATTTGGGAGACTGGGGCAGTCATGCTGCGGTAGAGGCGGGGCTCGGATGGCGATTGCTCTTCTTGCTACCGCTTCTTCACCGACTTGGACGAGCCAAACAAGCGAGATGCCAAGCTGTTTCTTGAACTGAACAGGAAGGAACTCAAAGACACTGTGGTCGAAGAGGTCTAGCGGTTCTCAAAATCTTCGTTCGACATCGCTCAGGTCTTCAGTGTGGCGCCCGCGGTCACCCTGTGATCGATTCACGGCGGCGGGGAGCAAGGTCGCTAAGGGCTCCAGCACGAATTACTCGATCACTTGCCGCAAAGAAGGAGCGGCGAGTCGACTTGCAAAGTCGCGAGCTTGCGACCCACCAAGCAAGCACGAACTGTCCAAGCCATACTTGGACAGTTCCTAAGGCAAGCCGAGCGTAGTTCGAATGCCTGCGTCCACCTTTGCGACCATCGCAGTTGGAAGGCTGCCGACGTGCTCGAGCAGGTTCGCGCGGTCCACCGTTGCGACTTGCGTGACGTTGACGACGCAATCTTTCGGCAGTCCCGCAACCCGTGCCGACAATTGGACGTTGCCCGGCTGGGTGGCCAGCGTCAGATTGCTCGACATGCCGACGACGACAACGGTCGCGAGCCGGCTGGCGTTGAGCGGATTGCACTGCACAACGACCGCCGGATGGCGCAGCGCCGGCGCCGATCCGCGCGGTTGCCCAAAGTCCACCCACCAAACGTCGCCGCGGCGTATCGGCGGTCTCGCGACTACCACGGGTCACGCCCTAAAACCTCTGCCTGAAGCTGTTGCCAGCCCGGCTCGAGCCCGTTGCATTCCGGATGAGCGTCGACGAACGCGTTCATCTGGTCAGTCAGCGATTGAGGCGGCCGATCGCGCAGAAAAGCTGCCAACGCACGTTGGTACAATTCGCTGCGGCTGATGCCGAGTGCGGCCGCGGCATGGTCGGCCAGGTTAAACAATGGATCGGGAATGGAGACGGCAGTTTTCATACCGAGAGTATAACTTTGGGCCGTGCAATTGTCAACTGCGCGGCGTGGAGGGCGACTCTGTCACTGTGTCGGCGCGAACCTTGCGAGGCCGGCCGGCCAGGCGATCTGCGTCTGAGGCCACTGAGCAACTGTGACAATTCAAGTCGATCGACGACAATTTCGACAGGAGCGGCGAGTCGGCTACCAAGCCGTTGGCTACGTGCAGGCCCATCATCAGCACCATGCCGACTACCGTGCCAACCACGACGGCGAGTGCGCCCATGGCGATGCGTTTTGCTACTTTCGCTCCTGTTTGCGGGCGGAACGCGCCGCCCCGACCGGCGGCAGTATTGCCAACTCTGGGGCATTTCACCGCCGTGCCCTGGCCCGCGATCCCCCACTTTGAGCGCATCTCTGCGTCACTGCGTCGCTTCTCTCGCTGCGGCGTACCTGAGTACGCCTCGCTCTTTCAGTTCCTTGTTCCTTGTCGAGCGCAGCGAGCAACCCAGCACCGCGCATCTCAAATCGGGGGCCGC
>CANMNA010000107.1 GCA_947499075.1 Myxococcales bacterium
CATCCGCGCGCCCCCGGGCTTCAAACGCGGCACGCTCGGCATCGGTGACGAATTTGGCCCACGACACCGCGCGGATTTCTGGGTGGCGCCGCAAGAAATCATCGGCATAGGCATCAAAGGTCCGGCGATCCAGCGTGTCTGAGATGCGAAACAAGCTGGCCGCTGCCTGGGCCAATTCGGCGTTTTGGGCAAACCGCTCGCTGAGCGCATGGGCCAAAGTCGCGGCCTGACGCTGCAATTCGGCGTCCATCCGCTGCTTTTCCCACTGCTGCACGCGGCCAAACATCGCAAGGACCACGATCAGGCCGACCACCACCGGCGCGGCCACTGCGGCGCCCCAGCGCTGCTTGGGCTGCCCCAGCAGCGCAGGTTGGCTCACGCGTGCACGAACGCGGGCTCGGCTTTGGGGCCATGTTGCACAAACGTGTCGATGCCGATGCGCATGTCTTGCAGGGCGCAAATGCGCTCAAAACCGTCTAACTCGGCCGCCAAGCCGTGCTGCAGACCGTTGCGGGCGCCAGTCAGCACCACCTCGCACAAGATGGCGTCGACGGCGCGACTGCGGTGCCCGATGTCGCACTTTGGCGGCTCGGCGGCTGCGTCCAAAGGCCCGTTGGGCAGCGGCGGCAGGGCAACTTCGCCACGGCCTGCGGCTGCAGCCAGCGCCACCGCCGCGTCTTGCAGCTGATCGGCCGGATGCAGCGACCGGACCAGACCCAGCGCCAGCGCTTCGTCGCTCGACAGGGTCTGCGCGGTGCGCAAAAGGCGCAGCCCGTGGTCCATCCCCACCAGCCGCGGCAACCGCTGCGAGCCGCCCGCACCCGGAATAATGCCCAAGTTGACTTCGGGCAGCCCGGCCAGCGCGCGCACGCCGGCCACCGCCACCCGCGCATGACAGGCCAGCGCGAGCTCCAGACCACCGCCAAAAGCCAGGCCGTTGATCGCCGCCACCACCGGCTTGGTCGCGACTTCGATGGCGCGGCAGACCGCTTGCCCGAGCTCGGCCAAGGCCCGCCCATCAGCCGGTGCCTGCACCGCCGCCAGCGCACCAATGTCGGCTCCGGACACAAAGGCCTTGCCACCGTGGCCGGTCAGCACCACTGCCTGCACCGCCGGATCGGCCTGCGCTTGCGCCACCGCACCGGCAATCTGGGCAAAAGTATCGGCATTGAGCGCGTTGAGCACCTTGGGCCGCCGAATTGTGAGCACCCGCACCAACCCGTCTGCCACCGGCACGTCGTGCGCGATCACCGTTGGCACCACGATCGGACCTTGCGTCGCCCGCAGCGTGTACGGCACCGCCATGGCCGGATGGGTTGCCGCGTAGGCCTGCACCAGCGCCAGCGCTCGGTCGGTGCCCAACTGGTTGGCCAGCCGGGCCGGGCCTTTTTGGTCCAGCGCCAGCTCAATCGCCAGCTCCAGATCGGCCGGCGTGATGATGCCGGTGTCGAGAATGCCAAAACAAATGCCGAGATACGCACCATGGAGCGCCGCATGGATCCGGTCGCGCGGCTCGGGTGCAACGTCGGCCGTTTCGCCGCGCTCACACACCGGCCACTTGCCCGCCGGCCCTTCGGCCGCCAGCTTGTCCGCCAGCAGTGCGGGCACTGCGAACCACGGCGTGGGCCACTGCGGCGTCGCAAACCGCTGCTGCATCAGACCCAACCCGTGCTGCGTAATCGGGTTGCCGCCGGTCAAGTTCATGGCCGTAAACGGCCCAACGGTCACGCCCAGGGCTGCGCGGGCCGCAAAGTCGACTTCTTTGATCGTGCCCAAGCCCTCTTGCACACACAAGCAGGCAGCTTGGAACAGGCCCTCGAAGATGGGGTCGACGGCATAGCCGTAGCGCGACTTCACCGGAATCGCGACTTTGCCAATCGCCACATAGAATTGCAGCAGCCACGCCTGCAGCAGCGCGTCGGTCTGGGCACCGGCCACAATCTCGATGACGACGTTGCGCTCAGCCGGAAAAAAGTAGTGGGCCACCGCCGAGCGCTGGGGGTGCCGCAGGCCTGCGAAGATGCGCTCGGGCTCGAGGTGCGAGCTGTTGGACAACAGCACGGTGTCGACTGCGACCAGGCTCTCCACTTGCTGGAAGATTCGGCCCTTGAGCGCCTCATCTTCGGTCGCGGCTTCGACGACCAGCTGGGCGCCCGCCAGTTGCCCGTAGTCGGTGGTGAATTGCAGCGCGGCCTTGATGGCATCAGCCTGGGCCGGCTTGAACGCGCCGGTCTGAGCGCCCTTGTCGATCTTTTTCCAGATGCGGGCCTGGCCTGCCTGCAAGGCCGCAAGGCTGACGTCGACGACCACCACAGTCACACCGAAAGGTTGCAGCACTTTGGCAAAATGCAACGCGATATCGGGACCAATTTGACCCGAGCCGATCACGGCGACGTGGTGCAGGGTGCGGGGGCCGAGCGTAAATGGCATGGCGAAACCTCAAGCGACAGCGGCAAGGGCGACACAGCGGCGTGCGCCGGCCGGATTGTGCCACGCAAGGGCTGGCTTGGCGACGGCGGCCAATCGGCGGAGTCGCAACCGGGACTGTCAAGCATTGTGCTGTAAAAATAAGGTGTTGAACAAAGGGTGCGTCCATGTATGACCGCCACCACGGACGGATTTTTTGACGATAATCGGCGGCCCCCTAGACTGACGACGCGCCCACTGCCCCGTGGCGCAGGAGGACCTGATGATGTCGGCTAGCGCTTTTGCCCCTGGTCCCGCTGAGCGCATCCCGGAGGCACGGCCTACCGTCGACTACAACAGCGTGCGCAAAGTGCACCTGATCGGCATCGGCGGTTCGGCGATGGGCAACTTCGCCGGGATGCTGCAAGCCAAGGGCTTAGAAGTCCGCGGCTCCGATGCCGGCGTGTTCGACCCGATGCGCAACAACTTGGTGCAGTGGCAGATTCCGTTCGCCGAAGGCTACGCGGCGGCCAATCTGGACTGGGGTCCCGACTTGGTGGTGGTCGGCAACATCACCCGCCGCGATAACCCGGAAGCCGTGGCGATGCGCGAGCGCGGGATGGCCTACTGCTCGTTTCCCGAAGCGCTGGGCGACTGGATGCTGCGCGGCAGGACCTCGGTCGTGATTGCGGGGACGCATGGCAAGACCACCACGACGAGCCTGATGGCGTGGCTGCTGGAGTCTTCGGGGCTGCAACCGGGCTTGTTGGTGGGCGGTGTGCCCAAAAATCTGGGCACTTCGTTTCGGCTGGGCAGCGGGGTGCCGTTTGTGATCGAGGGCGACGAGTACGACACCGCCTACTTCGACAAGCGCCCCAAGTTTGTGCATTACCGCCCGCATCACGGGGTGCTGACGAGTTGCGAGTTCGATCATGCTGATATTTATCCGGACTTTTTGGCGGTGCAGCGGGCTTTTGCTCTTTTTGCCTCCCTGTTTCCAGCTGATGGCCTGCTGGCGGCGTGGGGCGAAGACGAACGGGTGACGGCGGTGCTGCCAGCTTGTGCGGGCCGCGTGGCGCGCTATGGCTTTGCCGGCAGCGCACCGCTAGACGTCGTCATCGAAGACTTGGTCATCGACCAGACCGGGGCCAAGTTTGGGCTTCGCAAGGGCACCGCGGCACCCGTCAACGGCCGCGACCCGCTGCCGCAGTTTGCGCCTGGTCAGCTGCTGGGCGAGTTTGCGTCGCCGATGGCCGGTCGTCACAACGTGCTCAACACCGCGGCCGCGCTGACGCTGGCGCTGGATTTGGGCGCGACGGCGCAACAGCTGCAACATGGGCTCAGCCAGTTCGAGGGGGTCAAGAAACGCCAGGACTTGCGTGGCATTGCCCACGGCGTGTCGGTCATCGATGACTACGCGCACCACCCGACCGCGGTCAAAGAGACGGTGGCGGCGATCCGTGGCAAGTACCCGGGGCACAAGCTGTGGGCGCTGTTCGAAGCGGAGTCCAACACCTCGCGGCGCAAGGTGTTTGAAGACGTGTACCCGGACGCGTTCGCGATGGCCGACGAGGTCGTGCTGTGCGCGCCGTTGCACAAGGAGAGCGACAAGCTGCTCGCCACTGAAATCATGGACGCAGGGCTGGTGTGCCGACGGATCGCAGAACAAGGCGTGCCTGCGCATTTTGTGCCCAAGGTGTCCGACATCGTGGAGCTCGTTGGCTCGCGGGCCCAACCGGGCGACGTGATTCTGGCAATGAGCGGTCGCGATTTTCAGGGTTTGCACGCGGCGTTGCTGGCGCGGCTGCATGCCCGTGAGGGTGGCGGATCTGAACAAAGGGTGCGTCCAGATCAGCCGGTGCCCTGATCAGACGCACCGTTTATTCAACACTTTGAATTAGCGGGTCAAAGTCTACTACGATCGGGCAATGATCTGAGCCCTGCACATCGCAGGCAATCTCCGCGCTGCGCAGGTGCGGCAGCGCCCCGCGCGAGCACAGCGCCAGGTCGATGCGCCACCCAATGTTCTTGGCCCGCACGCCAAAGCGCTGCGACCACCACGAGTAGGCATCGCGCTGATGCGGGTGCAAGTGCCGAAACGTATCGGTCCACCCGGCGCGCAGCCACTGGCGCACCTCTTCGCGCTCCTCTGGCGTAAACCCTGAGGTCTTTTCGTTGTCCTTGGGCCGCGCCAGATCGATCGCCTCGGGCGCGGTGTTCCAGTCGCCCAGCACCACCACTGGCTGACCTGTGTCGCACAGCGGCTGCAGCCGGGCCTGTAGCGCCCGGTAGAAAGCCAACTTGTACGGTATGCGCGAATTGTCGCGGTCCTTGCCATTGCCGTTGGGGAAATACACGCCGGCGACCGTCAGCTTGCCAAACTGCGCAATCTGCAGCCGACCTTCGCAATCCAATTCTGGGTCACCCAGTGAGGTGTACAGCGTCTGCCACGGCTGCCGGCTGAGCAACGCCACGCCGCTGTAGCCCAGTCGCTGCGCCGGACTGAACGCGAGGTGCCACCCCGGCGGCGCCATCAGCTCCGGCGGCAGCTGCTCGGGCAGCGCGCGGATCTCCTGCAGGCACACCACGTCGGCACCGCAGGCCTGCAGCCAGGAGCCAAAGCCCTTCTGACCACAGGCCCGCAGGCCATTGACGTTCCAGCTGACGATGCGCAAGCGACTGGACGCTACAGGCCCTTACGGCCGATACCAGGGCCGGGCTGACCGTACAAGCCGTTGGAGACTTCGAGCTTGTAGGTACCGCACGTCGGCGCGCCGACGTTGGGCCGGTAGACCCGGACGTAGTACCACGAGGAGTCGTCTTTGCACTCCGTGAAGCGCCATCCGGTCGGATAGCACACGCCGCCGCCGTTGAACGCCGAGCAGTACGGGCCGCCGTTGCCAGGGCTGAGCGACCAGGCGTAGTTGCTCTGGTCAAACTGGTTACCGGTCTGGCAGGGGCACTCGCCCCATTCGGACCACTGGCGACCAGTCTCACCGTTTTGGGCGCCCTTGAAGTTGGTGAACCAGTTGAAGTCGGTGCCGCCGCAGCACATGCTGTTGGTCCCACCGGCCGGACAGGTGCCCTTCCAGATGTCGAACACCAAGCCGCCGGGCTGTTTGGTGAACAGCACCCGCAAGTTGAACTTGTCGCACGCCGCGTAGCCGCCGTCGCCCAAGTCGACGGCATTGACCGCGTACCAGTCGATGTCGGTCGTGACGCACTTGCCCTCGACGTTGGCGGTCTTGCCGGTGTCGTACAGCGCCGCATCGACGACGACGGCTTGGCCGCAGGTGTCGTTGGGCTCGTTTTGGTCATTGCCGTTGCACTCGCAGCCGTCGCTGAACGCGCCGTTGAGGTTGTAGAAGCCGGTGGCGCAGGACTTGACCTGACACTGGCCGTTGACGCACGCGAAGATCGCGTTTTGGTTGAGCGGACACGACTCGGCGCTGGCTTGCTCGTCGATGAGCGAGTTGCAGTTGTCGTCCTTGTTGTTGCACAGCTCCATCGCGCCCGGGCTGATCGTTGCCGCAGCGTCGTTGCAGTCGCCGCCGCCACCAGGGCATATCGGTGGGGTGCCGACAGTGGTCTTGGCCGAGGTGCAGTACTTGTCGCCGTCGACGTTGCATCCCTCGTCGATCGAGTTGATGCAGTTGTTGTCCAAGCCGTCGCAGATGTCGACCGGATTGCCGGGGTAACACGTGCCGCAGGTGTCGTTGCAGTCCAAGTTGTTCTTGGCGGTGAACAGCGACTGCGACTTGGAGCAGACATAGCCGGCGGTGGCGGTCGAGAGTTCATCGGACCACATGCCCGCCGCATTCATCATCACGAAGTCTTCATCGGGGTTGGCGCTGCCGGACGTGCCGTCTTGGGTGTAGACCTCGATTTCGTTGAGCTGGTAGCCATTGTACTGGTAGCTCAAGTAGCTCATGCAGGCGCCACTGCCGCAGCTGCCGACAGGGCATCCGTAGTTGTAGCCGAAGTAGGTGTAGCCCGACTTCATCGACGAGTCGGTGTGCAAGTCGTGGCCACCGCCCCAGGTCGGACCGTAGCTGTTGTTGCAGTAGACGCCGTAGTTGGCGCCACCGCAGCTGTTGGCCGCGCCCCATCCGGCCTTGTGGCCCTTGTTCAGCTGGAACAGCCAAGTGTTGCCCGGGCTCTTGTAGCCGCTGCCGCTCCAGTCGGTGCCGTTGTAGCCGCCGAACAAGTTGCCGTTGATGTCGCGCTCGATGACGATCGAACTCGGCGCCGAGTCGCACTTGCTGTGGAAGGTGCTGGAGCTAAAGCCATCGGTGGTGCCGCGGTAGCACAGCTTCCACTTCTGGTTGGCGTTGCCGTACCAGCTGTTGAGCTGCTGTTGCTGGGCGACCGACAAGATGGTGGTGCCAGCCATGTAGATGCCCGCAGGCTGGTTGGCGGCCCAGTTGGCATAGCTAATGTTGGTGCCGTCTTCCCACTTGAACTGGCCCTCAGAGGTGGCGTCATTCAGGCCGATCCAGACATTGCCGGTGACGCCCTTGGTGTTGGCGAAGTTGCGCACGAAGCTGTTTTCGCCGGCGTTTTGGATGGTGGTCATCTGACCGCCCCAGGTCTTGCACGCCGCCTTGGCGTTGGCATAGGTGGTCGGAGTGCCGACGGCGAGGAATTGCTTGGCCGACTCGCACAAACACTGGGTGGAGTTGGTGCCGTAGCCGTCGTTGTCGCCGTCGTAGTTGTAGTTGGCGCATCCGGACGAGCCAGGTTCGTCGGTCTGGCCGTTGCAGTTGTCGTCGCCGCCGTTGCAGATCTCGGTGGACGAAGGGTTCATCTTGGCGCCGCCAGTTGCCGGGTCGTCGTTGCAGTCACCACCACCGTTGGGGCATCCGCTGGCAAAGATGGTGTAGCACCACACCTGGCTGCTGTTGGGCGAAATGCAGTACTCGGTGCCGTTGAACGACATGTTGTAGAT
>CANMNA010000108.1 GCA_947499075.1 Myxococcales bacterium
CGCTTGGTCCACGACATTTCGCTGATGTGGATGAGGCCTTCGACGCCCGCGTCCATCTCGATGAAGGCGCCGTAGTCGGTCAGGCTGACGACCTTGCCCTTGACCCGCTGGCCGAGCTGGTAGCGGTGCTCGATGTTGACCCACGGGTCTTCGAAGTTCTGCTTCAGGCCCAGGCTGACGCGCTCGCCCTGTCTTCGAACCCAAAGCAAAACTGCGGGTCGTACTTCAGGACCTTGACCTTCACTTCCTGGCCGACCTCGAACAGCTCCGACGGGTGGTTGACCCGCGCGTAGCTCATGTCCGTGATGTGCAACAGGCCGTCGATGGCCGCGCCCCAGGTCGCTGAACGCGCCGTATTCCGTGATGTTCTTCACGATGCCGTCGACGACCATGCCGACTTCGAGCTTGTTCAGGGTCTGGCTCTTCAACGCCTCGCGCTGCTTCTCGAGCAAGGCACGGCGGCTCAGCACGATGTTGCCGCGCTTCTTGTTGAACTTGATGACCTTGAAGTGGAAACGCTGGCCGATGACGGTTTTGTTTCGGAGGATCTCGAGGTTGCGCACCGGGCGCAAGTCCACCTGGCTGCCGGGCAGGAACGCCTTGACGCTGATGTCGACCGTCAGGCCGTCCTTGACGCGCGCGGAAGCGACGTTCAGCGAAGCCACCGTGTTCGGGCGCCTTGGCGTGCTCGTGGTGGCGTCTATTTTTGCCGGCGTGTTGGGCGACTCCGGCCGAAGCGGCCGGACCGGGCTGGCAGTCGCGAAACGCGACCCGCGTAAGACGCGGCCCAAGGGTGCTCATCCCTGTCGCGCATTTGTCGTTGCGTTGAAGCTATTTAGCGCCCGACCCGGCAGCCGCGGCGAGCTACCGTCCGTCGAAATCAGACCAGGGAATCCCCAACTGTTTCACGGCAGCCCGCACCGTCCCCTGCTTCAGGTCTCGCGGCCCCCAATCCGGCACAACCGAGGCCAGAGCGGTCGCAGGATTGCGCCACTTGCAGTGCGAGCCGCCGGTGCGTCGCGGCACCTCGACGCAGCCCAGCGCGCGCAAGCGTCGAGCGACCTCGGCGTACTTCAAGGCTGCGTAACCAGGCCTTCGAACCAGATCGGCGACTGCGCCGGTTCCACGGTCATGGCGGGCATAGGCTTGCCGAGGTCTTCGTAGAGTTCGCGCACAGCCGCTACCGCGTCGTGGACGTTGGCCAAGGCCTCTTCGACGGTGTCGCCTTCAGTGACCAGTTCCGGCAGCACCGGGCAGGTCACGGTGTAGCCGCCTTCGGGCTGCGGGGTCAGGAGGAACGGCAGCTTGAACAGGGTCGACATGGCGGGCTCCCGCGGGCGAGTGGGCGCCGGCCGGGCCAGGATAGCACCCGGGCGAAGTGGACCGCGAGGGCCACCCATGATCGGAGGAAGCGCAACGCCGATCTTTCGCGATGGCTCTTCGAGAGTGGCTGTCCCGGGTCGGCGGCAACAATACGCGTTTCCGAACCTGCCTACTTCGCGGGGCCGAGCCACAACTTGAGCCAGATGGTTGGATCGTTCCAGTTGCTGTTGTTGCATGGACGGTCCGTCACCCCGAACTTGCCCTTGCAGAACGAACCATTAGCCGTGAAAACAGCGATCTTCTGGTCTACCCAGCCGCTCTGGGTGTGGGTGCCCCACGGCACGGTGTCATCGTTCGACCAGGTCTGGGCGCATGCCACCGACATGCCGGCGTCGGCGCAGACCGTCGGCGGGCCGTTGCTGGCCTGCGTGGGGCCGTACGTCTGAGACGCATTCGAGTTGAACGTCGTTGGCGGCACGCCAAACGCGGTAACGCCATGCGACTTGGTGTACCGCAGCAGTTGCGATTGCGCCCGCAGCGCCGTGATGAACGCGTCGCTGAGCCGGAAGGTCGCGCCGTCGACGCCCGCGCTGGCGACAGAGACACCGGTGGTCGCATTCCAATCGCTCGCTGGGGGCTTGCCACCGATGGCCGCACCAGCCAGCGTCCAGCCGCCATTCTTCATGTCGCAGTAGAGGTTGGCCGCCGCCACTGGCCCGGCACCGTCCGGATCGATGGGGAAGACGCCGTCCGTCGCTGCGGCATTGGCATTCAAGACGGCCTTGCAACTGACGAACCCGCTGAGGCACTGGCCGGCCGAACACGTCTTGCCCTGCGCATTGCAGTCGGTCGCGCTGACCAGGCCGCTGCCCTGCGCGTTGCAAGTGCCGGCGATGGCACCCAGACACACAGCCTGGCTTGCCGGGCAGACCGTGCAACTGCCACCGGCCCACGACGCCGATCCCACCAACTCGCCGTGCAGGCCGTTGGGGCCGCTGTCCGTGGCCTTGGCCCCAGCGCCGTCCTGCAGCTTCCACAGCGCCATGGTCGCTGCGTCGCTCGAGAAGCCGGGTGCTGGAACGAAGTCGGTTGCATAGCGCTGTGCCGATGATAGGCGGACCTGGCGCATCTCGCCGGGCCAGGCGTCGCTGCCGGCGCCCTCGGCGACTCCAAGCTGGAACGGTGAAGCGGGATCCGGCATTGCGACGCTGCTGCTCTCGGTCTTGGTCAATTTGCCGTTGATGAACAGCAACCAGTTATTGCCCTTGCGCGCCACCGCGACGTGGACCCACAGGCCGACCGGGAATTCGTAGGGCGCGGTCAGCAGATAGTGGTCGCCCGGATTGACGTGAAAGAAGAGAGCCAGTTTGCCAAGCGATTGCGCCGGTTTTCCGTACCCGAGGAACCATTTCTTGGTATCGCCGCCACCTTCGTCGTGACCGAGGATCTGCGCGCCAGATATCGGCGACTTCACTCGGAGCCACACTTCCACGGTAAATTCGATGCCTGAGAGGGTCAGCTTTGGCGAATCCGCCACCGTGACCTTCCCGCCGGCAGTGATCGCCAGGGCACCGCAGGCGGCGAGCAGGCAACCGTTCGAGCAGGCATCGCCGTCCGTGGTATTGGCGTCGTCGCAGCCCTCGGTGCCTTCGACCACGCCGTTGCCGCACACCTGCGCCGCGCACACGCCCGCTGCGCACGACTTGGCGGTCGCAGCACAGTCGACGCTGGCGCCACTGAAGCCCGACCCGCTCGCATTGCAGGTCGTCGCCTTCGGGCCGTCGCAAGCAGGCTTGCCCGGTGCGCAGATCTGCTGGCTGCATATCACAGTCGCCTTCAGCCCCAGGTTGCAGGCGCCGCAAGTCGAGCCGGCGCATTCCTCATAGTCGTCGTCCGCAGCCGCAGTTGGCCCGCAACAGTCGCCGTTGACGGCGCACTTGTCGTCACACCAGCAGCCGCTGGCGGCCTGCTTGCCACAAGCCGAGTCGCACGGATGCTTTCCCGTGAACGGTGTGCAATAGGTGTCGACCGGGCAGGTGCCGTATCCGGTGGCAGACGTGCCCGACGCATTGCACTGCAATGCTTCTGAGGACTTGGCTAGATCGCAGTAGACGGTGTTTGCGGCGCAGACCTGTGCCTTGCACAATCCGGCGTCGCACTTCTTGTCGGCGCAGTCCGTGCCGCCGCCCGCATACCCGGAACCGCTCGCATTGCACGTCGTCGCTTTGTTGCCGTCGCACGCCGGCTTGCCCGGCGCGCACACCTGCGCCTTGCACGCGGCGCCGCCCTTGCCATCATCGCTGCAGAATTCCGCCGAGCCGCAGGTTTTGGTGGTCGTCGCCGACAAGCCGTCGGCCGCGCACGCCTTGAGCAGCTGGCCCGTGCAGAAAGCCAGGGCCGGCGCGCACACCAGGCTCTTGCACACGCCCTGGACGCACTTCTTGTCGGCGCAATTGGTGCTGGCTGCCTGGTAGCCGGAACCGTCAGCGTTGCAGGGCGCAGCGTTGTTGCCGTTGCAGGCTGGCTGGCCCGGATCGCACACCACCGGCAGGCAGGCAGCATCACCGGCCTTGCTCACGCCGCAGTAGTTGCCCGCTCCGCAGCTTTGTTCCTTGGTGACCGTGAAGCCGTCAGGGCTGCAGGTCTTGAGCTTGCCAGCTTCACAGTACTGTGTGGCCCCGACGCACACCTTGGTCTTGCAGATCCCTGCGACGCACTTCTGGCTACCGCAGTCCTGACCGGCGCCTGCCACATAGCCAGAACCATTGGCGTTGCAGTTCTCGACCACGTTGCCGTCGCATGTGGGTTGGCTGGGCACGCAAACCTGAGGCTTGCACGCGCCTGCATAGCAGTATTCGCTGCCGTCGCAGGTCTTGCTAACGCTGCCGGACAAGCCGTCGGCAGCGCACTTCTTGACCGTGTTGCCGTCACAGTAGGCAGCGTTCTGAGTGCACACCAGCGATTTGCAGACGCCGTTCAAGCACTTCTGGCTGCCGCAGTCCTGACCGGCGCCTGCCGCAAAGCCCGAACCGTTGGCGGTGCAGGTCTTGACCACGTTGCCGTCGCACGCCGGCTGGTCGGGCGAGCAGACTTGCGCCTTGCACGCGCCGCCGTCGCAGTATTCGCTGACGGCGCAAGTCTTCACCGCGGCGCCAGACAATCCGTCAGCCGCGCACTGCTTGACCGCGTTGCCGTCACAGTACGGGCTGTTCGGTGCGCAGGCCAAGGACTTGCAGCTACCACCGATGCATTTCTGGCTGGTCGCCGCGCAATCCGTCGACTTCACGATCTCCAACCCGTCACCGCTGCACTCGACCGCCTTGTCACCCACGCAGTTGGCGCCGGGTTGGCATGCCCACGCCTTGCACACGGGCTTGCCTCCGGGGGCCACGCACGTCGTCTGACCAGGGCACGGCACGGGACTGCCGTAGCCGTCGCCGATCGGGTTACAAGTGACGTTGCCGTTGTTCGAGCACGCGCCCTGGCCCTGCGCGCAGACGTCCAGCACGCACAGGCCGGTCTTGGCCACGCCCACACCCTGGCAGTTGTAGATCGTCGGGCAGTCTCCATTCTGTAGACATTGGGCGCACTTGCCCTTCGGGCCATCGCACAGCAAGCCGAGCGCGGTGCACTGCTTGTCGCTCGAGCACGGTACGAAGGCCTGGCACTTGCCGTCCTCGCACAGGTGGTTGGCGCCGCAGTCATTGTCGCCGAGGCACTGCACGCAACGGTTCGTCGCTTTGTTGCACACCTGGTCTTTGCCGCAATCGGTTGAGTTCTGGCAGGTCTTGAAAGACACGCACTGCTTGGCCTTGCAGTCGTGGCTGGCCGGACAGTCTGCGGCCGAGAGGCAGGCGGTGCACTCCCCGACTTTCTGGTCGCAAATCGGCTGGTCCTTGCCGTCTGGACCCTTGGCGGCCTTGCAGCCGAGCGAGTTGCTGCACCCCGCGTAGGTCTGGCAGGTCAGGCCAACGCAGTGCTGGCTAGCGCTGCACTCGGAGTCCGTCAGGCACGCCACGCAGAGCTTGGTGAGAGGGTCGCAAACCTTGCTGGCGGCTTTGCAGTCCTTGTCGGACGAGCAGGATCCCACAATGACGGCGTCTGGCTGTGCCAGATCGGGCAGCGAAGCCTGGTCCGGAATCAAACCGCTGTCGCCGCTTGCGGCCGAATCTTTCGGCGCGACGTCGGGCAACGGTCCTGCGTCTGCCCCGGAACCATCGGCCGATGCCGGGCAAGCGCATTCGTCGAACTCGCCATCGACGCAAGTCTGGTTCGACTTGCTGCCGTCCTCGCAACTGCACGGCTTGGTGGCGCCCTCTTCGCAAGCGGCGAATCCGCCGGTGGGAGGCGGCGTCGCCACGCAACCTGCCAGAAGCGCCGCGGCTGCCGCGACCATGACGCCCAGCCATTTCGAGTGATTGGCCCCGGGCTCCGCGTTCGCCGCGGATGGCCTCTGCCGAAGGGATGGCTTTTGTGGGCTTGAGGCAGGCATCGGGACTCCGTTCTGCCGCGGTTGACCACGACGGTTGTGTGAGCGCTAACACTAACTCTAAAGTTCGTGTTTCGTCAATCGGCAAGACGGCATGCTTTGCGCCATGCGCACAGCAGCCGATCCCGCAGTCGCCCAGATACAGGCGGTTGGGCGCCGAATCGCGGAACTACGCGCCGGCCGCGGCTGGACGCAGGACGTTTTCGCAGAGCGACTGCAAGTCAGCGTCGACTACGTGCAACGCCTGGAACGCGGCAGCAATCTGACGATCCGGTCGCTGGTGCAGATTGCCGACAAGTTGACGGTCCAAGTCATCGACCTGTTTGCGGCGCCGACGTCGACAGAACGCCGCGCGGGACGGCCACCGAAGGCACAGCGGGAGCCGAAGTAGAAGCGCCACCGCCGCGAAAGGGACCTGCACCCGGCACGGGCGGTGTCCGACACCGGTCGCGCTTCGCGACTGCGGGCCCGGTCCGGCGCCAGCCGGATTCGCCCAGAAGCTGCCCCGACTTCAGCAGCACCCGCCTCGGCAACCCCACCCGCACCCGCACCAAAAACGCCAAAGCCCGGCCCCACCGAAGCGGAACCGGGCCCTGGCTCTACTCTTTCCAGTCCTAGGACAGCTTGATGTCGCCAAACTTCTCGCGAATCAGGTCGCCAACCGTCGTCGGCCCCGTCGCCGCCGGGTCGTAGCTGTAGTCGTCGTCGTCCTGGTTGACGCGCTTGATCGACAGCCCGAGCTTGCGCTCCTCGGGGATGATCGAGATGACCTTGATCTTGGTGACGTCGCACAACCTTCTCGCGCGTTGTGGATGTTCTCCACCTTTTCTTCCGCGATTTCGGAGATGTGCAGGAAGCCTTCGATGAACTCGTCCAACTCGACGATGGCGCCGAAGTCCAGCAGCTTGGTGACCGTGCCCTCGAGGCCCTTAGCCGCCACGGGTACTTGCGGTGGATGTCGCTCCACGGGTCCGACAGCAACTGCTTGATGCCCAACGAGAAGCGCTCCTTTTCGGCGTCGATGTTGAGCACGATCGCCTCGCACTCGTCGCCCTTCTTGTAGATGTCCTGCGGGTGCTTGACCCGGTGCGACCAGCTCAAGTCGGTGACGTGGCACAAGCCGTCTGCCGTCTTCGCTGCCGCCGTTTTGGGCCAATGAAGATGCCGAAGTTCGTGATGTTGCGAACGACGCCCTTCACCTTGGAGCCGACCGCCTGCCCGGTGACCTTGGCAGCACTGGTCTGCGCCATCACGTCCCACGGGTTCTGCTCGATCTGCTTCATGCCCAGCGAGATGCGCTTGGAGCGGGGGTCGATTTCGAGGATTTGCGCCTCGATCTCGTCACCCAGCGACAGCACCTTGGACGGGTGCTTGACCCGCTTGGTCCACGACATTTCGCTGATGTGGATGAGGCCTTCGACGCCCGCGTCCATCTCGATGAAGGCGCCGTAGTCGGTCAGGCTGACGACCTTGCCCTTGACCCGCTGGCCGAGCTGGTAGCGGTGCTCGATGTTGACCCACGGGTC
>CANMNA010000109.1 GCA_947499075.1 Myxococcales bacterium
GAAGCCCTAAATTCCCCACAGAAATCTGCCGCGGCCTCCGATTTGAGATGCGCAGTGCTGGGTTGCTCGCTGCGCTCGACAAGGAACAAGGAGCTGAAAGAGCGAGGCGTACTCTGGTACGCCGCAGCGAGAGAAGCGACGCAGTGACGCAGAGATGCGCTCAAAGTGGGGGATCGCGGAAGCGCTGCCGGATTGACGAACCGCCACGCCCCATGTAGTCAGGCGTGCGCCGCGCTCCGAAGCTGCCGTAAGAAGTCTGCATGCCCTCCTCTCTGGCGACGTTGATCGATACCAAGCGTGTGCTGCTGTGCGTGGGTTCGGGCGGCGTGGGCAAGACCACGCTGGCGGCGGCTCTGGGCGTGGCCGCAGCGGTGCGGGGGCGCCGGGTGCTGGTGCTGACCGTCGATCCGGCCAAACGGCTGGCCAATGCGTTGGGTTTGAAGGCTTTTGACGAGCATGTTCAGCACATTTCGATCGCAGACCTGGCCGCCATGGGGTGCCCGGCGCTGGCGCCGCTCGATGCCTCGATGCTCGACGTCAAGCGCACTTTTGATCGGGTGGTCACGCGCTACGCCAAGTCGCCGGAGACGGCGCAGAAAATCCTCGATCACCCGTTTTACCAGCAGGCGTCGACGGCGCTGGCCGGTTCGCAGGAGTACATGGCCACCGAGCGCCTGTACGAGTGCGTGACGTCGGGTGACTACGAATTGGTGATTCTGGATACGCCGCCGTCCGAGCACGCGCTGGATTTTCTGGACGCCCCGCGCAGGCTCATCGACCTGTTCGCCTCGCCGGCCTTCCGCAAGCTGATCGCGCCGTCGTCGCGGGTCCGCACCGGCGTCTTTCGCAGTGGGTCGGTGGTGATGCGCGGGCTGCAGCGCTTCACCAGCATCGAAATGTTCTCCAACCTGCTGGAGTTTTTTGGGCACTTGGCCGATACCTTTGATGGTTTCGTCGAGCGTGCCCGGCAAGTGCAGGCGCTGCTCAGCGGACCTGACGCGGCGTTTGTGCTGGTCTCGGCCTGCGATGCGGTGAGCACGGATCAGGCCGAGTCGCTCCAAACCCAGCTGCGGGCGCAGGGCATGGAGCCGTCGGCGTGGGTGGTCAACCGGGTGCTGGCCTGCGATCCGGCGCTGGCCGATGCTGACCCTGCGTTGCCGGGCCGAATCGCCAAGGCGTTGGTGGCGATCGGCGCCGATGCTGCAGGAGGCGATGCCAGTGACGCCGAGCAGTGCGCCTATGCCATAGCCAACGTGGCCCGGCGCTTTGGGGCGATGGCCAAGAGCGATGCCGCATGTGTCAGCAGCGTGACGGCCCGCCATGGCGCCGATTTGACCGTCCTTGCGCTGCCGCGGCGGGCGACGGAGCCCGACAACTTGACCGAGCTGTTCGCGATTGGCGAGCTGCTGGCGCAGGCCTCGCAGCAGGTGCCGGCGGTCGCATGAGCCGGGCCAAGCGTGCGGCGGCAGCCAAGTCGGTGGCGACCGGTGTCCCAACCGCAGTTGCTCCGCCTGCCCGCACACAGCGCGGGTGGGCTTGGCTGGGCCTGCTGCCGGTCGCGGCGCTGGCGGCGTGGATGGTGCTGGGCGACGGCATCTACGTCGGCAATGGCACCGACATGTTTTCGTACCAGCTGCCGACGCGCCAAGCGCTGGCTGCGCTGGCCACGGCCGATGGCGTGCCCCTGTGGAACCCCTACCTGCTGGGCGGGGTGCCGACGCTGGCTGGCATGCAGTTGGGTCTGCTCTACCCGCCGAACTGGGTGACGCTGGCGGCGGTGCCGCTGGCTGGCAGCCAGTGGCAGCTGGCGGTGCACCTGCTCTGGCTTGCGCTGGGTGGTGCGGTGCTGGCGATAGCGTGGCGGCCGGGTATTCGGCGGCCCGAGGCGGTGCTGGTCGGTGCGCTGTTTGCGCTGTGTGGCCAGACTTGGGGCCATATCTGGGCGGGCCACGTCAGCTTTGTCCAAGCTTGGGCGTGGTTGCCGTGGATGTGGGCGGCGCTGGTGCACTTTGTGGACCACCGCAAGCCGGTAACATTGCTGTGGGCGGCGGTCGCGCTGGCGCTGCAGCTCCTGGCGGGTCACCCGCAGGTGACTTTTCTGACGCTGGTCGGCGCGACGCTGGTGTTGGGGGTGCGCTGTGTGGCGCCGCCAGTTGCCACAGTGGCGCTGCCAGTTGCCACAGTGGCGCTGCCAGCAACCTGGATGCAAAGGCAGCTTGCGACCATCGCGGCACTGCTGGCGCTGGCGGTGACCGGCGCGCTGGCCGCGCTGCTGGCCCTGCCCCAGTTGCTGGCGACACTGGAGCTGACCCCGGCGCTCAACCGGACGCTGTCGACCCCGCTGGAGATTGCGACGGCCTACTCGGCGCCGGCGCAGAGCCTGTGGACACTGGTCGACCCTGATCGCTTTGGCGGCCCGCTGGCCCACGCCACGGCGTTTAGCTACCACGAGACGGTGGCTTTCGTGGGCCCGCTGGCGCTGGCGCTGGCGGTGTGGGGTGCGGTGACGGCGCGGCGCCGTGGGGCGCTGCTGGTGGCGGTCGCGGTGCTGGCGGCGGTGCTGTCGCTGGGCTCGTTTGGCCCGCTGCTGCCGGTGCTGGCCGACAGCGTGCCGGGCTTTGGCGCGTTTCGGGTGCCGGGACGCTGGCTCGTGCTGGTCACGGCGGTGGCGTTGCTGCTGGTGACCGAGGCGCTGGCGAGCCCCCATCCGGTGCCCCAGACCGAGCGTGGCGGCGTGGCCTGGCTCCGGGTGGCGCTGGTTGGCCTCGCGGCGGGTCATGCGCTGGTATTTGCCAGCGGTCACTTGGGCCCCAAGTCGCGGATGCCCGCGGATCAGCTGGGCTGGAGCGACGCGGATGCCGAGGTGTTGCGCATCCAAGTGGGCACGCAGCACCGCTTGGCAACTGCCGCCAGCCTGCGCCACACCAATTGGGGCGGCGCGGCCGGCGTGCGGGTCGCGGGCGGCTATGAACCGGCGATCACGGTCCAGACCAACCGCTATGCCAACGCGCTGGCAAGCCGCGCGCCCCAAGGCTACAGCGTGCTGTTTCAGACCAAGCGGCCCGGGCCGCATCTGGACCGCATGGCGGTGTCGCACGCGCTGCACGGTGCCGATGACACGGCGACGGCCAAGGCCTATGCGGCGTGGCCAGAGGTGGCGCGGTTGCCCTCGGGCCGGGTGCTGCGCGCGCATCCGGCGCCAAGGTCTCGGCTTGAGGTCGTGGGGCAGATCCTGGTCGAGCCAGATCCGGAGCGGGCCGTGCAGCGGCTGGCGGAGCTACCGGCGGAGACAGTGCTGCTAGACCAAGCGCTGCCGCACACGCCGGGGGCACAGGCGCAGGCGACGCTCACGCTTGATGGCGCCCGCGAGGTCCGGGCCAAGGTCCATGCCGCGGCGGCGATGGTGGTGGTGCTGCGCGATGCGGTGGCGCCGGGGTGGTCGGCTACGGTGGATGGCCAACCGGCGCAGACGGCGACGGCCGATACGATGTTTCGGGCGGTGGCGGTGGCGGCGGGGGATCACGAGGTGGTGTGGGTCTACCGGCCGGCGGGGTGGCCGTGGAGTGTGGCGGTGGCGGGGATGGCGTGGGTGCTGCTGGCGGCGGGGGGCGTTTGGGCGAGGCGACGGATCGCTTGAACAACCCGGATCAAAGGGGTACGGCGCGGTTGACAGAGAATCGCGATTCGCCGGCCCCAAATTCCCCACAGAAATCTCCCGCGGCGGAACCATGGCATAATTTCACGCCCTCGTTTTTTCCGCACAATTGTGGGTGGACGTATGGCCCGCCAGGGTAAAGCTGTTTTGTCTGTTCTTTCACCACGCACTTGGCGCCGCTCGGTGGCTCGACGCATGTGAAGCCCAATGGTGCGCAATTCGCCTGCGCAGATGGGCAGGGCACGAGTTGCCACTTTGCCAGACCACTACTTTGGTCAGCGAGACAGCCCGGGCAGGCACGGCGATCAACGCCTGGGCTGCACAGAGCAGCGCTGCGATCGCCAAGACATAAGTCCTTAGAGAGAGTTTTCTTTCTCCACGATGACCTGGCGTCGGGCTGAGTGCGAGCAACCCAGCACTGCGCATCTCAAATCGAGGGCCGCCTCTGATTTCTCTGGGGAATTTTGGTTGCTTCCGGCCGCGGTTCCCGATCGGGGGGCAGTCCGTTGATGTGTCCGAAGGGACCCGCGCGATCCTGTTCGCGTGGCAGGGATCAGGCTCGGCCTGGACTAACCTTACCCCCGGCAACGCGCAGCGACGTTGGCTCGCCCAAATTCCCCACAGAAATCTCCCGCGGCCCCCGATTTGAGATGCAGATCAAGGAACAAGGAGCTGAAAGAGCGAGGCGTACTCTGGTACGTCGCAGCGAGAGAAGCGACGCAGTGACGCAGAGATGCGCTCAAAGCGGGGGATCGCGGCTCGGCTCCAGCCTTGACCTCGATCGCCCAACCGCCAATACTGACCGCCCATGCGCCAACCCCGCGAAAAACTCCTGCTGCAAATCGACAGCCTCGGCCCGCGCCACCTGCCCTGCCCCAAGCGCAAAGACCACGCCCAAATCGCCGTCGAAGTCTGCACCGCGCGCTGCCCCTACGCCCGCAAGTGCCCGGTCTACCAGCGCTGGCTGCGGCCCACGCTGGGCCTACTCGCCGACGGGTGACCACTGCGCCATCCGCGCGCCCTGCGTCACGGTAATCACGTCCGGCCGCAGCTGCACCGTCACTGCGCCCTCTGCCGTTCGCCACAACGGCGTCCCCCGGTTGCGGTAACGTGCCACCACATCGCCATGCGGAAACGGCAACTGCCCCCACGGACGCGCCGACACCACCGCCATCCGCGGCGCCACACCGTCTAGCCACCCCGGTGTGCTCGAGGTATGGCTGCCATGGTGGGGTACCTTGAGCACGTCGACGAACTCGACCAGCCCCTTTTGCGCCAGCAACGCCTCGGCCTTGGCCTCGATGTCGCCACTGAGCAGCAGCTTGGCGCGACCGACCCGCAGCAGCAGCACCAGCGAATTGTCGTTGTGATCCAGACCCGGCGACCACGGCGCCAGCGCCGCCGTCGGCCAGATCAGCTGGGTCGTCAGCGGCCCTTCGACAACCGGCGTCACCCGGTACCGCGTCAGGTCCGCGCGCACCGGATCCAGTGCCGCCAGCACCGCCGTGTGCTCGGCCCCGGCCGCCGGCTGACCGTTGAACCAGAATTGGTCGACCGCAAAATGGCGCAGCACCGCGACCAAGCCGTTTTCATGGTCCGGGTGGGCGTGGCTGAGCACCACCCGGTCCAGCCGCTGCACGCCAAGGGCCCACAGCGCCGGCACCACCGCCAGCGCGCCGACCCGGCCGCCGTCGCCGACTTCGCCCCCGGCATCGACCAGCCAGTTGCGGCCATCGCCGGTCTGGACCACCGCGGCGTCGCCGTGGCCGACATCGAGAAAAGTCACGCGCACCCCGTCGAATGGCACCGCGCGCCCCTGCCGGTCGATCAGCGCCAGCGCGATCACCAGCATCCCGGCCAGCGCCGCGCGCAACGTCCACCGCTGCCCCCACAGCAGTGCCGCGCCCAGCAGCGCCGCGAATGCCGCTAGTGCGGCGGCCACCCAACCCGCGACGTGCGCCACCGGCCACTGGTACACCGTGTGCTGCACCACCCATGCCAACGGCGCGACCGCCCAATGCGCGAGCCACTGGGCCATCGCCACCGAGGCCGAGTCATCGCCCGCCTGGCACAGCGCCAGCACGCCCAACCCCACGGGCAACAGCACCGCGGCGTACGGCACCATCACCGCGTTGGCAACCACCGACAACCACGCCAAGCTGCCCAGCCGAGCCAAGCACACCGGCGCCGTGGCCGCCCATGCCCCAACCGACGCCCGCCACAGCGCCCGCAGCGCCGGGAGACGGCCCGCATTCGGCTCACCCACCGACAACACCAGCCCGGCCACCCCCGCCACCGACAGTTGCAAGCCCAAGTCGTCGACAGCGGTCTCATCGACCGCCACCATCGCCAGCACGGCTAGGCCCAACACCTCCCACACATCGGCACGCCGGCGCGCCACTTCGGCAACCAGCAGTGCGGTCAGCATCCACGCCGCGCGCACCGTCGCCGCGGCCGCGCCGGTCAGCAGCGTGTAGGTCCACGCCAGCACCAGCGTCGGCACCAGCACCCACTGGGCCAAGGGCGCGCGGCGCAGTAGCGTCGGCCCCATCCGCCGCACCGCCCAGCGCAGCATCCAGCGCAGGCCCGCCACCACGATCGCCAAGTGGCTGCCGGAGACCGCCAGCACGTGCGCGGTGCCCGTTTCGCGCAGCCACGCGTTGAGCTCGGGCCAGTCGGTCGCGCGATCCCCCAGCGCGATGGCGCCGACCACTGCAGCTTGCTGCTCCGGCAACACTTCAGTCACCCGCAGGCCTAACGCCCGCCGCCACCTGCCCACCGCGACGATCAACTGATTGAGCCAGGCCGGATCGTGGGACAGCACTGCGATTCGCCCTGAGTCTGCCACGTGGACGCTGCCCCACTGCTGCTGTCGCTGCCAGCTCGCCGCAGTATCTGCGCCACCCGGATTGCCATAGCCGGGCGGCGGCGAAGTAAACGCCGAAATCTGCAGCACATCGCCGCGCTGCACCACGACGCGCCGCCCTTTGACATCGATCCGCAGCGTGCCCCATCGCGCAAAGCAGTGGCCATGGACCGCAGGCGGCGGGCAGCGCCGCAGCCACTGGGCCTCGAAGCGATGGCCCAGCGGCGTCCACGCCGGCTCGGTCAGCACCCGCAGCTGCTGGATCGGCCCAGCCTGGCGCGGCAGTGGCACATCCAGCGGCGGACCGTCGCCCAGCGCGCCCTGCCCTTGCCACAGCGCCACCGTGAGCAGCAGCGCGCCGCACCCCATCCGCGCGACCATCGGCCGCTTGCGCCCCACCGTGATCAAGAACAGCGACGCCAGCGCCGCCACCACCATCCCCGGCATCCACAGCGGCGCGTGCAAACCGATCCAGCCGCCCAAGGCCACGATCAGCGCCGACGGGGCCCAGATCCGACCGGTCAGCCAATTGGCTAGGTCACCTGGAGGAGAATTCTGTTGCCTTTGCTGCTGCACCACCGCTGACCACCGCTGGCGTCAACCCAAGCGGTTGCGCAGCCTATGATCGCTATGAGCCGCTAAAATCCGCGGCAAGCTGTGCAAATAGTTGCGACGAAGGGCTTAGACGGTGTATTCGATTGTGTCAACTGAAAACCGGAGCGTTGATGACGGCTTGGGACGCCGTCGCAATGAATTGCGCAGCTACAGGTGACGGCGCCCGCCGACGCGGGC
>CANMNA010000110.1 GCA_947499075.1 Myxococcales bacterium
GCTGTGGTCTGAAGGGCCCTTGGCCTTGTCGGTCAAAGCCGGCCACTGGACTTGGGCGATTGGCAGCAAGTCCCCTATCAATCTAGCGGCTTTGGCAGGCAAGGCGCCTTGGTTGGGCCTGCAGATTGGCGCGGATCTCGAGATGCCGCGCGCCAAAGTGCACAGCGTGCTGTACGCCGGGCGCGCCGCCGTCGCCGATTCTTTGGCATGCAGCGGCTGTGTCTCGGACACGGCGCTCGACAGCAAAGTGCTTGCACCTTTTGCGAAAACTGCCGATCTCGCCGCTGTGGGTAAGTCGGGCAAATACGGCGACTTACAGGGTGCGCCCGACCTCGGCGTCTACGCCAAAGCCGCAGACCTGGCAGCTTTCGCCAAAGCGACTGATTTGCAAGACTATGTCAAGGCCGCCGCTCTGGCCAAAGTCGCCGGCACTGGCCTGTACGGCGACTTGAAAGGTCTGCCCGTGCAAGCAAAAATCGGCGAAACCTGCGGCACCGGGCTCGTCGTCAAGGGCTTGAAAGCCGACGGCAGCCTCGAGTGCGTTTCCGGTGTCGATCCGCTGGTGGCCCAATTGTTCGGTACAACTCTGGTCCAGCCGTTTTCGACGGTGCTGAACCTGGCGATTCTCGACGGCTTGCCGGCGTTTAACGTGTCTGGCGTAGTCACCGTGCCGGCACTTGGCTCGGTCGAAAAGGTGGAAATTGATGTCGACATTGAGAACAGCGACATTTCGCAACTGAAGCTGGAACTCACCGATCCGGCTGGCAACCTGCTCACGTTGTTCAACGGTGGCGCGAGCGGCACAGCACTGAAGACAACCTTTCCGACGCTGACGACGATCGCCGCAGGCTCGCTCGACTTCTGGAAAGGCAAGGATCCCAAAGGCGATTGGACCGTCATCGTCTCTGACAAAGTCAAGATGGCGAACTCCAACGGCAAAGACGGCCTGTTCAAGGGGTTTACCGTCCGCATCACCTACAAAGGCAACAACGTCGTGCAGGTGAAGAGCAATCTCGTCGGGCCTGATGCGATGCCGCTCACCAAAATGCGCTCGGGCACCGACAACGCACTCGGCGATGGCAAAAGCCTCGCGGTGAAAACCTTTGGCGGCGCGGCGTTGATGGCACAGGGCTGGCTATGGGACAAAACCCTCAACGCCTGGGTCGAAGCCAACACGGGCGCGTCGTCGATCAGCGACTGCCCGGCTTGTGGCGGCGGCAAAGACGGCGATTACAACGCCACCAGCAATGTCAACCTGGCCGGTGGCGTTTATGAATTCAAGACGTTCGCCATCAAAGAAGGCGTCACGGTCACTGTCACTGGCAGCACGCCGCTGTCCATCAAAGTGCAAGGGAACGCGGTGATCGACGGCTTGCTCGAATTGCGCGGCGGCAATGCGCCCGCAGTTTCCACGTGTTGCCCCGACTCGCCCGCTGGCCCGGGTGGCGGCGGCGGCGGCGCGAATGGCGCGGTCGGGCCCGGCGGCGGTGGCGGCAACGGCGGCAATGGCACGGGCGCCGGAACCGCAGGCTGCGCCGCCGGTTACGGCGCTGGTGGCGGCGGCGCAGGGCACGCGGCGTCCGGCGACAGCGGCACCACTTCGCCGAACAGTTGCAGCCCAGGCGGCACTGGCGGCAGCGCCTACGGCAATGCCAAGCTCACCGGCGGCTTGGAGCCAGGTTCCGGCGGTGGGTCCGGTGGGTACGGCGGTGCAGCCAATTCTGCAGGTGGCGGTGGCGGTGGCGGCGGTGGAGCTGTGCTGCTCATCGCGGGCAAAATCACCGTAGGCAGCAAAGGCGCCATCCGCGCCGATGGCGGCGTAGGCGGCGACATCGTCAGCGACCGCGACGGCGGCGCCGGTGGCGGTGGTTCAGGCGGGTCGATTTGGTTGCGCGCGAGCGCGGTCGTATTTGACGGCGTGGTCTCCGCGCTGGGCGGCGCCGGCGGCAAGTCCGACAAAGTCAACGGCTACGGCGGTGATGGCGGCAAGGGCGCTGCGGGGCGCGTGGTCGTCGACTCAGTTGCGGCCGTCGTCGGCGGCACAACGCCTTCGCACGCGACAACCGACGCGACTGGGCTCGACCAATCGGGCACGAACAAGTTTTCGCTGCAGAATGACGGGTTAGGCACAGTCACCCTCGTCAACCAATCCGGCGCTACGCAAAAAGTCATGCTCGTTGTCACGTATTGAGCACGCACTGAGCGCGTACTCAGCACGTACTGGGAGCGTATTGAGCGCGTACTGAGCGCGTACTCAGCACGTACTGGGCGCGTATTGAGCACGTACTGAGCGCGTACTGAGCGCGTACTGCGGCAAACTCCCGGGCGTCGCGCCATTGCCCCGCAGCACAGTTGGCCCTAAACTGTCGGCCTTGGCCGCTGGGCGCGGCTGTTCGTCGCAAAGTCGCTGCGCAAATGAAGTTCCAATTTCAGTATTTCCCAGGGATCGCCGTGCGCCATTGCGGCTGGGCAGTCGCGGCGGGCTTCTGCCTTTCGGCTTGTGGCGAAGAACCCGCACCCGCACCCGTGGCGGCGCCCACTGGTCCAACCGCGCTGCGCACCCTGCAAGAGCCGATCCCGCAGGTATGCACCGACAAAATAACCGTTTGTTGGGCCAGCGAGGTCGGCAAAAATAGCGTTCTGGCGCCGCTGGCCACTGCAGTCACCCTGCCCTTCCAGGCGGCGGGAGTTATCGAAGACGCCGACAGCAACCGGTTGGTCTGGGCAGAATTTGCACCTTCGGCCGACGCAGCACGCAGCGAAATCGCTGTTGTCTGGGGCCTTTGCAAAAAAGGCGCCACCGGCTGCAGCGCTGGCACGGCTGCTTATACGCCCACCGGCGCGTCGATCGTCGACAGTAAGGGCGCGATCGTTCAGCGGATCGGCATCGGCGTGCCGGTTTTGCGGAAGCAGTTGAAATTTCATGCGCCCGACAAAGACCCGACGATTCTGGCGCCTCTCACGCAGGGCTTCAAGCTCAATCCGGCACTCGTCAAAACGCAGTTTGGCGCCGTTCAGCCGCATACCCGCCGGCTGGTCGTGTTGAACAGCTACGGCCCTCAAGTCGGCCTAGATGCCGCGCCGATCGCCGCGAAGGCCAAAGAGACGGGGGTGTTCGACAGCATCGAAGTGGTGAACTTCGCGCGCGCGGCCGACGCCATTGCGCTCTTACCCACGCTGACACCGCTCGATGCCGTGGTGTGGATTGGCGCTGGCGTACAAGAAAAATTCACCGACAAAGCCGAAAAGCCGTTGGGCATCACCGTGTCGCGCGGAATTTTTGGCGACCAGTTGGTGTACGGCAAGTCGATCACCAATTTGCTCGCGGTACCGCCGTTTGGTGGACCCGGTCTGGTTGTACTGGCCGGCAGCAATACCTTGGCCGCGGCGTATTTTGCCGACAAAAGCACGCTTGGCGAAGGGCTGCACGAGCCCCCAGGTCGCGCTTTGGTCGGTGTTGCCGGCGCTGTGACTCCGGCTGCTGCTTTGGCCCTAACTGTGGAACTTTTAGGCAAACTTGCCAGTGGTGCCGGCCTCGCGACTGCCATGGCTGCGGCCTCGCCGTTGTTGGTCAGCCCAATGGAAAAGCCCGGGCAGGAAAAGTGGCGATTCCCGGGTAAAAACAGTGGTTTCTGGGCTGGTAAGCCCCCTTCAAAATCCGCTCTCACGGTTCAAGTGAAGATGGATCCGCCGTTTTGCACTTTTCCCACCCAGCCCTGCGATCCGACAACTTGGGCCGCTGGCTTTGGCCAAAATCCCGTCGCCGCAACCGAATTGACCGCTGGCCACGCCACGTTTTCTTGCGCCGGCGTCCAGTGGACCGGCCCGTACTTCTCATGCACGGGCAAAGACGCCAACACGACGGCCGACTTTGCGCTGCACGGGGTCATGCGCGGCCGCGCCAAGGGCGACAAACTGTGGGTCTACCTCGACGGCGCAGCTAACGCCAAGTACCGCCAAATGTTGGTAGTCGGCGAAGGCACGGTCGACAGCCTCGACGAAGGTGGCGGCAAAACCACGCTGCGGTTCAAGGGCATCGCCGCCGCCGGCCCCTACACCGACCAAGACAACAATTGCTGCACGGCTGGGTCGCCTGCGCTCACGACCATCAAAGACGAACCGAGCGTACTCGAAATCTGGCCGTAGCCATTCTGAGTACCTTCATAGGCAAACGAATGCGCAGCGGTGTGGAGCAAATCGCGTTAGCTGGCAATGGCTTGTGCATTGCAGTCGTCGCTGCGCGCTGGAACGCCACGGTGGTCGAACCCATATTGAGGGGCGTCCTCGCGAAACTGGATGCTTGTGAAGCGGCGCGGGTTGCCGTGGTCCGCGTCCCCGGCGCGTTTGAGCTGCCGTTTGGCTGCAAGCTCCTCGCCGAAACAGGTGAATTCCACGCCGTCATCGCGCTCGGCGCAGTCATCCGCGGCGACACGCCCCATTTCGAGTATGTGGCGGGCCCTTGTGCGCATTTCCTCGCCGAAGTGGGCCAACAGACAGGTGTGCCGGTGATTTTTGGCGTTTTGACCACGAATGACGCGGCCCAAGCGGCACTGCGGGCCGATCCGGCCGGCGACAACAAAGGCGGCGAGGCTGCGCGCGCTGCCGTCGAAATGGCCCTCTTGTGCAAGACTTGGCGCAACTGTGCCAAAAGTGACGCGACCCATGCCGTATAGCCGCCGCCGGGCGCGCGAGTCTGCGCTCCAGATCCTGTACGGCATCGACTGGGTCGCCGCCGATGTCGAGTTCGCGATCGACGACTATTGGGCGAAGTTCGCCGGCGAAAAACCGGATGGCTACAGCGAAGTGCGCGAACACAGTGCCGAGTTGGTGCACGGCGTCGTGCGGGAACGCGGACAACTCGACGAACGCATCCAAGCCATTGCCCAACACTGGAAACTCGATCGGATGAGCGTAGTCGACCGCAACATTCTACGGCTGGCAGGCTACGAGCTGCTGCACTTGGGCGACAAAGTGCCGCGCAATGTCGCCATCAACGAGGCCGTTGAAATCGCAAAGAAGTTTGGCACTGAAGACTCCGGGGCGTTTATCAACGGCGTCCTCGACCGCTTGGCGCAAGATCGCGGCAGCCAACCCGCCGACATCGCGGCAGAAAAGGCCAAAGCCGCCGCCAAGAAGCTCGGCGCGAAAGGCGCCCGCGGCAAGGCGCCCGCCGTCAAGTGAAGTTTCGCCTCGCCCAGCCCAAGCTGGAAGTGCTCGATGATCTGGCGGGCGTCTGTTTGGTGCTGACAAGTTTTGAAGAAGACCGTCCCTTGCGCGGCCTAAGCGGGCTCGTCGACTGGCGATTGAACGGGCAATTGTCGCGGTTGGTGCAGCGCGAATTTGTCGACGCCCACTATTTGGAGGCGACTTTGGCGCCCATCGTCGGGCGGCTGCCTTTTGCCCGGTTGCTGCTGATTGGGCTCGGCCGCCGGGCCGAATTTACCGCAGCCCGCTTTGAGGAAAGCTGTCGGTTTTGTTTCAAGTCTCTGCAAGGACTGGGTGTCTACGACGTTGCGATGATGCTGCCAGGCCGGGTCGGCTTCGATGTTGGCTTGCGGCAAGCGCTGACCGGGTGGCGGCGCGCTGTGCTCGAGTCTTTTGACCCAGAAGAACTGCAGAATTTGACGATAACGCTGCTTGAACCGACTGAAATACAAAGGGAACTGGTAGAGCCATTGCGGGCATTAGAACGCGATTGCGCGGACGTCATCGCGGGTCGGCCGCTGCGCGGATAGGCGCCGGGATGCGGTCGCTGCCCGTGCAGGCCTTGGTGCGCCCCAATTCCCCACGAACATTTCCCTGGGTGCCCGATTGGCGTTGCAAATCATGGAGAAGTGAAGCCTAGCGCAATTCCGCGGAACCCGAAATCTGGCCTGCGACGCTGATTTCCAAGCCCGTGTCCGCGGCCGGCCTTCGATGTCGTTCAGCGCCGGACTGGGTCGTTGACGCCGGTTTGCGCCGCAACCGGGTGATCCGGGTGCTGCATTTCGATTGTACTTTGCGTGCACCGCCAGCTAGCATCGAAAGGCTCCGCGCCTGCCGCCGCGCGCGCGTGGATATTCGCCCAACAGGAGTCGCAATGTTTGCCTCATGGGCATGGACCGCGGTCCAGCGCACCCAAGTCGTCAAGCAGGCAGCGAGACGGGCCGGTCGCTCGGCCGCCGGGCCTGCCTGGCCATCACACAGCGGAATCTGGGCTACCGCCAAGAAGTTGGCAATCAGAGCCTCGACGCGCGCAGTCGGTGGTCCGCTGGGCTGGGCCAGCAGTGCCGCCGCGCGGGCTGACAGCAAGCGGAGCAGCAGGGGTCTGGTCTCCAATGTGTTGAGGTTGTTGAGAAACACCACGTCAAGAGGCCATCGAAAATCGGCGCTATCACTGCACACTTGCAGATTCAACGCGCCACCGCTGGCGAAGAGCTCTTGGTCGAGCAGGTGAGCGGCAAGGACTGGATCGAGCTCGGCCGCCACCTGCCAGTCTTGGCAGAACTCCTCGCCTGTGAAGCCCTGATGCTCGTAGGCGCACCCGGCATAGCGAATTTTGTTGCGGGCAAAGTCGCGCCGCTGTTTCGCCAGCGCCTTGGCCATAGCTTTGGGGAGCTGCGGTGCGGCCGCTGCCGGTGTCGCACCCTCTGGCGGCGGCACAGGCGATGATTTGGGCGGCGGGATCTGAACTTGGGCCCACCGCCAATCCGGCGCTGGGCGGCCTGGCCCCGCGAAGTGCAGCACATTGCGAATCCCCACCAATTGCAAAAGTTTGTAGCTCTCAGCCGCTAGCTCTGGGTCCAGGTCCCGGGCCAGGTTGTGGCGAGCCCGGTGCAGAACGGCCGGATGGGTGCTGAGCTCCGGATGGTCGTTGAACTGGCGATAGGCACGGTGGCTGCGCTCCCCTGTTCCTTCAACGGCTTCTCGGGCCAGTGCCAAGGCCTTGGCCCAGCGCAATTCGGTCAGGGCAGCGGCGAATCGCTCCTCTGCCAGCAGCGCCCGCGGCCCGAACCAAGCCAGCCAAGCCGCAGCACACGCTGCCTCGCCCCCACCCAACCCAGCACTTTACGGGCCGGTGGTGGGCAGGCCGTTGAACATAGCCGCTAAAGCGGAGACCTTGTCTGCGCAGCCACTGTAGTCGTGCACCGCCAATCTCGATTCCAGGTCACAAGGTCCAAGCTCTCTGTTTCCGGCCACTTTTCGGCCCGGCAG
>CANMNA010000111.1 GCA_947499075.1 Myxococcales bacterium
CCAAATTCCCCACAGAAATCTCCCGCGGCCTCCGATTTGAGATGCGCAGTGCTGGGTTGCTCGCTGCGCTCGACAAGGAACAAGGAGCTGAAAGAGCGAGGCGTACTCTGGTACGCCGCAGCGAGAGAAGCGACGCAGTGACGCAGAGATGCGCTCAAAGCGGGGGATCGCGGCCGCGATGCCGCCTTGACAGCTGCCGGCCAAGCAAATGTCAGATGTTGTGCAGGGTTTGCCGTCGTCGCACGGCGTGCCTGTCAACGCAAGCTGGCCAACCTTGCCGGTCGCCGGATCGCATCCGAGCTTCTGGCAGGGACCTAGCGGCGTGCTCGGTGGCTCGGTACCTTTGCACAGGCCGCTCTTGCATCCGTGGTCGCTGGTGCACAGGTTGGCGTCATCGCAGGCTTTGCCGTCGGCGAGCGGCGCGCACACGCATCCGGCTTGTGGCACGCAGGTGTCCTTGGTACAGGCATTGCCATCGTCGCAGGTGTTGGTCGGCTTGCCGGCACAGACGCTGTTGGCGAAACAGGTGTCGCCTTTGGTGCACGGGTTGCCGTCGTCACAGGGTTGTCCCTCGGTGCACTTGTCAGCAGGCGGTGGCGGCGGCGGGGGAGGCGGTGGCGGCGGGGAAGGCGGCATCTTGTCCGGCAGCTTACCCGTGGGCAGTGTCGCTTCCAGCATGTTGCTCACCTGCCCCTTGGCCGTCTTGGCCCGCAGCGTGTACTTGCCCGGCAGCGTCGGCGGGGTCAGGACCAGCGCTGTGTCCGACCAATCGGTGATTTTTACTTCATTGGCGCTGGGTCCAGTTACGACGATGCTGCCTTGCTTGTCGCCCAAATGGGCAGCCAGCACCTTGATGGCCAGGCCGGTAAAGCCAATCGTGGGCTCAAACGACACCAGCACGGGTCCCGGTGGCAACTTGACTGGCGTGGTCCGCGATTCCCCACTTTGAGCGCATCTCTTCGTCACTGCGTCGCTTCTCTCGCTGCGGCGTACCTGAGTACGCCTCGCTCTTTCAGCTCCTTGTTCCTTGATCTGCATCTCAAATCGGGGGCCGCGGGAGATTTCTGTGGGGAATTTAGGTGGTGCCGTCGGGTTGCAAGTCGGCCGAAAACACGATGGGCTCTTCGACCAACCAGTCGTCGTCGCTGCCGCCGCCACCGGTGCCGCATCCGCCCGCAAACCCGTTGTTGTTGGGGTCCTTGTTCTTGAACACCACCGGCCCTGGCATCACGGCGTCACTGTCGCTACCAAGCAGAAATTCGTAGATCGTATGCAATTTCCAAACATTGGGCGAGGCATGAAATCCGCTCGCGCCCTTAATCGCGCCAAACCCCTTGCCATCGCGGACAACCTCACAGTGACCATCGCCAAACACCTTGACTTGCCAATTTTGCTTGCCACCGCCCGTAGAAAACTGAAACAGATTGTACTGTTTTGGCGCACTTGGTCCAACGTCGCGCAAGAACCAGTCATTGAGCACGTGCAGCCGCTGGCCTTCCAGGCGCACTTAGAAATAGCTCAATTTGCCCGGCATGGGCTCGGTGCAGTCCCACTCGCCAGGGCTGAAGTCACCGTCGACGACCGTCTTGCTGAAATCCGTCGTACAGGTGCTGCTGCCAACGCCGGCGGGCGCCTCCGGCAAGTTGAAGTCGATCCAGGCGCAGCACGCCAAAGTCGCGATGATGCTGGAGCAACCGCGGGCGGGGATCATAGGGCACCTCCAGCGGAAGGTAGTGCAAAGGCTGTGCCAACGCTGCTGGGGTGCGCACGCCATGGCTCCTCCTTGACTTTGATTGCGTTTTTCTGGGCACGCCGACCACATCTGAGCCAAATTGCGCGCGACAGTGACGAAAAGTGGCAGCGCGCGCCAGAAAATGTGGCTACTTCACTTCGACCTTGTCGATCAGGACCACCGACTCGTTGCTGTCGTTGCCGACCAGACTCAGGGTGATTCTGGTCCGCTTGCCGACCATCGCACTGAGGTCAAAGCAGCTGGTTTGCCACCCGGTCTCAAAGGCGTCGAGCTGTGCGGTACCTGAGCCTGTCTTGAGCTGGGCTGGCGTAAACGCACTGAACAGCGCGTTGCCACACGTCGTGCACTCCTCCGGCTTGCACAAGGCCGTGGGCGTGATCTTGAGCAAGGTCTTGGGCTGGGTTTGCACCGCGGAGGCTTGCACGATGAACGGATCGAAGTCGACGCAGCCCAAGCTCGGTTCAGCGCTCAAGTAGCGCCAATCCAAGCAAATCTGGTCGCCATCGCCCGGTACGCACAGCGACTGCTGCACGGCGTGGGGGCCGTAGGCCGTGGCGAGCATCATCATCCGAGCGCCGGTTTGCGGCCCAATCGGTCCGAGCGCGCGAATCGGCTGCAGCCAGCGCGGGTGCAGCCAGCCCTGGAGGTGATCGCTCTCGAAGCCGCCGTCCGACCACGGCGCATGGCCACTGGTCGCAGTCGTGTCGCCGATCAAACGCATGCGGGTCTTGGGATGCAGCGGGTCGACTTCGGGCGTGACCAAGGAGCCAGCGGCCTTGCCTGCCACGATTCCGCTGAGCAACGAGGTTCCCCGCAGCGTTGCCCAAGCGTCACCCACCACACCGGAGTAGCTGACGACGGCACTCGCACCGGCCGCTAGCAATTCCAAGGCGATAGAGCCGTTGTGGGCGCCGCTGCACGTGCCCAGATACACTACAGACCGCGGCAGATCGCGGGCATGGCGCTGCCAAAATGCGGGCAGCAAGGCGAAGCGCCCCCCACTCGCCAAGGCCACGCGGCCGGCCAGCAGGTCATCCGCCAACCACAGGCTGGCGACCAGCGGCGGCGGCGCGCCTTGGGGGCCGACCAACTGACTCTCGTCGCCGGGATAGCCCTCAAATGCGAGCAAGGAGCCGGCTGGGGCACCCAAGTCCTGGCAATCCATGGGGCCCTGCACGGTCACGTACTCCTGTGGCCCGCGGTGATGCCAACCATAGCCGGACACGGCGACCGAGGAAAGGCCAGCGAACGCCACACCGCCATGGCCAATCCACACCCCCAGACCGAACCGACCCAGCTGGCGCGCACTCTCGACGGGCACCAGATTGTTGGTCGGCGCACCCGCCCACGGTGGACAACCGAACGACTGCTGCAGCACTGCCTCGACGACATCGCCCTCGTTGCCACTCCACGCCGGCTCGGACCGCAACAGCTGGGCGTAGCCATCGGGCGAGGTCGGGCCGCGCAGCCCTGGCTCCAATGGCGCTGCGATGCCCAACACACCATTGGCAAAGCGTAGCCACACTCCGCCATCGGCCGGACCGCACTCCGCAACCATGGGATTGGCCTTGAGTTCAGCCAAGACCGCGTTCGTCGCGACGACTGGACCGACTTTGGTGGCCTGAGTCGCCCACTTTGCGGTCGCTACTTCGACCAACTGCTCTTGATCGTTGCACAAATCGCTTGGCCAAATCGGCAAGACGTCGACCCGAACAGGCAGCGACCAGATCGGCGCTTCGGGCATGCCCGGTCCCTTCAGCGTCGCGGCAGCACGAAAATAGTGGGCCCCAACCGGCAAGTTCGCGCTGGACAGGCAGGCAGCAAAGCGGCCGTCGCCCGCCTGAAAATCGCAGTCACCACCTTGGTCTGCCAGCTCACCCAGTGCTTGCGGCGCAGCACCCGCGGCGTTGACCGCGTGCACCTGCAGCTTGCCGACTTGACCCCCGGCGATGGTCGCCACCGCTACTTCGAACCGGAACTTGCTGGTCGCATGGACGACCTTGCCAAGCGGAATTGCCCGCAGCGCGCCGTCAAACACCGGCACCGGCGCGTACACCACAGTAATCGTGTGCTGCGCCGTCTCGGTGCCGGCATGGGCCAAAAAAGTCAGGAGGTTGTCGCCATTGGTCAGCGGCACGACGGCCGAAAACCGAGGCAAGTCCAGCGTCGCGGTCCCGGTCTTGGCGTACGAGGTCGACCACGTCACGGCATCGGGCAGCCCCAAAACGGTACCGTTGAACGACATCGTGCCACTGGTGACCATGACCCAGTCGCCAGCGGAGTCGGCCAAGCGGATCGCCAACTGCGGCCATGCCTTGGCCGCGCACACTTGGGACTGCACAGCGGTGTGGGCACATAACGCTTTGGGCGCTTTGCAGCTGTCGGCAGTGCAGTCGTCACCGTCGTCGCACGCGCCCTTGCTGCCCGCCGTGCAGGTGGCTCCGGCGCAGACGTCGCCTACGGTGCATGGGTCGCCGTCGTCACAAGGCGCGGTGCTTGGGCTGTGGCTGCATCCGCTTGTCGGATCGCAGGCATCGACGGTGCACGCCAAAGCGTCTTGGCAGTTGCGGACAACACCAGGGCTGCAGGCGCCGGCGGCACACTTGTCGCCTTCGGTGCAGGCATTGCCATCGTCGCAGGCTGAAGTGGTGGCCTTGTGCTCGCACTTGCCTTCAAGGTTACACAAGTCAAAGGTACACGCGGTGGCGTCAGCGCACTGCTTGTCGTCCGTGCAGGAGTCGCTGGCGCGACCAACATCTGCTGCGGCACTGTCGGTGCCAACCACCGCGTCAGCGTGTGCTGTGCCAGACTTTTCTGCGCCACAAGCGAAAAGCGCTAGTAGGAGCGCCGCGATTGGCCAGTGCGTTGGGGTGTAGGACACAGGCAAGGCAGACCTCGGCGTGGGGCAAGCAGCGCGCGCTGGTATTTTCATTGAATTACAGGCAATTGAACAAATGGTGCGCCCGTTCAGGGCTTCTGCTCAGGGCTGCTTGTGCCCGGCACAGAGCTTCGGCACGCACTTGCCGTTGGTGCAGTTCATCGTCCCCGGACAAGCGCTGTCCATGGTGCATGACACGGGGACGGTCACATTTTCGGCCACGCAGTTGCCGCCTGCGCACACGAAGCCATCCCAGCAAGTGTCGGAAAGTTGGCACGTTGTCCCAGGTTTGGCACATACGGTGGCGCGCGTCAGCGCCGTGTTGGCACAGGTTAGACCGAGTTGGCACGGTTGGGTGAGCTTGCAGCTGTCGCCCTCGCCGACGGCACTCGCGCAGACGTAGACGTCGCTGGTTTTCGGATCGCAGCGGCCCTTGCCCTTGGCACACGCCAGGTCGATGGCGAAGTGGCAGGGTGACCCGATCTCAGCAGAATCGATAAGGGCTTGAAAGTGTTCTTTAAATGCTCGAATGAGTGCCTGTTGGTCACAGGTCTTCATGGCGCTTGCCGCCGCCGCGTTGGCAGCGAAGGTCAAGGTATCGGTGATCGCAAGCCCGGCCGGCGGCGTCGGTCCGGCACCAGCATCGACGATTTCGGTGTCGAGTGCTCCATAGCCCAGTTTGAGACAGAGCGTGCGCAGTTTGTCGACGCAACCCGCCGGCGTTGTCCCGCCACAACATGCGGTTGGCACCTGGTCACACGCCGCCTTCGCCATGTTGGTGCAGACGAGTTCACCAAACGTAACCATGACCACGGTGTCCGCCGAGTCGATTGGCGCGTCCGCCGCAGCATCGGTCGCTGACGCGCTGTCCTGTGGCGCGTCAACCATGGTCAAATCTTTGGCGCTGCCAGCATCGGATGCCGCGACCATGACTGGCTTTGTTGCGGTACAGGACAAACAGCCAGCGGCGAGGAGTGTGAGCAGGTTCGTCCAAATCATGGCAATGACCTCAGTGACCGGCAGCAACTGTGCCGCACGCTGGGCCACTGGGTCAATCTGAATTTGCCGTGCCGACGCGAACGAGGAGCGAAGCTGTTGCCGGGCGAATCACTTTAGGAACGGTCAAGGAACAACTCGATCACTTTGGTGCTGCAAGGAGCGGCGAGTCGGCTGTCAAGCCGCGAGCTTGCGACCCACCAAGCAAGCACGAACTGTCCAAGCCATACTTGGACAGTTCCTCAGGGCCCCAGCACGAATTACGCGATCACTTGCCGCAAAGAAGGAGCGGCGAGTCGACTTGCAAAGTCGCGAGCTTGCGACCCACTCAGCCAGCAAATGGACCACCAACAAAATCGACTTGATTTTGGCGGTGCCCTTACCTCTTTAGTTTAGTCTCCTTGTGTTCGACACAGTAGTCGAGTTCGGGTCGTCGCGGCAAACGTATAGGCGGGAAAGACGACGGCCCTAGCCGCCTTGCCCTGTAGCGCTCTGGCCGTTTGCTCGGCGAGCTGTGTGCGCGCAGCCACCTGTTGTGCGCAGACCTCTTCGTAGCGCGACGGCGCCCAATGCTGGCGCGGTGGCGGCGTGGGCGTCGCGGTCGCACGACACACCGCACCATCCGCAACCTCAAGTGCCGACGACTCAGCGCTACGCGGCCGCGACGCCCGAGCCTGATCCAGTGACGCTGCCAGACCGCCCGCTGCGGCCGTCTCAGATCACCGCTGTTCGGCCTGCGTCCACGCGGCGCCTGCAGCAACTTGCCGAGCGTGTGGCGCGTGGCGAGCTGGTGTTCTTGCGGACCAAGCCGGGTCGCCACGTCGGCGAGCGCCTGCAGGTTGCGCTGGTGTATCGCGAAACCGATGCCGAATTTACCGTTGGCGTTGTCTAGTCGCTAAAACGCCAGGCAGTACTTCAGCTGAATGCCGCCAAAAATGGTGCACTGCAAGCAAATCCCGCTGCATCCTGGGCAGCTAAAGCCGCTCTGGCCCTTGCTGGCGACGCACTTGCCGTTGGCGCTGCAGGTTCCCGGCACTTTGACACTGCTGCACAAGTCGACGTCGTACTCGGCCTGACACGTCACGCCCGACTTGCTTTGACAGGTGCCCGCGACGCACTTGCCCTCCGGGCAGGCGCTGGAGCCGGCTACGCAACTGGCGTTGTCGGCCGGTGCGTGCACGCAGGTCCCAAACTGGTCGCAGGAGTCGTTGGTGCACGGGTTGCCGTCGCTGCAATTCTTGAAACCTTGGCCTTTGCACACGCCGCCCGTGCACTTGTCGTTGCTGGTGCAGGCGTCCTGGTCGTTGCAGACTTTGCCGTCTTGGCTCACGCCATTGCACTTGCCGGCTGAGCACAAGCCCTCAACACACGGATTGCCGGTCGCGCCGCCGCAGGGCAAATTGTTGTTGGCCGCAGGATGGGTGCAGGCGCCACTTGCGCAGACATCTTGGGTGCACGGGTTGTTGTCGTCTGCGCATCCGTTGCTGTTGTTGGTGTACTTGCATCCGCCGGTGCAGTCGTCGTTGGTGCAGGCGTTGCCGTC
>CANMNA010000112.1 GCA_947499075.1 Myxococcales bacterium
TGGCGGTCTCCACCGCATAGGGTTTCACAGCGCACACCCGCGTCAACCGATGAATTGCTAATATTGCTGCCCTTTTTCTTGTGAATGCCCCGCGCCAAGCCGCATCTCAAGGCGGCCAAGGGCGTGCACTCGATTCGATCTGCGCCCCCGACCAGAAGATCATTGACATGCGACCCGGTTTGTCGTACCGTCGGGGTGCCGCAATCTGCGACTCTGGCTTCGGTCGGATTCCAAGGCGGTAGCCCTCGGGCACTCGATGCTGCGCCAACTGTGGCCGCCGCGGTGCCCGTCACAACACCTTTGTGCGCGCAGACCCCGCCGGACGGACCGGCGACTGGTGAACGCGCACGGGCGTGCTGTCCTCGCTTGGGTGACTCAGCCGACAGACTCGGTTGTGTATCCCAACTGTGTCACTCAACTTTGGAAACTTGCTGCGCAAGTCAGCCGTGTCACACGGCGTTGCAACCCAGCCGTGCTCCAAAGTTGTGCGACCCGGCAAAAAAGCCGCCGTCGCAGCACAGTCCAGCGTGAACCGCATTGCCACCCCTTTGATGCGGAAGTTTTGCGCGTCGCCCACCGCGCCCCAACTGCCCAGACAGGCGACTGTCTGTGATGGCCACTGCCCCACCGGCAGCAGCCACAACCCGCGCAACCTGCGGCGGGCAGCAACTGGCGATCGGCACGCGCACAGGCCTACTAGCCAAATGCTGGCACCCACCTTCAGTTCCCCGAACCGAGCAAGCACGAACTTGTCTGACGCCCCCGCACTGGCGAGTTGCCGTGCCGCGCTGACAGAAGATTGCCCTCACCTGTCCCTTGGTTGCGCCACTTTGGCGCACCGCGGTGCGGGTGTGGCGCAGGACCGTGCCGGCCGGGTCGGACGACGCGCCACCGTGGCGCAAAGGTGTGGCGCTGTGGCGCAAGCGTGTGGCGCTGTGCGTGCCGTAGGGTTGTTCCCTGCGCCGCCAGTGGCCCCATGGGCGCGCCCACATGCAATTGCTGATGCAGTGTCAGCGGCACCGTCCTGGTCGACAGCCAGGCGTGCGGCAGCGTCTCGGCCACCCGGCCAGGGCGCCCGCTACGGTGCACGCGACCGGCGCCAGCACGGCTAGTTCGGCCAGAATCACTTCTCCGCATTGATGGGACCTTATCGCCCTGGCGCGTGACGCACCAGGGCTAGGAGATCTCATGTCCAAGCGTATGCTGCTCAGCGTCGATCGCGATGAATCGCGCGCGGCGGTCATCGAAGACGGCCAACTGGTCGCCATCGAAATCGAACCCAACAACCGCAACACCTGCAAAGGCAACATCTACCGCGCGACCGTCGCCCGGGTCGAGCCCTCGCTGCAGTCGGCCTTTGTCGACTTTGGCAACGACAAGCAGGGCTTTCTGCCGGTGGGCGAAATCCACCCCAAGCTGCGCGGCAACAATGGCGACAAGCGCGCGCCGATTCAGGAGCTGTTGCGCGCCAAGCAAGAGTTTCTGGTCCAGGTCGTGCGCGACGAGATCGGCCAGAAGGGCGCGACCCTGTCGACCTTTATCTCGCTGCCAGGTCGCTACCTTGTGCTGATTCCGGAGAGCGATCAAGACAAGGCCGGGGTGTCGCGCAAGCTGAGCGACGAGGCCCGCGATCGGATCAAGAAGCTGACTGAGACCATGAAAATCCCCGACGGATTTGGCCTGATCGTGCGCACGGCTGGCGAGACGGCGACCGAAAGCGAGCTGGAGAAGGACCTGCTGTACCTCACGCGCCAGTGGGAGCACATCACCAAGCGCTATGACGAAGCCAAGGGTCCCACGCTGCTGTACGCCGAGCGGACGCTGGCGGTGCGGTTCGTGCGCGACTACTTCACCAAGGACATCGAAGAGATCGTCATCGATCACGACGAGACTGCCCACGAAGTCAAAGAGTTTCTGGGCGTGCTGATGCCGCGCAGCCTGGCCCACGTCCACCGCTATGCCGGCGACGTGCCCATGTTTGCCCGCTATGGCATCGAAGGCCGTGTCGAAGATGTGTTTGCCCGTCAGGTCTACCTGCCGTCGGGTGGCTCGATCGTGATCGACCAGACTGAGGCCCTGGTCTCGATCGACGTCAACTCGGGCCGGGTCAAAGAGAAAGACATTGAGGAGACCGCCCGGGCCACCAACATCGAAGCCGCCCAGGAGATTGCCCACCAGCTGATCCTGCGCGACATGGGCGGCCTTGTTGTCATTGACTTCATCGACATGCGCGAGAAGAAGTACGTGCGCGAAGTCGAGACCGTACTCAAAGATGCGTTCAAGAACGACAAGGCCCGGACCAAGCTGGGGCACATCAGCGAGTTTGGTTTGCTCGAAATGTCGCGCCAGCGGATCAAGAGCAGTGTCAACAAAGGCACCTTTGACAGTTGCCCGCACTGCTCCGGTACCGGCCGCATCCGCTCGTTTGAGTCGGTGGCGATGAGTGTGCTGCGGCGCATCTACGAGACAGTGGCCCAACGGCGAATTCGCTATGTGATCGCGACGGTTCCGGCGCCGGCTGCCCGCTATTTGCTCAACGCCCGGCGCGCCGAGCTTGCTGGCTTGGAGAAGCAGTACCACCTGACCATCGAGATCATCGCGGTCGAAGGGCTGCCGTCGACGCAGGTGACCATTGAGCACTTGGAAGATGTGCCGGTCGAGTCGGGTGCCGAGCGGACCGAGACCGCCAAGATGCTGCGGATCAACCAGGAAATGGATTTGGTGCGCAACGCCTTGATCAAGCGCGAGGAGACGCGCCTGCAGATCGAAGCGGCGGCGGCACGGCGCGGCGCGCGGGTGGACTACGCAGAGATCTACAAAGAAGTCAAAGAGTTGTCGGCTCCAGAGCCGGGCGCGGCCGCTCCTGCCAAGACACAGCGCAGAAAGGATACGGCCGGCGTTGCGCCGGAGCAGGCGCCGATCGTCGAGACTTCTGACGACGACGACGTGCCGCCCCCGCGCGGCCTGGGCCACTGGTTCAAGACGTTATTTGGGTTGGTCGAGCCGAGCAAGCCGGTCATCAAGCCAGCGGCGCCAGCGCTCGGTGCGCCGGCTGGGTCAGCGCCGCAGGGCGCGGCGCTTGCCGGTCCGACGCTCGTCGACGGTCGCGGTCGCAGCGACAGGCCCGATCGTCCTGATCGCGCCGAAGGTGCCGGTCGGCCCGACCGCCCCGATCGCCGCGACGACCGCGGCCGCGGGAACCGCGAAGGGCGACCCGACCGCGGTGGCGACCGCCAGCGCCGCCCCGAAGGTGCGCGCAGCGATGCCCCCCGCGGCGATGCAGCCCGCGGCGATGCACCACGTAGCGATGCACCACGCAGCGATGCCCCACGCAGCGATGCACCACGGAGCGACTCGGCCCGCGCCGATGGCCCGCCCCAGGAAGGCGGTCGCAGCGAAGCGCCACGGCCCGAAGCGGCCGAAACCGTGGACCAAGCGCGGCCGGAAGCCCCGCGGCTCGAACCGGTCCGTTCTCAAGCAGCCCGCCCCAGTGCCCCTGCGGCCCCCGGATCTGCCGACAGCCTGGCCGCGGAAGCCGCAGCGACTGAAGTGGCAGAGCGCCGCCGCCGCCGCCGCCGCCGCCGTGGGCCAGGCGATCGCGCCAATGGCCCGGCAGGTTCGGCCGGCGACGAAGGCAACAACGCCGAGGACATGGGTGTCGGCGAAGAAGGCGTTGACGCCGCCGATGGCGATGGCGAGCACCAGGCCGCAAGCGCCGTGCCCGCTAGCGCTGCCGTTGCGGCGACGCCAGCCGAGGTCGCAGTGCATCCGGCAGAGCAAGCGGCCCCGGTCACGGCTGAGCCAGAATTGGCCGAGCCAGAATTGGCCGAGCCAGAAGTAGCCGAGCCAGAAGTAGCCGCAGCCGAGCCTGCGGTCGATGCCAAGGCCTTGATGCAAGAAGAGATCGCCAAGCTGATGGCCGAGACTGCCGCCACGGTCAGTGCCGAGCCGACTCCGACACCCGCGCCCGCGCCGGTCACTGCCAACAAGCGCTTTGTGATCGACCTGCGCACGCCGAGGTAATCGATGGCGGCCAGCCCAGCCTCTTCGGCGCAGCCCTTCGGTGCGACCTCCCAGTCGGCACCGGCTGGCGAGGCTGCGCCGGTCGGCCGCACCTTGGTCGTGGTGGTCGATGACGACGCCGCCAATGCCGCGAGCCTGCAAAAAATCTTGCAACGTGAGGGGCTGACTTGCGAAGTGGCCGCCGACGGGCACAAGGCACTGGCTTTGTTGCGGCGGGCCCGGGTGGCCGTACTGGTCACCGACCTGATGATGCCGCAGATCGACGGGTTTGCCTTGCTGCAAGCCGTGCAGCACACCAGCCCGGCGACGGCGGTCGTGGTCATGACCGCCTATGGCACGGTCGAGACGGCGGTCGCGGCCATGAAAGAGGGCGCCTATGACTTTTTGACCAAGCCGCTGCGGCGCGCCGAAGTGGTGCGCGCCGTGTCGCGGGCGCTAGAACGCTCGTCCTTGCGTCAAGAAAATGAAGAGTTGCGTGGCGAGCTGGCGCGTGCCGGCCGCGGTCGCGAGATCATCGGCAACAGCGCGCCGATGCGTCTGGCCATCGACCTGCTCGAACAAGTGGCGACGGCCCGGACCACGGTGCTGCTGGCCGGCGAGTCGGGCACCGGCAAGGAAGTTTTTGCCCGCGCGCTGCACCGGATCAGCGGCCGACATGGGCCGTTTATCGCCGTCAATTGTGCCGCTATCCCAGACACTTTGATCGAGTCGGAGCTGTTTGGCCATGAGCGCGGGGCGTTCACGGGAGCTGTGACGACCACCTCGGGCAAGTTTCAGCAGGCCCACGAAGGCACCCTGCTGCTCGATGAGATCGGCGAGATGCCGCTGGGTTTGCAGGCCAAGCTGCTGCGCGTGCTGCAGGAAGGCGAAGTGCAGCGCGTCGGCGGTGCCCACCCACAGCGCGTCGATGTGCGGGTGGTGGCGGCGACCAACCGCGATCTGGAAGCAGAGGTGCAGGCTGGGCGTTTCCGCGCCGACTTGTTCTATCGCCTCAACGTCATCGGCATCGAATTGCCCCCGCTGCGGGCCCGCGGCGAAGATGTGTCCGGGTTGGTGCAGCACTTCTTGCGGCGATTTTGTGCCCAAAATAGCAAACCGAACCTGAGCATTGCCGCCGACGCCATGCAGGCACTGCACAATTATCCGTGGCCGGGCAATGTGCGCGAGCTGGAAAACGTGGTGGAGCGCGCGGTGGTGCTTACCCGCGGTGACATCATTACGGCGACCGACTTGCCCGACCGGGTGGCCAAGGCCGAAGCGAGCAGCCGCGAGATCCGGTTTGCGGTCGGCACGCCGCTCGAAGAGATTGAGAGGCTGGCGATCGCCGAGACGCTCAAGCTGACCGACGGCGACAAGCGGCGTGCTGCACTCCTGCTGGGTATCGGCGTACGCACGCTGTACCGGCGGTTGGGTGACGCAGAAGACGCCTCGAAAACACAGGTGTAATCATGGCTTCGACTGCCACATCGCTGTTGCCGTTGCCAACGGAGCCCAGCCCCGTGTCCGATGCGTTGGGCCAACCCGTGCCCGGCTGGGCGCCCGATGCTGCCCAAGCAGCAGACACTGCGTCTCTTTTGGACCAAGCCTGGACACCGCGCCAGCCAGGAGTCCTCTCGGCGGCCGTTGTCCACGCGGTCGCCTCTGGGTGGGACGATCCGCAGTTGGCGCGCTGGCTGGCCGCCAAGCTGGCCGACCACAGCCTTGCCGGAAGCGCGGTCGGGTGGCTGGTCGCCGACGTGGCGCAAGGCGCCCATCAAGGCGAGCCGCAGCGGCGCGCAGTGCCCTGGGCTGTGGCGGCAAGCCTGGTGTCTGAGGCGGCGGCCGGTCCGATCGGTTTGTTTGCCGGCCCAGTGTCGCTGGCAGCGGCGTGCGCGCGCCCAGGTCCGCGCGGTACGGCGCTGATCACTGCGCACAAGGCGACCCTGTTGGCCCACGTCACAGGCCAAGCTGCGCCCGGTGGCCATGACGCTGTTGCAGCGACGGCTCTGGACGATATGGCCCATGCCAAGCGCCGCGCAGTGTGGGTGGATCGGCTTGCACAGTGGGCAGACTGCCGCGACGAGACCAAAGCGCGGGCGTTTGTCGAGCCCAAGTTTCGGGTTCACCTGCTGCAAGGCGGCATCGACGGGGCCCAACGCGCGGTCTGCCGCGGACTCGATGTCGGCATTCCCCATGAACTGATCGCCCAGTCGCTGATCTTGGCTGCCGCTGAGCGGCTGTGGCGCTGCGACCCGCAGGGCGATGCTGACCCGGCCGTGATTCACGGTCGCGCTGACCTGGAAGCAGTATTCTTGCTGTGTGCGAGCGTGCGTCAGTTGCGCGGGCGCATCGACACCGCTTCCTGGTTGGATTTGCTGCTGTTTGCTACGGGTCAAGTCGCCGGACTGGCGCCGCTCGACTTGCCCGAGGCCCAACGCCCGGCGCTGCCCGAGCCCGCCGCCCTGCACCAGACGTGGGATCATGGCCCAGAGATTGCCAAAATTGTCGGACACTTGCACGCAGGCCGTGGCATTCAGGCCGTGGCCGTGCTGCGGGCCTACTTCTTACTAGCGTTGCCCGAGCAGCCGTTGTGCGCCCAGCTGCGCGAAGCGATGCTGGCCGATCGCCGTGCCGACACGCTGGCTGCAGCGCGCGGCATGGCTATGGGCCTTGCCGCCATTGACGAATTCATGGCGGCCGCTGGTCACCCCCACCGCGAGCTGATCTTGGCCGCGGCTACTGCGTCGCTGTGCGCGCCGTTGCCCCAGCGCACCTCGCTGCAGCTCGCCGAGGCGGCGTGGCAGCGCCGCCACATCGGCTTTTTCCGTCATGGGGTGCTGTCGACTTGATCGGGGCTGCGGTATCCGCCGCACCGGGGCGCAACTCCAAATGAGTGCGCCGATAAAATCCTAAGCTGCTAATTTCACCTCAATTTTCGAAGCGACCGGAATCGGCACCCTAGCCGCCTGCGCAAACTTTTCATCCCATGTGCCGCAGGCCCACGAACAGCGCAGTCGGAGCA
>CANMNA010000113.1 GCA_947499075.1 Myxococcales bacterium
CGTGCGTCATGCGGGCGCGGTTCCCAATCGGGGGTCGCTCGTTGTGGCATGGCTGAACGGATCGAGCTGGGTCTTGGGTGACCTCACCCGCTCGCGGCCGCTGGCGCGGCTGGCTCGTTGCCCTCTCCCTTCAGGGAGAGTGCCGCAGCGTGGCCGCGCCCGCGCGGCCCGCTGCGGGGTGAGGTCTCAGTCAGGCACGCGGCGATTGGAACGCGGAAATCAGAATCGCGCCCCCCTTTTCGGACTCCCGCCCCCGGTTGTCGGCGTTTGACCCAAGCGGCTACCTGCGCCACACTGCCCGCCCGCGCCGACCCTTGCTTTTGGCGCCCGATGGATGTGCCGTATGGCCGAAGCCAAAGAAAAAATTGACCTGCGGACTTTTACGCTGATCGATGTCCTGCAAGCCCAAACTGCGTCGTTTATCGCCACCATCGCCAAGGGCTTCCTGCCGCTGGAAGGCCAAGCCGCGCTGCTGGTCGAAGTGGCGCCGGGCATGTCGATCAACAACGTGACCGATGCGGTGCTCAAGCAGACGTCGGCCATCCCCGGCATGCTGATCGTCGAGCGGGCGTTTGGGATGCTCGAAGTCCACAGCGACGATCAGGGCCAAGTCCGCGCTGCGGGTGACGCCGTGCTCGATCACTATGGCTTAAAGGTCACAGATCGCCTCAAGCCGCGCATTCTGACGTCGCAGGCGATCACCGGCATCGAGGGCTACCACACCCAGCTCATCAACCGGATGCGTCACGGTGACATGATCTTGCAGGGCCAGACCATGCTGACTCTGGAAGTTCACCCGGCCGGCTACGCGCTGCTCGCGACCAACGAGGCCGAAAAAGCGGCGAACATCAAAGTGCTCGAGCTGATTACCTTTGGCGCGTTTGGCCGGGTGTGGCTGGGCGGCGACGAAGAGAACATTGCACAGGCGGCGGCAGCGATCGAAAAAGTGCTGGCCTCGATCGAGGGCCGCGAGAACAAGGGCGATCGGCCGGTCTAGCCGATGCTGCCCCCGCAACTGCCGGCGCCGCTGCTGCTGGCCTCGACTTCGAAATACCGCATCGCACAATTGCAGCGGCTCGGGCTGAGTTTTGAGGCAATAGCGCCTGACTACGATGAGTTACCAGTGTTAGGGCTCAGCGCTGAGCAGTTGGTTGGTCACCACGCCCGCGAGAAAGTGCGGGCGGTGAGCCAGCGCCCGCAGTTTGCCCAAGCATGGATCCTGGGCGCCGATCAAGGCGTGATCCTCGACAGTGAATTGCTGGGCAAGCCGTTGACGGAAGATCGGGCGGTTGCGCAATTGCTGCGACTGGCTGGCCGAACGCACCTGCTGCGCACGGTGGTGGTGCTGCAGGCGGGCGGTGGGCCGCTGCTGGAGCAAACGGTCGATATCGCGATGACGCTGTTGCCGCTGACCGAAGCGCAGGCGCACAGCTATGTCCAGCGCGATCAGCCGCTGGATTGCTGCGGGAGCTATCGGATCGAAGCCAGCGCGCCGTGGATCCTGCAGTCGGCTACAGGCAGTGACCCGACCGCCATCGAAGGGCTGCCGTTGCTGGCGGTCACGGCGTTGCTGCGAGCGGGTCTGGCTCGGCACAGAGCCTGACCTTTGCGGTGAATTGTGCAGGGTAGATGATGGCAATTTTGCGTTGCGGCCCCTCGCGAACTGGCGTACACTCTGGCCCCCTTCAGGCCCCTGCGGCACGTTGCCCGAGGCCGCAAACCCTTTGTAAGAGGCTTGTCATGTTCAAGAATCGTTTGGTGCCCGCAGTCGTCGCGGCCGCCCTGTGTGCCGCGGTGCTGGTGCCGATGGGCTGCAAGAAAAATGAAGTTGCCAAGCCGGCCGCAACAGCAGAAGGCGCTGTCAAGAAAGACGAAGCCGTCAAGCTCGGCGATCCCGCCGCGGCACCGGCCCCAGCAGCCGCGGTGACCCAGCCCGATGTCGATCTCGCCGCGGGCGACGGCATCGTCGGTTGGATGTCGGTCAAGTCGCTCAACGCCACTTTTGACGCCGTCGAAGCCATCGGCGGCAAGTTGGGCGCCATTCCGCCGGGCGGCCAGATGCGCGCGCAAGGCATGGCGGCCGCAACCGCCGCGCTGGCACAAGGTGGCATCAAGGATCTGGAGTGGCTCGACAAGACCCGCGCCATCCACCTGGGCTTCCACGATCAGCCCGACCCGGCTGCAGCGCCCGGCGCCGCGCCCGACAAGAAGCAGATGGCCGGCGGGATCTTCCTGGTCCTGCCGATCACCACCAAGGATGCCGCACTCGCGGCCATGCCGACCGCGCTCAAGGATGCTGCAGCCGAAGGTCACGCGGCCGCGATCACGCCCCCCGGCGGCACCGACAAGATGTACATCGACTTCTTGCCCGCCCACATCGTCATCACCATGCTCGACAAGGACCGCTACAGCAAGGTCAAGGGCTTTGCCGAGCGCATCAGCAAGCTCGATCCGCCGTCGACCATCTACGTCGGTGTCTCGATGGAAGACCTGAGCAAGACCCGCGGCAAAGAAATCGAGGCGTTGATGGGCATGATGGAAGCCCAAGCCAACGCGGGTGCCATGGCCGGCGATCCGGGCAAGGCCAAGATGAATGCCCAGGTGCTGGGCATGTACTCCAAGATGCTCAAGACCTACATGACCGATCTGACGCGGTTTGAGCTGTTGGTCAATGCCGACCTCAACGCCGCCAAGGTCGAATTCCGGGTCCAAGCCAAAGAGGGCAGCAAGCTCGGCAAGCAGCTCGCCGCCGGCAAGGGCCGCACCACCGCCGCCATGGCCAACTTGTTGCCCGCCAACAGCTACTTCACCGTGGCTGCCAGCAGCGACCCGGCCGCGGCCGCCGATCAGATGGACGAAGCGATGCTGATTCTCAAAGAGATCTTCAAGATGGATCCGGCGGCGTGGGAAGCGCTGAGCAAGGACATCAAGGACCTGGTCAAGCTCAACACCGGCAACAGCGCGATGGGCGCCTATGCCGATGGTCCGGCGGCGCTGGGTCTGCTGATCGTGGGCGGCACCAGCGACGGCGAAGCGATGATGCGCGTCGGCAAGCGGGTGGTCGGCCAATTCGGCGTGGCCGCGATCGCGATGGCCAAGGCCGAGAGCGCGGCGAAAGACAAGGCCGAGTCGCCGCAAGAAGCCGAGATCATGGCGCTAGTCCAGACCAGCCTCAAGGAAGGCAAGCTCGAGCCGATCCTGACCAAGTTTGGGCCGATGATGGAGCCCAAGGGTGTCAAGATAACCGTCAGCTCGACCAAGGACGGCGACATCGCCTGTGACGTGCTCGACATCAGCTTGGATTACACCAAGATGGCTGGCCACGAAGCCGAGCAGGTCAAGGCCGTCATCGGCGACAAGACCGCGGTCGCCGTCTGTGCCAGCAAGACCAACGTGGCGTTTGCCGCTGGTCCCGGAGCGCTGGAGAAAGCCAAAGCCGCGACGTCGGGCAAAGTCGCCGGCTTGGCCGATGCGCCGGCCTACAAGGCGGCCGTGGGCGACAAGGCTGGCTCGTGCGTGATGTACATCAACCCGGGCGCAGCCATGGCGGCGTTCAAGGCGTTGGTGCCCCCGGGCATGACGCTGCCGGGCGACAAGGCGTTGACGCTGACCTGCGCCAACTACACCAAGTCGTACGCTTGTGCGTTTGAAGTGCCGGTGGATCTGGCGGCGGCCGCCAAGAATCTGGCGATGCCGAGCCCGGGCGGTATGGGCCCGACCGGTGGTGCGCCAGGTGGGATGCCGACCGGTGGCGCGATCGAGGCGCCGGTTGCCCCCCCCCCCCCGAGCTTGGGCAAGTAGCTGCTGGCGGGGCGGGCCTTGAGAGTCTGAAAGAGGCGATCGAGGCCAGCCGGCCGGCGATGGCGGACGAGCTGAACAGGCCGTCCGAAGGTGCAAAGCCGCTGGTTCGTTGGGCGATCGCACACATGCAGTGGAGCGACGTCAGCGTAGATAAGAACGAGACGACATTCGCGCTCACACTTCAGGACTCTGACGCTGCTCGAGGCCAGCGCCTGTGTGTGAGTGGCACGATCGTTCAGATTGACGTGCAAAAAACTCCAGCTGGAAAGGTCAACGTGGGTTTGCTCAGCGATTCGAAACTGAACTTGTACTACTACCTCAACGTCGGTTCCTCTGGAAAACTAGTCGCCCAATCCAAGGCGAGACTGTGCGGTGTCGTCACTGGGAAGCACGACTACGCAAATTCTGCCGGTGGCCAAGGTCACGCGGTAACCGTAGTCGGTATGTTTGACGTCAAGGAGAACAAGTAGCTGGCGACTGGCCCATGCTGTTCTTCTGGCTTACACTATGCGCACGGCCATGTTGCCGCGCGAGAGCCAGATGGACATCGACAGATGTTGGCGACCTGTCCAGCGGCGTCCCAGGCTGCGTGTCAGACCACGACTTTCGGTTACGCTGCAGGCAGTTGTAGGACGCAACGGGGGTGGTGAATGCGTACGTTTCAGGTTGCGGCACAGTTGATCAACACCCACGGCGACCGTGGCCTGAGAACGCTTGACGCGTTGCAGGTGGCCGCGTGTCTGCGCGCGCAGTCCACCCTATTTGTCACGGCTGACGGCAAGTTGGCTGGGGTTGCGCGAGCGGCTGGACTGGACGCTGTCGAGTTTGGTGGTGCCACATCGCCGTTGCCGACGTAGGACCTCGGTAGGTTGGGGTTGGTAGTCCCACGGCCTTTGAAGCTCAGCCAATGGCGTCGAGCGGTTCGTCTATGCTCACAGGCGATGAGCGGGGCGCGCTTGCCCACAAACTTTGAAGTGGCGCAGTCGAACTGGCGTTGTTGTCGGGCCAAGGCCTACCTGGGTCGTCGATCGGGCGCCAGCAGCGAGCCGATCTTGTGCGGTGACCGCCGGGCACCAAGAATTGTGGCGATCTGGCCCAAACCGCAGTCTACTCGCCACCGCGCACCGTCCAGGCGCGCACCGGAACAGCGATGCCCAAACTCTTTCTCGCCGCCCTGTGCCTGATCCTGGCCTGCGGCAGCGCCACCTCCCCCTCCGTAGTGCAACAGCAAGCAGCAAGCACAAGCAGCCCCCCGCTCACCAAACGCTGCCTGCTGCTGACCACCAACGACAGCGAAGCCCACTTCGACGGCCCACGCTCAGGACCACGCGATGCGCCGGTCTACGCCGGCTCGATCGCCCGGGTCGCCGCCGTCAAGCAAGCCCAGCTAGCGCAGCGCCCGGGCGGCGTGCTGCTGGTCGAGGGCGGCGACGTGCTGCAAGGGCGGTTTATGGAGCGCGCCGACGGCGATCGCCCGCTGGCCATGCGCCAAGCCTGGCAGGTCTACGAGGCCGCGGGCTACGACTTTGGCACGCTCGGCAACCACGAGTTCGACGCCGGGCCCAAAGCGGTGCGCTTCGCACTGCAAGGTCTCTCGACCTACCGAATCCTGACGGCGAATCTGGATTCCTCAGGCACGCCGCTCGATCCGGCGGACCCCGCCAAGCCCCAAGGGCTGTACGGCAAGACGGCGCTGGTCGATTGCGGCGGCATCAAGCTGGGCCTGTTCGGGCTGCTCACGCCGACCACCCGAACCATCAGCCAGATGGGCGAGGTCCAGATGGCGGCCGATCCGCTCAACGGTCCTGCGCGCCAAGCCGTGGCTGACCTGCGGGCACAGGGCGCGCAGCTGGTGGTGGCGCTATCCCACTTGGGCGTGGACGAGGATATGCAACTGGCGCGCGACGTGACCGGCATCGACGCGATCGTCGGCGGCCACTCGCACACGCCGCTGCCCAAGGCGCGGCGGGTGGGTCCGACGTGGATCACCCAGACTGGATGTCGATTTGCGTTTCTAGGCCATCTGGACCTAGCGCTGTCGCCGGATGGGCCCAGACTCGAGGACACGCAAACGACGTGGAACATGGTGCCCATCAACGCCCAGATGCCGGTCGATCCGGCAATTGAGCAGCAGGTCAATCAGTTGCGCGCGCAATTGGTGCCCGAAGTGGTGATCGGCCAGCGCAGCGTGGCGTGGGACCTGACCCGGCCGCGCGGCGAGTATGGCGTGCGGGCGGCGCGGGCAGCGGCGCTGGCGGCCCAGCAGGCGCTGCCGCAGCTGGCCAAGTCCGCGCCAGTAGTGGGCGGTCTGCTCAACACCGGCGGTTTTCGCAGCCACACGCTGTATCCGCCGGGTCCGGTGACCAACCTGGACATCGCGGCGATCCACCCCTTTCGCAACCGGCTGGTGGTGGTGACGCTCGATGGTCAGGGGCTGCACGACACGCTGGAGCACGGGTGCGCGCCGGGTAGCGACGGTCATGGCCAGGGTCTGGTGATGTGGGGTCTCGCCTACCAATGCGACCGGACCAAGCCGGCGCAGCAGTACACCGTCAAGGACGGCAAGCCGATTGCGATCAGCCAGCGCGGCCAGCGTCTGGTCGGGGCGACGGTGGGCGATCAGCCGATTGATCTGGCCAAGCGCTACACGATTGCGACCGTAGATTACCTGGCCAAAGGCGGCAGTGGCTACCTGCCGCTGGCGCTGGGTGACCGCAGGTGTCTGGACGGAAAGGTTTTCGGCGCGGAACCCGACTGTGTTTCGCCACAGTTCAACGTCGTGATGGAGGCGGCGGTCAAGGACGGGTCGCTGGACCTTGGACTGTAGGCCGCGCCACAGTTAGGAACGGTCAAGGAACAACTCGATCACTTTGGTGCTGCAAGAAGCGGCGAGTCGGCTGTCAAGCCGAGAGCTTGCGACCCACCTAGCAAGCTGGAACTGTCCAAGTTATTCTTGGACAGTTCCTTAGAGGGTGTATTCATAATGTCGCCGCCAGGCCAAGGCGCCGCACTAGCAGGCCGATCATCGCCAATTGGACCCATGCGTTGGAGCTCGCGACTGTCGCTTCGTAGTCTTTACTGAGGCGGCGGTTGCGGCCGAGCCAGCCAAAGGTGCG
>CANMNA010000114.1 GCA_947499075.1 Myxococcales bacterium
AGCGGCGACGCCTGCGGGGTAGCTGGCGGCAAGCCCGCGTGCGTCGGGCCCACTGCGGTCGTGTGCACCGATACCAACGTCTGTACATCCGAAGAGTGTGACACCAAGCTGGGATGCGTGTTCAATTCGCTCGATGGTCAGGCGTGCAACGACGCCAACCTCTGCACTGGCCCTGACTTGTGCGCCACAAGCGCGTGCAAAGGCGCGACACTGCCGTGCAACGACAACAATGCCTGCACCACCGACACGTGTACGGCGACCGGCGGCTGCAAGTCGGTGGCCAACGCCAGCGGTTGCGACGACGCCAACGCCTGCACCACCGGCGACGTGTGCATTCAAGGCCAATGTCTGGGCTCGGGCAAGGTCAACTGCGACGATGCCAACCCGTGCACCGCGGACTCATGCGACACTGCCAAGGGCTGCCTGAAAGCGCCCATCACGGGTACCTGTGACGATGGCAACTTGTGCACCAAGACCGACACCTGCAGCAACAGCAAGTGCAGCGGCATTGCCACCAACTGCGACGATGGCAACACCTGTACCAACGACAGTTGCACCTTGGCCACCGGCGTGTGCGCATTCGCCCCCAACACCTCGGCCTGCAACGACGGCAACAACTGTACGACCGAAGCCTGCAGCGGCGGATCGTGCAAGCCGGCGCCGAAAAACTGTGACGATGGCCTCGCATGCACCACGGACAGCTGCGACACCGGCAACGGGGCGTGCCTGCACACCTCGCCCAAGGGCTTCACCAAGAACTTTGATGACGGCTTGCTGTCGCCGATTGAGCTGACCAACCCGAATCCAGTGTTCAATTGGAAGCTCGACACCTTCCAGGCGAGTTCGCCCAACACTTCTCTGTATTTCGGTTTGGTGAACCCTATCAACGGGCAACACACCTACGGCCAGCCACAGTTGCCGCTTGCGATCACGGGCACGGCCACGATTGTCAACCAGTTGATTCCGGCGGGCGTGGGTAGCCCCAAATGGACCGCGATGCTCAACTTCGGCAAAGCTGCGGCAGAGACGCAGACTTGCGCCACGGATCGCGTTGAATTCCGCGTCAATGGCGTCTCGATGACCCAAGTCTGCAGCACGACGAGCGGCTTTATCCCGATCACCGTCAATCTGGCAGCGTTCGCCGGCCAGACCGTGACGCTATCGGTGGTTTTCATCGCCAACAACACCCAAAACAACGGACAAGGCGCATGGATCGACGACTTGGCCGTCTCGTGGACATGCCCATGATGCGCAACGCACTGTGTTTTGGCCTTGCAGCTGTCTGGGCAGGATGTGCCTCGGCGCCGTCTTCAGGGTCTATGGCGACACCCGCAAGCGATGAAGGTTGGATCAGCGTCGACGGCGGTGTCGGCAGCGCAACTTGGCGCATCAGCGACACCGACTGCGCCCCTGGTTGCGTGATGGCAGTTGGCCAAGATGTGGGCAACGCTAGCGGCATCGGCTTGGTCCTGCCGGGCGCACTCAACGCCAACGCCTTTCGGGACCTGCTGGCGCAAGGCAAGCTGCCGCAAGCCGATGACCTGCCGATGGCAGGTTGGCTCAACGAGCACGACACGCCGTTGCCACTGGCCACCATCGATCATCCCGTGGAGCTGCACGCGGTGGCCGCCATTGTGGCTGAACCGAGCCAAGAGCCCGAGGTTTTGCTGCAACTTGGCTTCAATACGGCGGCCACGCTACAGGCGCTGCAACCCAAGGTCAATGTGGTCGTGGCGATCGATCGCTCGGCGTCCGTCGGGCTACAGAACGTGCAAGCGATGACAGCAGGAATCCTCGACCTCGCCGACAGCTTGCCGGCGCAGAGTTCGCTGGCCGTCCTCGCATTCGATTATGGTGGTGAGACCCTTTTCGCGGAGCCTGTTTACAGCCCAGCGCTGCGCGTCAAGCTCAAGAGCGCGGTCCAAGAGATCAAGCCCAGTGGCGGCACAGACCTGTATGTAGGGCTGCAGACGTCGTTCGAGATCTTGGCCAAGCTGGGTCCCGGAACGACCCAACGGCGGGTGCTGTTGGTCACCGATGGCTTGGCAACCAGAGGCGACCATGGCAATGCCGACTTTGTCGACTTGGGCACAAAGAGTGGCGTCTCGATTTCGACCATCGGCATCGGCGCACAGGCCAACGCAGCGCTGCTTACCAATCTAGCCAAGTTCACGGGCGGCACTTACTACGCGGCGCCCACTATCACGACGTTGCAAAGCGCATTCACCAAGGACCTCGGGAGCCTGCTGGTGCCGGTCGCGAGCAACCTGAGCGTGGCCATTGACTTGGCCAGCGGTTGGACCGTGCGCGATAGCTACGGCCTCGTCGTCACCCAGGTTGGAAACACTGTCTTTGTCGGTGGTGCTGCGCAGCCGGCAACGGCAGACGCCGTTGGAAGTGCCGACACGACGATGGTGCCTGATGCCGGTCCGCCAGATTTCACGCCGGTCGGTCCGTCTGTGCTGGGTCTGCTGTACCCGTCTCAGAAAAACGGGTTGATTGTGCTGCGCTTACAGCCTGGCAATGCATCTGACGTCCAAGCGGCCATGTCGCTGCAGCTGGCGACGGCCAAGTGGAGCTACACACTGACCAAGAAGGGCAGCAACCACAGTCACCAAAAAACCGTGGAAGTGGCCGGCCTTGTTGCGATTCCCGATGGCGGCGTCGAATTTTATTCGCATCCGCTGGGTCGGAGAACGCTGGCCATCGTGCGCGCTGGCGAAGCGTTGCGGCAAGCCTGCGCGCTGGCACAAAAAGGCATCAAGCCGGCAGCATTGGCGACGTTGGCAGCCAGCAAGGCGTACAGCGAGCGCCAGTTGGGGTTCATCGTTGATGCCAACCTCGACCCACATGGGGCCATCGAAGACGCTCTGGGGCTGACTGAGGCGCTGACCAAAATCGTCGGCGCGCTCTAAGGGCACCGGCAAAATCAAGTCGATTTTGTCGGTGGCGTGGCCCATTTGCTGGCTGAGTGGGTCGCAAGCTCCCGACTTTGCAAGTCGACTCGCCGCTCCTTGCAGCACCAAAGTGATCGAGTTGTTCCTTGACCGTTCCTAACCCTGACGCTTGCGCAGTCGCTTGCCTTTCCGCTACTGTATTGGCCTCGCGCGCTCTGGTTGTGGCGCGCCAACTGCAGCGGCGCCGCCCTCTCCCCGGAGCACAAAACCATGAATTTGAAACTCAAACTGCTTTCGGCCTTGGTGTGCCTGAGCATCGCCCCCGCGTCAGCATTCGCCGACACAACAGACGCGACCTCGACTCCGAACGATGCCACAGCAACAAGTGCAGATGCAGGCCCTGCACCTGACGTGGTCTCGGCGCCCGACGCAGTATCTAGCTCAGATGTGTCTAGCTCGGACGTGCCTGCATCGAGCGATACCGCGATAGCAACCGATATCATGTCCGGCGATGCTGGCCCGAAGTCGTGGAACGAGAATCCGTGCTGGGACCAGAAATGCGTCAAGGAAACGGACGCTTGCAAGGCTGACAAGGACTGCAATGCCGCGCACAACTGCGCTGAAAATGCAGACTGCCTCAAGAAGGTCTACACCTCCAAGGCGATTCAGGACGCGGTCACAAAGTTGATGAGCGCGATCAGCGACTGCGGGTGGAAGGCTTGCAACGACCCCAACGCTGGCACTTGCAAGGGCAGCTGCGGCAAGTACTTGGGCGCCAATGCCAAGTGCAACTGCGACGAGGCCTGCACGCAGTACAACGATTGCTGCGCGGACAAGCCCGCCGTTTGCGGTTTGCCGAGCTGCGAGAACGCCTGTGGCGACAAAGGCAAGTACAAGGACGGCACACCCGACCCTGCGCAGAATCCGTGCTTCTGTGACGACCAATGCGCCGATAGCGGTGATTGCTGCGCCGACAACGACAAATTCTGTGGCGGTGGCGGTGGCGCCGACACGACTACGGCTGCCGACGCATCGGCATGCAAGCCGGCGTGCACCGGCAAGAACTGCGGCAACGACGATGGCTGCGGCGGCACCTGCAGCGGTCCGTGCCCAGGCGGCGGCATCTGTGCGGTCAGCGGTGGCAAGAAGGCATGCAACACCGGCGCTGCGGCTGACACGGGCGCAACAGTGGACGCAGGCACCGTGGCCGACGCAGGCGCTACGGGTGGAGTCAACGACGCCGGAGCAGACGCCGCCATGAAGGCTGACACTGCTGCCGGCACCCAAGTGAACAACGGCACTGGATCAAGCGCCAAGTCGTCAGGCTGCACCGCAACCTCGCAGGGCCCCGGAGTCGGTTGGCTCTTGGGCTTGATGGCAGTTTGCGGCGTGCTTTCGCTGCGCCGCCGATTCGTCTAAAGACATCGCGCACGCGGGCTCGCGAGTGGCTGCGGTCGCTTGCGGGCCCGCTGCCGTTTTGGGGGCCTGTGATGCCTAGCCCACAGCGACCGATCGACGCCTTAGGCGGACTGGCTGCGTTGCGGCCCATCGTGGCCGACTTTGTCGCGCGCATCTGCACCGACACCATGATTGGCTTCCATTTTCGCGCAGTCGATCAAGCCAAGCTAGTGGAGTTGGAGCTGCAGTTCGCTGCGCGGATGCTTGGCGCTGACGAAGTGGTGTACGAGGGGCGATCGGTCGGGCAGGCCCATGCGCGCCATCCGATCAGCGATGGGCAATTCGCGCGACGCAGTCTGCTGCTGCGGCAAACACTGCGGGACCACCATGTTGCGGCAGAGCTTGCGACGCTGTGGCTGGAACACACCGAGCGCTTGCGCCCAGCGATCCTCGGTGCGCAAGTGGTCAACCACGCCGGTGGTCCTTGTGATCACCCCGGTTATGGCCCGCTGGTCACCGATGTTGATGCCGAAGGTCATGTGGTCGGCGAGCGCCACCCTTGACCGCAAGCATACATTTTCGCACACTACTGCGCCCCTGTGGACCTTGGGGCTGTGCAGCACCATGAGCTCTCCCGCCCATACGGCTCCTACCAGCGCAACCTCGAGCCCTGAACTGAGTGTTGTCATCCCGTGCTACAACGAGGAGGCGATCCTGTGGGCGTCGGTCAGCGAGCTCCACGAGGGGCTGAAAAAGCTCGGCCGCACGTTTGAGATCTTGATCAGCGAAAACGGTTCGAAGGACGAGACCCGAGCGATTGCGGAGAAGCTCAGCCGTGCCCTGCCAGAGGTGCGAGCGATCACGTCAGACGAGCCGAACTATGGCAAGGCCCTGCGGCGCGGTATTGAAGCTGCCGCCGGGACGTACGTGCTGTGTGAAGAGATCGACCTGTGCGACTTGGATTTCCACCGCCGCGCTCTGGAGATCCTCGACGCAGACCGGGCGGACATGGTCGTTGGCTCCAAAGCCCATCCGGACGCCAAGGACGAGCGACCGATGACGCGGCGGGCGGCCACGATGGTGATAAACGGCATGTTGCGGGCCTTGTTGGGCTTTCGTGGCACCGACACCCATGGTCTGAAGGCCTTTCGGCGCGAGAAGTTGGCGCACACGGTCGGCAAGTGCGTGGTCGACAAAGACTTGTTCGCCAGCGAGCTGGTGATTCGGGCACAGCGCTATGATGTGCGGATTACAGAAATTCCGATCCGCATCCATGAGAAGCGCCCGCCGAGTATCGCCCTGTTCAAGCGCGTGCCCAATGTGCTGAAGAACCTGGCGCGACTGGTGTACGTCATCCGCATTGCCAACCGCTAGCAGGGTGCAGTCTTGACCTCTCCAGTCAGCCCCCTGCGGGCGGCGGTCAACGTCGATGTCGACGGGCTGTACCTGTATGACCGCATTCACGGTCTGACTGGCAGGTCGGGTAACGCCAATGATTTTGATGCAGCGCACCACGATCCGCGTGCGTGGACCAAGGGGGTGCCGCGGTTCCTAGAGCTGTTCGCACGCGCTGACCTTCGCGCGACGTTTTTCGTTGTCGCTCAGGATCTGGCACACGCTGAAGTGCGCGCGGTTTTGGCGGATGTGGTGCGGGCCGGCCATGAGATCGGCAGCCACTCTTCGACTCATCCCTATGACTTGTCTCGTCTATCTGCTCAGGATCAGAAAAACGAACTAGGGCGTGCGCGCGCCGTGCTGCAACAAGCCAGCGGTCAGGCGATAACCGGGTTTCGAGCGCCGGGCTATGTGCTATCGAGCCAACTGTTAGAGACGATAGCGGAAGTTGGCCACAGTTACGACTCGTCGCGCTTTCCGTGCCCGCCGTACCAACTTGCCAAGGCGGCCGTGATTGGGTTGTCTCGGCTGACGGGCCGGCCCTCGGGCTCCGTGCCAGAGCCACCTGGCGTGTGGTTTGGACCGCGGACTCCGTACTTTGAGCAGCTACCATCGGGGCGCGGGCTGATTGAGCTGCCGATCGGGGTGGTACCATGGCTGCGCTGGCCAATTATCGGCACTTCGGCCATCGCGGCTGGAGAGGTCGGCAGGCTGCTGCTGGCACCGGCACTACAACGCAGCGACTGGGTCAACTTCGAGCTCCATGCTATTGATCTTATTGATTATGTTGGCGATGACATGCCGGCTCGCTTCATCAAGCAACCCGACCAGCGTGTCGCGCTGCGCAACAAGTGGCCGGTGCTGCTCAAGACGCTGGAGGCATTGGCGGCCTCGCACCAAGTCGCCACGCTCGGCCATTGGGCAGGTCGGCTGGGACACGGTTAGGGCCCCGACGAGATTAAGTCGATCAGAGAGACCTTTCGCACCGTTGCCGCGAGTCGAACGCTTTCGCGAGCTTGGCAACCCACGAAGCAAGCAAAAGGGCGCCAACAAAATCGACTAGATTTTGTTGGTGCCCTTAGGAACGGTCAAGGAACAACTCGATCACTTTGGCGCTGCAAGGAGCGGCGAGTCGGCTGTGAAGCCACGAGCTTGCGACCCACCAAGCAAGCACGAAC
>CANMNA010000115.1 GCA_947499075.1 Myxococcales bacterium
CAGCTCCTTGTTCCTTGTCGAGCGCAGCGAGCAACCCAGCACTGCGCATCTCAAATCGGAGGCCGCGGGAGATTTCGGTGGGGAATTTGGGTAGTCAGAGGCTGATCTCGTGCGACTGTGGCGATTTACCTCGTTGTTTGCGTCGCAGCGACCACAGACCCAAGACTGCCAACACCCCACCCGCACCCACCACTGCGATCCATGCCTGCTGCGGCACCTGCGGCGCGATCGGCAAGTCACCGATCACAAACCGGGCGGTCTCGCCAGACCGCAGCCGCCGCGCCACGATGGCGCCCGCCAGCCGATCTGGTCCTTGGGTGTACTGCGAACTGCGCGCCGGCAGCAGACTGCGCAGGCTCGGCCGTGCCGGCGTGCGCGCCGACACCACAACGGTCACGGTTGTCGCCGGACCCGGCGGTCGCACGCCGACTTCAATTTGGGCTGACTCAAACGGAATCGACGTTTTGGCCCGCACCAGCGCACCGCCGCCCACAGCGACCCTACCGCGCACGCGCAGGCCAGAAGCCGTGGGCTCCGCGCGCAGATCGCCTTGCACCTCTAGCGTGACGGAGCCCAGGGGCGCTAGCTGCTCGCCGTTCATGGCCACCAGCAGCGGCAATTCCAGTGGTGCGGCATCCAGATCGAGCCGGGCAGGGCGGTCCACTGTAATTTGAGCGACCTGCGTGAGAACGAGCTGGCCGCCTGCGATCTCGATCTGCACCGACAGATCGACCACCGGCGAAGCCCGCAGACGGACTTGCCCAACGGCCAATGGCTGGGCGTGGCCAAGCAGCCCGACCGCCCACCCGATGAGGACCACGATAGGTCGTGTCCCTCGCGCGATGCTGCGCGTGCGCAACTACCGACCCAACTTGGCGAGCATCCGCGCCAGCAGCGACTGCCGGTGGGCCGGGCCATCGAGGTGCTGCAGGCCGATGGCGAGTGCCTCGACAAATGCCCGAATGTCGTCAAAGCGTTGCGCCGGGTCGCGCTGGAGCGCACGGTGCACGGCCGTCACCACTTCACTCGGCAGATCTCGGCGCAGCGTGTGGAGCGGCTTGTGCGGAATCGGCTCCGTCCCGCGCAAGTACTCCAGCACCTGGCTGGCCCGCTGGCTGTCGCTGGGTACGGCGCGATGTCCAGTCAACCACTCGTAGGCGATGCTCGCCAGCGAAAACTGATCGATGCGGCCATCGACGGCATGCCCTGCCGCCTGCTCCGGCGCCATGTAGGCCGGCGTGCCGGGCGGTCGTTCCTTCTCCCATCCCACGCCAAACCGATCTGGACGCTCGGCCAACGGCGTGGCCGTGCCCAGGTCATAGGTCAGCACCCGCACGCTGTGCAGGATCGACTCGCCGATCACGCAGTTGTTGGGCGTCACGTCGCGGTGCACCCAGCCACGGGCATGCAGTTCGGCGAGCCCCTCGCCCCATTGTCGAAAAACAAAAATAATATCTTGGTAGTGCATCGGTGGCTTGGCCACCATCACTTGGGCCAGCGTCGGCCCTTCGGCCAACTCCATGGCGATAAACGGTCGACCATCGGCCGCAAGACCTGTGCTGTAGATCTGGACAAAGCACGGCGAATGAAGCGCGCCCAGCAGATCGGCCTCGCGCTTCAAGGCGGCCGTCGCCCGGCGTCCGTCGGACTCCGGCAGCGACAGGTAGTGGGTTGACAGCATCTTGATGGCGACGCGCCGACCGCTGACCGACCGCTGCCGGGCCAAGAACACCTCGGCGTGGCTGCCCGCGCCCAAGAAATCGATGAGCTCAAACTCGCCCGCGAGCACCTGCCCGAACTGCGCCTGAACAGCTTGTCGCGATACTCTGCGCATGTCTTGCTGAGGGGTGGGCAGGATGGACTCGGACAACGCGCGCGGGCGCCCCAGTCGGGCAGTGTGCCACAGTCGTCCACCCGGCGACACCGCCCAAATTCCCCACAGAAATCCCGGGCGGCCCCGATTTGAGATGCGCAGTGCTGGGTTGCTCGCTGCGCTCGACAAGGACCAAGGAGCTGAAAGAGCAAGGCGTACTCAGGTACGCCGCAGCGAGAGAAGCGACGCAGTGACCCAGAGATGCCCTCAAAGCGGGGGATCGCGGACCGCTCGCCGCTGTGCAGTTGTGTGCAGTCGCTTGGGCCGCGTGTGCGTAGCCAAGTCTGCCGCATTATGTTATCTCTGCCGCCCCGACTGCGGTTGCACACGCCGCCTAGCCTTCCGGGGCTGTGTGACCTGTAGCTGCCAGGACCCGACGCCGAGCCGATGGAAGACCGCGACCCACTTACCGCCCAGCCTGCGCCCCACGCGCCGACCAAAGCCGATCACGAGCGAGAGACGCGCGCCGAGGAGATCTGCTCGCGGCTGCTCATCGAGCGTTGGGTGCCCAAGCGCGCCTACCGCGATCTGCTGCTCGACGATGACCTGCGCGCCTCTGTCGGGCGGCGGCTGGGGCAGGTTGGCCTCGAGTTGGTCGAGTCGTTTACTTCCGATTGGTTTGCGGTGCGCCTCAAGCGCGCCATCGAAGGCGACATCTCGTTTGACTGGGCGACCAATGCGCGGCTGCCGCGTGGCTCGGTTGCGCTGCTGGTCGTGCTGTGGGCCAAGCTCATCTTGCCCAAGCGGCTCGAACCGGCCGATCAGGCGACCGAGACGCCGGATCCCGCTGCGGTGGTGCCGCCCACTGTCATTGCGCGCGATCAGCTGTACGCTGAATTCGGGCGTAAATTCGGCAAGACCGCGTTTGCGCGTTACGTCGGTCAACTCAAGGCTGCCGGGTTTGTGCGTGAGGATCGCAGCGGCAATTTGCGCGAAGGGCCGCTGCTCGATTTGCTGGTCGATGGCGTGCAGATGGCCCAAAAGCTGCGCGACTCGGTGCTGTGGGACGTACTCGAGAGCGGCTTGGGCGACGTTGCGGAAGTCGCCGATGCGGCAGCCGAGAGCCCAGATGCCGATGAATTTGCTGAAGAAATCTAGCGTCATTACCTAGCGAAGGCCCATGTTTACGTTCAAAGTGCTCGAGTTGATGAACTGGGACTACTGGTCCCACGTGCGCATGCCGCTCGACGAGCAGGTCGTGCTGATCGCCGGGCCCAATGGCTCGGGCAAGACGACCGTGCTCGACGCGATCCGGGTGTTGCTCGGCGCCCGCAAGCTCTCGACTTCGCGCAAGATGCCGCAGTATTTGCGCGACGACACAGGGGTCGCGATCGTCAAGGCGGTGGTGACCAATCCGCTGCGGCGCGGCACTGGCAAGCGGCCGTTTTCGAGCCGCGGGGTGTTTTCTGACGACGCGACACTGGCGTGCATTCTGGAGCGCAAGCAGGGCCAGTGGCAGCGCCGCTACCACATTTTGTCGGGCGATACGCCGCTAGAGTCCTTGCGCACGGCCCCGCACGGCATGGGTCCAGAGGAATACGCGCGCGCGCTCGAAGAAGCGCAGGTGCCCCGGACGCTGCTCAAAGTGCTGGCGCTCGAGCAAGGCGAGACGCACAAGCTGGCGCAGCGCACCCCAGAGCAACTGCTTGAATACGTACTTGAATTGCAGGGCGACAAGCAAGTCCTCGATCGCTATGCCGATGCCCGCAGCGAGTACTTGGCAGGCATGCGCGACGTCGAGGACTTTGAGCGGCGTCTGCAGAGCCAAGCCATGCACGTTGACCTGCTGCGGCGCGATGCCGAGCAGTTCAAGGAATACAGCGGGCTGCAGCTGCAGGAGCGCGAAATCCGCGATGTCAGCTTGCCTGCCGCGCGCCTGAAGGGCTTGGTGCGCGATATCGATACGGTCGAGTCAGACCTGACGCGCGCTGACACCGTGCTCAAGGCCGCCGAAGGGGTACTGACCGGCTTTTCGGGCGAGTCCGAAGGGCTCAAGCAGGCCGTGGTTGCGCTGCGCAAGGGCACGGACGACAAGCGCAAGGCTTATCAAGTCTTGATGGGCGATAAAGAAAAGCTCGACAACCAGTACCGAGACCTCAAGCGTTTCGATGGCGAGCTCCAAGAGTTGCACAGCCAGGGTGGCGTGATGCCGCCCGACGAAGCCGAGAAGCTGGCCACCGAGCGCCTGCGGCTGACTGGCGGTGAGGCGCAGACGCGCCATCAGATCTCCGAACTCATTGGCAAAATTGGCGAATTGCGCGCCGAGCTGAGCCAACTGGACGGCGGCGGTGGGTCGCGACGGCCGCCACCAGAGACGACCGCGCAGATGCTGCGCGAGCTGCGGCGCGAGGGCATCGAGGCGACCCTGGTGGCCGAAGTCGTCGAAATCACGGCGCCTGAGTGGCAGGTCGCGGTCGAGTCAGTGCTCGGCAACGCACGGTTTACGATCTTGGTCGACAGCCAGCACGAGCTGACCGGGCGCAAGATTGGCCAGAAGCTGCGCTACCGCAATTACGTGACGGCTTGGGATACGCCGCGTCGTCACGCTTCGCGACCGGGATCGGCGCTGGACGCCGTGCAGCTGACGGACAATCGCCTGCCAGATCACATTGTGCAGATGCTGGGCTCGGTTCAGCTGGTGCACTCGGTCGAAGAAGGCCACAAGCTCGGGCGCCAGACCAGCATCACCCAAGACGGGTACCGGCAGGATACCCGCGGCGGTATTTTCGTCGGCGTGACCGACCTGTACTGCGGCGCGGCTTCGGGCGGTCACCGCAAGGATCAGGTTGAGATGGAGCTGGGGCGCCTGCGCCAGCTGCGCGATAGCCTAGAGGCCTCTCTGGCGCCGACCAGTCGCCGTGTCGCCCAGATCGACGAGCTGCTGGTGGCCGAAAAGGTCAAGGACAAGCTGCTCAAGCGCATAGGCGTGGTCGAGCAACTTGGCGAAAAAATTGCGGCACTGGCTGAACAGCGCCGCGCCGCGACGGACCGGCTGATGGGCCTGTTGGCGGAGATCGACGCCGACAACGTGCACGTGGTCGATCGCGAGCGGCGGCTGTCGCAGCTGGAGTACCGCAACCGCGAAGCGCTGCTGGAGCGCGACAAGGCGCGGGTGCAGCTGGGGGCGCTGGCGATGAAGTTGCAGCGGCTGCGCGCCGAGCAGCAAGAGCTGGCGCAACAAGTGCCGCCTGAGCTGCAAACCCAGGCTGCCCAAGAACTGCTGGCGCCGGAGCTGCAGCTGATCGAGCGCCTCAATCTGGTGCGCGATCGCTTGCAGGAGTTCGAGGGCAACCGCGACCCGCGCGCCGTCCAGATTTTTGAGCGGGCAGCCGCCGAGCTCGCCGAGCACGAGCGCACGCTGGCCCGTCACCGCCAGCAGCTGACCCACGGCAGCGACGAGCTGACGCTGGCGCGGCAGGCCTACAAGCGGGTGGTGCAAGAGACGATTCGGCGGTATCGCAACAACGTCCTGCGGTTGGGTGAGCTGTGCCGGGTCGAAGTCCAAGTCAAAGTGCCCAACGCCGAAGTGCTGCGCGACGACGCCGACGACTTGCTGGGCAAGGCAGGCTTGGAAATCCGCATTGGTTTTGATGGCAAGAAGCCGGTGCCGGTCGACGATCCCAAGCTCTCGGGCGGCCAAAGTGTGGTCGCTTCGCTGGTGCTGCTGATGGCGCTGACGATGGAAGAAGGCGGCGATGCCACCGGTTTCTTCATTCTGGACGAGCCGTTTGCCCACCTGTCGGTCGAGCGCATCGACGAGGTGGCGCGGTTCCTGGGCGTGACGCGGGCGCAGTTCATCATCACGACGCCGACCACGCACAACCTGCTGGTCTACAATCCGGCGCGGTTGACCCTGAATTTGCGCAAGAAGCCTGCCGGCGAGCGCCACGCGCCTGTGCCGACCTTCTTGCGCAGGTAGTAGATTCGGCTGAGCCAGCTTCGCCAAACCTTGGCCGCGCCGGCGGCGCTGGGTCCGCTACGGCCGCGGCTATGGGTGTTTGCCCTGGCTGCGCTGTTACTGACTGGGCACGTGACGCTGGCCTATCGCGGCTGGCTGACCCACGAGCGCTGGTTTGCGCTGCATCTGGCGATCGGGTGGGCGTGGCTCGCCGGCCTGCTCGGCCTGGCTGGCCTGCGCTGGCGCCACCTTGCCAATCCGCGGGCGATCGCTGTGTTGCTGGCCACGGCGCTGGCGATCTGCGGGTTTTGGTACTTGGGGCGGCTGGACAGTTGGCAAACGCACTGGGAGCCGCTGCTGCCACAGACGTCGCCGCCGCAACCGCCGTGGGGCTGGGCGCGCCCGGTGTGGGGCTTCGCCTACTTTTCGCTGTCGGCTGCGCTGTTTCGCATCGGCGTGCCGGCTGTGGTCGGCAAGCTGTTGGGCCTGCAGCCAGCAGAATTGGGATGGCGGCGGGCTGCCGGTGGTCCCACCGTGTGGCCGGTGTACCTGCTGCTGTACGTCGCCGTGGTGCCGTTTGTGGTGCACGCGGCTGGCACGCCGGCCTTTCAAGCCAAGTACCCGATGGCGCGGGCGCTGATCGACAGCACGCACCACATTGCGCTGGCCCAGTTCTTGGGCTACCAGGTGCTGTATGCGCTGGTGTTCGTCAGCGGCGAGCTGTTTTGGCGGGGTTGGATCTGCTTTGGCCTGCAGCGGGACCTCGGTGCCTACGCGATCTTGGTCATGCTGGTGCCCTATGTATTCGCTCACTTGGGCAAGCCGGTGGCCGAAGTGCTGGGTGCCATCGCCGCGGGCACGGTGCTGGGATGGCTGGCGCTGGCGCACCGATCGATTTGGCTCGGGGTGCTGCTGCACTACGCGGTCGCGCTGACGATGGACGGGCTGGCGATGCAGCGCGCGGACATTGGCCTGCGCTCTACAGGATCGCCATGACCCGAGGTCATGGCGTTGCCTGTCACGCCTGCTGGCTTGTGCGCTGGGTGGCTCGCACGCTCGCGCCTGCGGCGACTCGCCGCTCCTTGGTCG
>CANMNA010000116.1 GCA_947499075.1 Myxococcales bacterium
GTACCGCCTTAAAGAGGCTGCGGAATTGGCCAAGCAGAAAGCGGAGTCGCGGCGGCTACGCGCTGCAAAGACCTGAGTGTGTGCGCCAAGACGCATGGCTGTAAGTGCGGGTTTCGCCGGATTCGGGCGGTTTTAGGGCGCCGGTGACAGGACCCGCTCTTTGTCGTGCGGGAACCACGCGTCGAGGTGGTCGGCCAACGGTGGGCCCAGTGCCGCGAGCTTGGGCTCGTCTTCGCCGACGATGGCGAGCGCGCCGTGCGGGTGGGCCAGCGCTGAGCGGGACTCAGGCCACGAAGTTGCGACGGTGATCAGGCGGCGGGGCATCGGGGACTACTTGGGCGCGGCAGGCGCGGGCGCATGCGTAGCATGGCGTGGGCGTCGAGGTCAAGGTCAAGGCGCGCACGCGCCTTTCTTGCAGGTCTTGCCCGGTTTGCACGGTGTGCCTTCCGGGAAGGGGTCGTGGGTGCAGCCGGTGGCGGCGGCGCACAGGTCGTTGGTGCAGGCGTTGGCGTCGTCACAGAAGCTGGCGGGTTTGTCGAAGCAGGCGCCGGATTCGGCGCAGGTGAGGTTGCCGAAGGCGTCGGATTGGGTGAGGCGGAGAAAGGTCCCGCTTCCCTTATCGCCAAACATGGTCGCTAGGCAAAGCAAGTCTGGGCCCGAAGGCACGACGCCGCCGCCAGACCGACGATCCGTTTCGACCGTGCGCCGCTGCACCGCGCCGTTCGCGTCGATTCGCCAGCCAAACGCGGTTGACTTGGGCTTGGTGTACGCCGTTGCGATGACCGACACGCCGTTGTCGGTCAACGGGGCGAGCCCAAGAACTACCTGAGCAGATTCGCCAAGCGTTGGCCATGCGATGGTGATGTTCCACAGCGGCACTCCGGTTTTTGATACTATGCCAATGAATATGTCGTCGATGATTTCAAGATCATTGTTCAGGATTGTCGAGGCTACGACGAGGCTTTCGTCGGCTCGCTCGAAGACCTGAATATGGCCCAAATTTTTTGGTAGCGAGCCCACGCCGGCCGTCCAGCCAGTCACAATCGGCCAGTAGTCCAGCTTGGCCAGTTCGATATCAAACCGAATGATGCTGCGCTGCCCTTTTGCGTCGATGCTGCCAGTCACGTAGTCGCCAGCTGTCCGCGATTGGATACGCGAGGGCGTGCCCCAGAAGTCGCAGCTCGGCAGATCGGCAGTGGCGAGTGTGCCCCCGACCGGGTCAACTCGGCGAAGGAACCTGCACGCCACCGCCGGGAGCTTCAGGTGTCGACTGACTACGATTATGCCATCTTGTGCAGGAGCCGCGGTCCACGAAAAGTGGTTGTCGAAGTCTGCGGTTGCATTGTCGACGCTGACGAGCTTCCCCGCGTCGTCGTAAAACTGAACCATTGTGTTCGTCAGGACAGCCCAGCCGCCCATCCGTGGCGTCACCACCTCAGAGGCTTGCGCTGGGGTCACTGACCATTGCACGTGCCCTTCATTGTCCAATCTTGCCAGCCAGGGCTTTTGATCGCCGTAGTATAGGATTGCGGAACCATCGCCGCCAATCGACCTCGCTATCGCCTGAGCAAACGGCGAAATGAGACCCTTGAGGTCCATGGTCCATATCTTCGGCTGCCCAAAGCACTGACCGGTCACACACTTGTCTCCGTCGGTGCAAGCAACGCCGTCTGAGCATGCGCCGCCGACGGCGGCGAACACGCAGCCAGTCTGGGCACTGCAGGAATCCACGGTACAAACCGAACCGTCGTTGCACGCGGTCACCCCGCCCGAGAGGCAGACGCCAGCCCCGCAACTGTCGCCAGTGGTACAGGCATTACCGTCACTGCATGGCGTCGCGGCCTTGGGTAAGTGGACGCAGATGCCGGCAACGCAAGTATCTGCCGTACAACTGTTTGCATCGTCGCTGCAGGTTGCGGCCAGCGGCATTCCAAGGCAACCCATGGTGCTGTCGCACCATGCACTGCTGCATGGGCTCCCAAGGTCACAATTGACTGGGTCGCCCGCAATACACTCACCAGCGACGCAGTTGTCGCCAACGGTACACGCGTTCCCGTCTGAGCAGGGCGCGACGTTGGGCACCGCTTTGCAGCCGCCCGCGGCACACACGTTATCCGTGCAGGCGTCGCCGTCGTCGCAAGCAAGCGCGGTGCCTGCGCTACACGCACCACCTTTGCACGTGTCGCTGAGCGTGCAATCGTCGCCATCGTCGCACGACTTCGCCAAGAGCGCGACATGCGCGCACCCGCTTGCGGCACATTCGTCCTCAGTGCAGGCGTTACCGTCGTCACAAGCGGCGGGGGGGCACGCGCAGGCGCCGTCGACAGCGCAAATGGGAGTAGCACAACATAGGCTCGGTGGGCAAGGGTTCGCTTCTTGGCAACCGGTGTCTGTTTGGACGTCGACGGTCGCGGCAGACGCATCGCTGGGTATGGCCGCCGTCGCCTCTGCCACGCGTGTGGCATCCATTTCGACGGGACCGTCGGCTACGGATACCGCATCACTTCGCCCGGGCGGTGTCGCGAGTCTACAACCCTGACCGGTGGCCAGAATCACGGCAAAAATGACCGCAGCCAGTCGCATGGCGAACCCCAGCAACTCGGGCTACCGGTGGGCCATACAGGCGGTGCCTGCGCAAGTCGCGTTGATTCCGCAGGCAATCGACGTCGCCGGGATCGGAACTGCCGTGCCGTTCGTGCACTCGCCATTCAGACATGTTTCGCCGACCGAACAAGGATTGCCGCTTATGCAGGCGACCCCATTCTGGAGATTCGGTACGCAGACTTTCGTTGTGTTTGCGCCCTGACAGCTGCCAACCCTGCACGGTCCTTGGGTGGCGGCGCAGATAGGCGAGCCAAAAACGTTTTGGCCAGCGCACACATTCTGGGCTGTACACTGGTCTCCGCCGGTACACTCATTGCCATCATCACAGCCCGCACCCAGCGCCAGCGACTCGCCAGGTACGCACACGCCGTTTGCGCACGCGTCCCCATAGGTGCACGGCTTGCCATCACTGCAAGGCCCCTTGTTGTTCACCAACTGCCAAACGCTCTGCTTGCACACATAGTCCTGGCAAACGTCGCTGCCCTGCTTGCCAACAGCAGGCTGCTCAAAGCAAGTCCCGGAGTTAGCACAGGTCAAGTTACCGCCAACATCGATCGCCATCAGCACGTAGTTCAGGTCGTTTTGTCCCTGCACGACACCAGCAATCACGCCGGATGACACACTGCTGGGCACTACTGCGTACAGCGCCTTGGCGTCAGGCAGTGTCGTCGGTCCGAACCGCCGTGTCCACAGTTCCTTGCCGTCAGGCCCTAGCCGAATCGCGTAGCCAATCCCAGCCATAGACTCCTCGCCGACGATCAACTCGCTGCCGTCGCCAAACACGGCGACGCCATACGCGCGTTCCCAATTGTTTGCCGCGTAGCCAACCTTGCCATAGGTCGTCACGACCGGCGCGACGCCGGGCGCCGGAAAGCCCGCAGGAAAGACCATGTGCAAGATGTCTTCGTTCATCGCATCTGCCGGATTCTTGCGGTAGCCTACCGCCACGATGTCGCCGTTGGGGGCGAACGCGACTGCGGCAAAGCCACGTTCGCCAAGGCCCTGACTCGATGTCCATGTTGCAGACCGAGCCAACGGCACTGCCCCGCCCGGCGTCAGCGTGTAGATTGCCATCCACGCCCGAAACGGCGCCGGGCTTGTGCCCACCAGCACGACTCGGTTGCCGCGTATTGCCATGCCCTGAACGACCACAGAGGCATCGACCGTATCGCCCGACCCAAAGCCAGCGTCGGGGGCGGGACCATCGATGTAGCTCCAGTTCGCGGCCCCACTGCCGTTTGTGCTCAGTAGCCACGGGTACTTGCCGGTGGGGCCGGTTGCCATGCCGCCAAGCAGCAGGCCGCCAGTCATTGCGGTCACTGCCACGAACTCCTCGCTGTAATCTGCACCGCCGCCACCAAAAGTGTTGTCGTAGCTCGTTGGGGTGCTTTGCCCACAGATTGGCATTCCGACTGGGCTGCCAGACACCCATGCGACGAATGCCCGGTCGGCTTCTGCCCCGTTGTCAAGCTGGCGGCCTGCGACCGCGATCGGGCAGGGCTGGTTGGGCGCACATCCCGCCGTGACGACCGCCACGCCCGTCGCCCACTGCTTCGATGCCGTGGGCGGCGCATTGGGCGCCTTCGGCGGGACACTGAGCAGCGCGTTGCAAATCTCGTCGCCTGTCGGCGTTGTGTGCACCATCCAGGCTCGGCCAATGCCGGCTGCAGTCGATTGGCCAGCGACGGCGAAGCCAGCACCGGTCTGCACGGCCACCGCGCGGCCAGAATCCTGTGTGGACGTGCCGGCAATCACATTGCCGAATGTTTTGGAGAACAACCGATCTCCTCCCGATACGGCCATGCAAGCGCCGTTCGAGCAGCCCTCCCCGGTAGTGCACGGCTTGCCATCGTCGCAAGCAATTGGAGGGTCGTCCGGTGCCGCTTGGTGCGTGCAACCTTGTGCGCCAAGACTATCGAGCGTGCACGCGTTCAAGTCGTCGCACAGGGGCATATGGTGGCAAATCGGCTCGCCGGATGCCCCGCCGCAGTAGTCGGCAGTGCCTGCATTGTTGTCGTTGCAGCTTACCGTTGTTCCGGTACACGAGCCGACTACGCAGTAGTCTTCAAATGTGCAGACGTTGCCGTCGGTACAGACATTGCCATTCGGCTTGTCCGCGAAGCTGCACACGCCAGAGCCAGCGTCACACGTGCCAATTTTGCAAGGCCCGTTTTGGCACACCTTGGCCACGCAGGTACCGGTCCCCGTGTCACACTTGGTGCATTTGTCGGCCGCGGTGCACTTGTCGCCTGTTGCATCTGTGCAGCTCGTTGCGAGCGTAAGATAGCTGGCCGCACACACGCTGCCCGCGACCTTGCAGGCAGGCACCGTGCAGTTCTGGCACCGATTGTCTGCGCGGGCACTGTCGTCGAGGCAACCAGCGCAGTCGCCTGTGCACGCGGCACACACGCGTCGCGTGTAGGGGGCGCTGCCCAGAGCGCAATCGTTTGGGTTGGTGCAGCAGCCCGTGCTGGCTTGCGACTGGCACGTCGCGAACTTTGCGCCCGCGGCAAGCACACAGGTTGTGCAGCGGGCGTCGCCACTCAGCGGCGCACAGTCCGCTTGGTTGCGACAGCAGTTGGCGATTGGTGGCAACGGATTACCGCTTGCGTTGGTCTTGGCCACGCAGACCTTGACACTGTTGACCAACTTGCACTCACGTTGTCGGCAATCGGCAAACTTGCAGTCGTCGTCAATTGCGCAGGTGTTCGTGCACTTGCCGTCGGGATCTCCGGCCGCCACCTGGCAAGTCTGGCCGCCCGAACAGTACGGGCCGTTGGGTGTGCAGCAACCGGCGCTGAGCAGCGCGTGGCAGTGCCAGTCCGCGCCACACATCGCGGTTATGCACGGTTGGGTCGTATGACAGTCGCTGTCGTGCAGGCAGCAGGGCTGGCTAGCGGCATCTGCAGTCACCGGAGCGGGCAGCTGGGCCGGGCCTTCGGGCACACAGTAACCGCCATTGCAGGCCAAAGTGCCGCATGTCGTTGCAGGGGAGCCATAAGCGGCCGGTGTCGGGCAGTCGGCAATGCTGACGCAGCACAGCACGCCGGCTGGGGCTGCTTGAGTGGCGTTGGCATCGCAAACGGGCTGGATACCGGCTGGTGCGCTACAGACGAATTCGGCGGACGGGGTGAAATTCGGCGGACATTGCTCCTGGTTGCCCGTCTGGGCGACCTTGCAAGTCGTTTGCTGCGGGCAAGGACACACCGCATGCGGTTGACACCGCGGCCCAAACCCGTACTCGCACGTGCCTCCGTTCGCCGTCCGACACTGCCAGTCCGCGGCCTGTGCGGACGGCCCCATCATGATCGCCATGGGAGCTACCAGCCCGCCGAAAGGCCTGACAAGCTGCCGGTGCCACCTTGCGGCCACGCCCCGTTCCCGGGGCTTGTTGTATTCCCCCCCCCAGTATGTGTCGACGAATTCAGGCGTTGCCGCCACTACAGGTGAGCGTGTGCTCGATGTCATCAGGCCCTCCAACTGCACCGCCGGGGCCCGCCAAGGCCAACAGCACGATTCACCGACGACCATGCGCCAGCGGTTTTCGCTTGTCAACGGGAATTTACTGGGCACTGCCCGGGGGCCCGCCGCGCGCGGATGCCGCCCTCGCGGTGCACCTGAGGCCACCCGGCGCACGCGGATTCCGCCCTCACAGTGTCTTCGAGCCCACCCCCCGCGTGCGGATGCTGCCCTCGAAGTGTCATCGATCCCACCCGGTGCATGCGCCTACCGCCCTCGGCGAGTCCCCGAGGCCACCCGGCGCACGCGCCGGCCGCCTGCTCCGCCTCGCCTACGCCGGCCCCTTCTTGCCCCCGCTTCTCCGGCGGCAAAAAGAACGCATCGACCCAGGCCTGCTGCAGGCCATGGTCCGAGGCCCAGCTGGTCAGCGCGCCCTCGCGTGCCTGCAGCGAACATCGCGAATGAACCAATGTGAGCGCCGACGTCAACGATGAAACGCGGGGTGCGCAGTGGCTGCCACAACCGAAGCAGGGTAAGCACCCAGCGACCCCCACCGCCAGAATTCCGCGGCGCCCCAAACCACCCGTGACCTACGCGGAAGCGCCCGATTCTACCGCCGCCAGAGCAAGCTCCGCCGCCGCAGCCAGCCCGGCCTTGCGCCGGTTCTCCCAGGCGCCGGGCAGCAGGTCATCGATCGGCGCGTCCTTGTCGCGCTGCCGCAGCTGCAAAAAC
>CANMNA010000117.1 GCA_947499075.1 Myxococcales bacterium
CGCCATTGGTGCAAGCTTCGGAGAGCGTGCACGCGTCGCCGTCGGAGCACGCCATGCCGCCAGGTTGCTTGCTCAGCCCGCATCCGCCGGTCTTGCTGTCGCAGACGTTGATTTGGCACGGGCCGTCCTGACTCTTGTCGCACGTGACAACAGACCCGACCTTGGGTTGGCACTGGCCGCCTTGGCAACTGAACACGCCGTTGCACAAGTTGCCGTCGTCAAAGGCCGTGCACTCGCTATCGACCTTGCAGGTGCACTTGCCAGTGCCGCCGCCGCAGGTGCCGCCGCTGCCGCAGACTTCGCCGCTGGTGCACGGGTTGCCGTCGTCGCAAGCCGTGCCGGTCATCGCGGCGTGGCTGCATCCCGTGGCGTCGCAGCTGTCTTTGGTGCAGGCATTGCCGTCATCGCATCCGGCGACGGTTGCGCCCTGGCACGATCCGGCCTTGCACGTCCCGCCGGTGGTGCAGACGCCAGCGGCGCCGCAACTGATGCCATCAGGCGCGGCAAAACTGACGCATTGTCCAGACTTCGGGTCGCAAGCGCTGGTCACGCAGGTGCTGGCGCCGGCTGGGCATGTTACGACCTTGCCGTCATTGACGCACGCCCCCTGCTTGCAGACCAAGCCGCCATCACACGGGTTGCCGTCATCTTTGGGCGCACAGTCCAGGTCAGTTTTGCACTCGCACACCATTTTGCCAGGGCTGCAGCCGCCCTTGTCGCACAAGTCGCCAAAGGTGCACGGGTTGCCATCGTCGCATTGGGCAGATGTGCTGGCGTCGAACGGCAAGTACACACAACCGACTTTGGGGTCGCAGCTGTCATTGGTGCAGACATTGGCGTCGTTGCAGGTGATGAGCTTGCCCGGCGCGCAGCTGCCGCCAGCCGCACAGGCATCGCCGGAGGTGCACGCATTTCCGTCTGTGCACGCAGTGGCGGTGGCATCGATGGGTACCGCAAGTTCGGTGCACACGCCGAGCTTGGGCTGGCAGCCAATGGTGACACACGGGTTGGTCGAAACGCTGCACGTGACTTCAGTGGCTGCATCGACGACGCACACGTTGTTCAGACACAGCAAAGTGCCGTTGCACAGGTTGCCGTCTTCCTTGGCGGTGCAATCGCCATCTTTTTCGCATTCGCACGCGCCAGACGTGCCCACGCACTTGCCGTAGTCGCACAAGTCATTGGTCGTGCATGAATTGCCGTCGTTGCACGTGATGGTAGCGCCGCCAGCAAAGCCGACGTGGTCGCACCCGTTGGCGACGCAGTTGTCGGTGGTGCACGGGTTGGCGTCGTCGCAATCCAGAATTTGGGTGGGCACACATACGCCGCCTGAGCACGCGCCGCCGACGGTGCAAAAGTCGCTGTCGTCACACGTCTGGCCATCGGCAGCGTTGACGTGGGTGCACTTGCCCTTGGCCGGATCGCAGACGTCGAGGGTACATGCGTCGTCGTCGTCGCAAGGGCTGGTGCCCCCGGTGCACGCGCCCAAGTTGCACGCTTCGCCGCTGGTGCACGGGTTGCCGTCGTTGCAAGTCACGTTGGCAATTTTGGCTGCGTGGGTGCATCCGCCCGCCGCGACACACGAGTCGAGCGTGCACGGGTTGCCGTCTTCGCAGTTGACCGTCTGGCTGCCAGTGCAAGTGTCTTTGGTGCACACGTCGCCGGCCGTACACGCGTTGCCGTCGCTGCACGCGGCGCCATCGACGAGCTTGGCCTTGCTACAGCCATTGGCACTGCACACATCGACCTCGCACACCCCTGTATCGGTTGCGGCACACGGCATGGCTTTGTTGGGGTCGGTGGCGCAGCTGCCAGCAAGGCAGACGGCCACGCCCTGACAAGCAGGTATCGCAAGCTTGGTGCAGTCGCTGTCGACCAAGCATCCGCAGCTGGGTTTGCCGACGCAACTGCCCGAGAGGCAGCTGTCGCCCTGGGTGCAGGTGTTGCCATCGTCACAGGGTTGGCCATTCTGCGGACCAGTGCCCGTGCATCCGAGCTTGGTATCACAGCTTGTCGGGCAACTGCCAGCGCTGGCACTGCACACCAAACTGCCAGCGGCCTTGCACGTCAAGCCTGCGCAGGCTTCGCCAAAAGTGCATACATCGCCGTCGTCGCAGGGCAAGCCGTCGCCGATTGCGCTGTGGCTGCATGCGCCACTCGCTTTGTCGCACAGGTCGGTCGTACACGGGTTGCCGTCACCGCAATCCACTTTTGTGGCTGGGTTGACCGCGCACACGCCCTGCGAACACTGCAAGGCGCCCACGCACAAGTCCGTGGCAAAGCCCTTGCAGTCTTGATCTGTTGCGCAGACGCACGCATTGCTCTGGGCCACACAGGCGCCGGCCTCGCAGTGGTCGCCTAGCGTACACGGGTTGTCGTCGCTGCATGCGCCAGAAGCCTTTGGCCCGTGCTTGCAGCCTTGGTCCGTCACACAGACGTCAAGCGTGCAAGGGTTGGCATCGTCGCAGTTGGCAGGCTTGGTGGTTTTGCAGACGCCGCTGCTACACAGCGACTCTGCACTGCACAACTCACCGTCGTCGCAAACTGCGAAATCAGGCTTGGCTACGGCCACACAGCGCTTGGACTGGGGCTCGCACAACGCTTGCACGCAAGGAGTCGTCGCTAACGCCGCGCAGTCACTGTCTACTAGGCACACCGGCTGGGGGCCAATGGTAGTCTGGGTGACATCGGAGGCCGCATCGCCAAGTGGCGGGTTCGGCACTTGCGCCCCGCCAACCACGACATCGGAGCCACCGCAAGCCGATAGCGCGGCCATGGCCAAGCATCCGCAAATCAGGGAATAACGCTTCAGAGATCGGAAACTGGACATTGCGGCAGGCCTCCGTGCCAAAGCGCTAGCGGCCGCGACGAGGCGCAGCTAGAGCCGCCTGTAGTGTAGGCGATTCCGGCTTGCCTTGCCAGCAAGATTTGCCGGCGGCGATCCCCTGCGGGAGTCAGCCTCACAGACTTGAGAGCGCGGTGGACCACGGCCTAGAGGGTGTAGCCAAAAAGGCCGAGTTGGGCGAGGGCCTACGACCACCGAAAACTCCGGCATTTTCACCGCCAGAATAAATTCTGCACCTACAGCTAACGGTGTCGGCCTGCGCCGACACCCGGCCGGGGACCCGCGCAGGCGGGTGCCGTCACCTGTAGCCGCGCAATTCATTGCGACGGTGTCCTCGGAATGGCCCCGCTGCGGTTTGCCAGTGGACTCAATTGGCTACACCCTGTTAGGAACTGTCAAGAAACTACCCGATCACTTTTGGCTCATCAGGAGCGGCGAGTCGGCTGTCAGGCCGCGGGCTTGCGACCCACCCAGCCAGCGCAAACTGTCCAACTTGATGTTGGACAGTTCCTTATTTCAGGAAGTCTCGCACCGCTTGAACGGCAGCCTCAGCGCGCTCCACCAGCGGCATGCTGCCGACGCCGTCGAGCCTGACCAACTTCATTTGCTTGCGGACGCCGGCTGGCAGCTTCTCGATGGCCTCCAACGTCGAGACGGACCACGGCGCCTTAGTGCCTTGCAGCACCAACATCGGCACTTGGGCCTTGTTGGGATCCCAAGTCCCCGCGTCTGAGATCGCCCGGTCGCGCGCTTCCAGCGAGAACCCATCGTCGAAAAACGCGCCAAACTTGACGCGACGGCCGAACTCCGGGTCGCCGAGCAGTGCCGACAGCATCGCCCGCGACTGCACCCGCTGTGCCACCGCGGGCGTCAGCAAACCTAGGTTGGTCTGGGCCCATTGGGCATCTTCCTGCCAAGGTGACTGCAGCGATCCTCTGATCTCACTGCCCATTTTGCGCATCGCAGCCTGGGTCGGCCACGGTCCGCCGTGCAGAATGACCGCAGCGACATCTTTGGGATGCTCATTGGCGTAGCGCAAACCGAAGTGCGCGGCGGAAGGGTCAGCGAGCAGCGCAACCGGTCGTTTGTTCAATGTCTGCAAGAGCTTGGTTAACTCTTGGCCGAATTCTTTTTCCGAGTACGACGCCGCTGTCTGCACGCTGATGCCGCGCTGCATGACAATAACCTGATAATTATCTGCAAGTTGCCACACATGCGGCATCAAGTGCGTCGCATCGCGGTAGGGAGCGCCGGCAATCACCACGATCGCCTTGTCGTCGCTATCGCCGGCTTCGAGCCAACCCATCTCGCGACCGTCGATCTGAAAGCGCCGCAGCAAGGGCTCGGTTTCTTCATACTTCTCAGGCTTGCGCTGCTTCTCCGCCTCAGCCCAGGCCAGCCACTCGCCTTCTCGCCGCGGGCCGCTGTGAAAAGTCATCCGGCGCAAGCTGTTGACTGCACCGCGAAACACCGCGTCATTGGGATCAGACAGTTGCGCCGCCAGCACCGGCAGCCCCGATTCGTCGTCGACCCGGCCAAGTGTGCGCAGCACTTCCAGGCGCTCCTCGACATTGTTGACCACCGCAAGCTTGCGCAGATACGTGATAATTTTTGGGTCACCCATGCCGACCAGCGCGCGCTGGGTCAAGATCCGTGTCCCGACTTCGTCGTCTCGAGTCGCCGTGTTGCGCAAGGCAACAAACGTCTCGGGATCGGCCAAGCGCCACAGTTGCTCGACAACCATCCGGCGGGTCGCCACGTCGGGGTCGGCCAGCAGCTCCAACAGCAACTTGCGCACGCCGTCGTCATACAGTGTCAAAGCCAGCAGCAGCCCTTGGCGCAAATCGGGGAACTTGCGCTCGCGGATCATCCGCAAGATGTCGGTGCGCACTTGGGGCACGCCCAGCAAGGCCAGCACGTCGGCGATGAGCGTGCGCGTCGTCTCGTCGCGGGCATTGATTAGAAACGGCATCAGCTCTGGCGCGGACTGGACGCGCAGGTGGCTGAGCACAATCAGTGCCGTCTCAACCCTTGCTCGCTCCGCCGTCTGGAGCAAGAATGTCGCGGCGCGCACGGCCGGGGCGCCGACGACCTGCAACGCGTCGAGCACAGCCTCGCGCTGATCGACGATCTCCAGCGCCTCAAACAGCGGCGGCACCGGCGCATCCGTGTCGGCACCGATGTGGGCAATCGCGTTGATCAGCTTGACACGCAAGGTCAGATTGTCGGCCGTTGGCCGCAACCGCTCGACGCCCATGCGCCGCACCAGCGCAGGCAGTGCCGCCGTGGACTTCTTGGCGACCAAAGTATCGATGGCATAGTTGCGCACGCCTGGCCGCTGGTCATCGACCAACTCGATCAGCCTGGGCAGCACCGTGGGCTGCTCGCGCGCGACCAGCTCTGGCAAAATCAGCAAGAGCAGGGGTTCATCGGTCTTGTTCATCAGGCCCAAAAGCAGCTGCACCTGCCGATCGTCGGTCGGAAATCGCAACACCTGGCGCACGATCCGCACCGCGGCGCCATCGCTCATCTTGGCGGTGCGCGTCAGGATTTCGTCCCACGCGCCCACCCCAAAGCCGAGCAGCAAGTCGACGACAACATCTTCACCGCTTGCACTGCCGGCGATCGCACCCAAATTGACCTTGACTTCGGGCCAAGCCGCTTCGCCGGCATCAATCAGGGCGTCGATTGCGCTATCGCGATCTTTGCCGGGTGCCAAGGCGATCAATTGCTTGATCAGCGCAGTCGGCGTGACTTGGCCGGCCTTCTTGCCCGCCGCTTGAGCGGAGCCCGCCGTCACACCCTGCCCGACCAGCGCCAGCAGAGCGACCGCGGTGACCCACAAAGAACTCGTAAATTTCCGGATTTTCATTGGTTGTTCCGATCAGGCCAGCGTGGCTGCGCGCTGGTTGGCCGCAGCAGCAACACCGCAGTGTACACACTCAACAGCGGGCGACAATGCGCACGGGTGAAGGGGGCACTGCACTTCAACCCGCTTCGCGTGCCAGACGCCTGTCGTCGCGGGCCATGCGATAACGCAGGACGTCTTCGCGCGACAGGACCCAGAGCTTGCCGTGCTGCTCGCCGCGCACCCGACCGCTGTGCACGGCATTGATGACGGCTTGTCGGGTGATGCCGAGCATGTCCATCGCCTCGCCGACAGTGAGAATCGGCTCGGTTGTCAGCTTGCCATCGCGGCCCCGTGCCGCTGTCGCCGTGCCGCGCAGGCCGCCGGGCAAGATGTGCAGCGTCGCCTCGCCAGGCCCTGCCGCAATGCGGCCCTCGGCCAGCCCGGCTCGATAGACCATATCGCGCGCAGCCCTGAGCGCGGGTAGGTCGGCAGCCACGGGCGACAACGGGCTTTGACCTTCATACAGCGGCACATCCGGCCGCTGCACCCGGACGAGCAGCTCTTCGTAGCCCTGGCCCTGCGCGAGCCGCAGCGCGAGATCCATCAAGTAGTGGCGTGCCGCCGGCGATGCTGGTCGCAAATCGACGGCCACACCGCTGAGCAAGCGATAAGTATCAAGAAGATCTAGATTATCCGACTTCAAACGGCGGATCCTCTGGCCCAAGTGTCACTGGGCCGCGGCAGCGCCTAGCGATCGATCTAGCGCTTGCTAGATAGTTGTCAAGCAATTTCGCGAATTGCAAATAATCACAGGCACAATCAGGAACTTCCCCGCACTGTTGCGGTGGGCCGGGCAGGTCGCCGCTTTTGAGCTAACCGTGAATTCAGCGTCGGCTACGCGCCAACTCTCCCGCCAGACCCAAATTCCCCACAGAAATCTTCCGCGGCCCCCGATTTGAGATGCGCAGTGCTGGGTTGCTCGCTGCGCTCGACAAGGAACAAGGAACTGAAAGAGCGAGGCGTACTCAGGTACGCCGCAGCGAGAGAAGCGACGCAGTGACGCAGAGATGCGCTCAAAGCGGGGGATCGC
>CANMNA010000118.1 GCA_947499075.1 Myxococcales bacterium
CCCGGCCGGGTGTCGGCGTAGGCCGACACCATTACCTGTAGCCGCAGAATTTATTCTGACGTCGAAAATGTGAAGGTCTTCGGTCTTCGCGAGCCCCGCGCAGGCCGCCTTTTCGAATACACCCGCTAAAGCAACGGCGCGGTCGGCAGCAACTGCAGCATCGCCTGGGGGCTCAGTTCGCCCACCAGCGTCAGCATCCGGTCGCCCGCCACCACGTGCACCAAGTGCAGGCCACCGCGGCGATCGAGCAGCACGCCCGACGGCGCCCGCACGTCGGGCTGGGTCCGCTCCACATCGGAGTCCTCGACCTGCGCACGGGCCCGGCTGACCACAGTCAGTGCCGTGCCAAACGCAGTATAGCTATAGATCACAGTCGGTTGACCACCCAGCACACCGATGCGTGCCCCGCGCAACTGCACACCGGCACCCAGCGCCAGGGGCAGCGAGCCCGCGCCCGGCAACCGCTCTTGGACGTAGCGCTCAATGCGCGCCGGCAGGCCAGCCACCTCAGGCATCAAATTGGCGATATGGACCTGCACCATCTGGCGCAAGCCGGCCTCGCTGCGCACCGCACCAAACGGGCTGCGCTCGACCAATGCGCTAACCGGCAGCCGCCCGCCCAGCACTTCACCGGGCTCGTCGCCACGACTGCCTAGGTCGATGTGGGCCGATACGCGCCGCACCGCAGCACCGCCCGGCAGCGCTGCACCGCGCCCGCCGAAGTCAGCTTGTGACGCAGCCACAACCTTGGCATGACTCGGAATTTGCGTCGGAATGAGTGCAGAAGGCCCCGCATTGGCAACAGCTAGAACTTGCTGGACCTGCTCCGGCATAGCCACCGGCGGCACAGTGACCGGCGGCACAGCAACCGTTGTCCCAGTGACCGGCGCCACCGCAACCGTTGTCCCAGTGACACGATCGCCGGGCACGCCCGTACTGACGGCCACCGCCACCAGCACCACCGCCACCGCCGCTACCGTCACCGCCAGCGTCTGGTTGCGGTGCTGGCGATCGGCGCGGTCCAGCCTGGCACACACCCGCGCCCGCAGCGCTTGGCCGCCCATGCCTTGACCCGCAGCCGGGTGATCCGAGGTGGCCTGCCCCGTCGCCAGCGCCCGCACACCACACGGCGCCGGCTTGAGATGCCGGCTGACCAGCTCGCGCATCAGCGCATCGCGGTCGATGCCCGTCCGACACGGCGGGCAACGCCGCAAGTGCTCTTCGAATTCGCCGCGCTCGTGGTCCGCGAACTCGCCATCGAGGTAAGTGAACGCAAACTTTTGGATGTCCTGACAGTTCATCCGGTGGTCTCGCTGGTGCTGCGGTTTGGTTGCAAACAGGTACTAGGTGGGCATTTTGCGCCCGAACTTGAGAAGCAGTCGCGCCGTCGCCTACGACGCCACGGCACGCTTGGCCCGCATCCGGAACGCGTCCAGATCGACCACGCCGTCTTCGCCCACCGGCGGCCGCGCCACGATGCCCTCGCGCACGGCATGATCGAGCAACTGCTTCTGCATCGCCTTGCGGGCGCGGTACAGCCGGCTCATCACCGTGCCGACGGGGCAGTCGAGCACTTCGGCGATCTCTTTGTACGAGAAGTCTTGCAGATCAGCGAGCAGCAGCACCGAACGGAATTCGGGCGGCAGGCTGTCGACCGCTTCCTGGACGTGCTTGGACACCACGCCATCGAGCAACTGCAGATCGATCGGCCGGTAGATGCCCTCTTGCTGCGAGGCTTCGGCGGCCTGCAGCTGCACGTCGCTGGTGGCATCGATGTCCACCGCGTTGTGGCGGCGACGCGTGCGGCGCAAGTTAAAGTAGGTGTTGGTCAAGATCCGAAATAGCCACGCCCGACAGTTGGTGCCCTGCTGGTAGGACTCAAAACTCGCTAGCGCCTTGATATAGGTTTCCTGCACCAAATCGTCGGCGTCCGACGCATCGCGGCACAGGTGCAGGGCGTAACCGTGCAGGGCGTCGAGATGCGGCATCGCTTCTCGCTCAAACGCATCACGACGTCGCCTTTGGGCACTGAACAAACCGATCATCTGATCCCCTGTGCGGACACCCTGTGGCCCGCCCCGACACCGCTGCAACGCCAGCCTATTGGCAGCTATTCCCGGCCGCCCAATCGCCGTCGTGCACGAAGATAGCGGCGAGCGGCAAGGTCGCCAAGACCGGGACCCGGCCGACGGCTTTTTTGCGGCGCGCCCCTTGACGCCCCGCGACGGCTGCGTATCCTTCCGCTCCGCCAGCGGTGGATGTAGCTCAGCTGGTAGAGCGCGGGATTGTGGATCCCGATGTCGTGGGTTCAAAACCCACCATCCACCCCGTGCCGGCAGCCACCGCTTGCCGGATTCAGGTTCGCAAGTTCTGTTTCTGATTGCGTAGTTTCTGTTTCTAATTTCCAGCGGTTGCGCGCCAGTCTGGAATTCGTCGGCACCCGCGGCCTCTCCCAAGGCCGGTTCCAAGCGCCTGTAGCTCAGCCCGGATAGAGCATCGGACTTCGAATCCGCAGGTCGCAGGTTCGAATCCTGCCGGGCGCGCCCAGACCGGCGGCAAGCCAAGTCAAGAAAAACCAGTCACCACGCCCCTTTAGCTCAGCTGGTAGAGCAGCGGACTCTTAATCCGTAGGTCGAGTGTTCGAGCCACTCAGGGGGCACCCTTCGCGCCGGGACCAGCGCGATCACGTTGGCTTGGACCGCTGTGCTGGTCCGGCAGGCGGCGATCGCGCGCCCGGCTTCGGTATTTTTGGCCTGTGGGCTTCGGTGTTTTTGGCGGACACTTTTGGCGCACAGGTTGTTGCCGGAGAACGGGTTCGGTGCTTTTCTGACCGCGGGTTCCGCGCACAGGTCGCGCCAGCAGGTCAAGCCCGCGGACCCCACATGCCCAGATCTTTGCGAGAGTGGCGAAATTGGTAGACGCACCAGATTTAGGTTCTGGCACCTCACGGTGTGGGGGTTCAAGTCCCCCCTCTCGCACGACATTTTGATCTTTTTCCCAACTTGAGGACCCCATGATCGCCCAGCCTGACTCGCTTGCCCCCCAACTGGAGACGCTTAGTCCGGTGCGGCGCCGGGTGCGCTTTACCATTGCCGCCCAACACGTTGACGCCGCGTTTCGTTCGGTGGTGACCAAACTGGCGCAAACCGTGCGCGTACCGGGCTTTCGGCCGGGCAAGGTCCCGCCGCAAGTGGTCGAGCGCCAGTACCTAGCCGATGTGCGCAACCGCGTGCTCGACAAGCTGCTGCGCGATCACGTGTTCACCGCGATCGAGCAGACCGGCGCCAAGTCGATCTCGGCGCCTGAGATCGACTCGATCTCAGAGCTGGCCAAAGCGACGGCGCTAGAAGTCGCTGCGCAGTTCGAGGTGATGGCCGAGCTGGTGCTGACGGGCTACGCGGGCGCCGCGTTGCAATGCCCCGACATTGTGCTGGATTCGTCCGATGTCGCCGCCGAGCTGGCCCAGCGCCAAAAGACGCGCACCGAGATGGTGGGCACCGACGGGCCAGCGCAGAGCGGCGACGAAGTGGTGATCACCTATGATCTGACCACGGTCGGCAGCGACACCCCATACCAGTCGGTCCAGGCCCGCAAGACATCGCTGGACGGCGTCGGCGTGCCAGCGCCGGTGCTGCAGGCGTTTGTTGGCAAGCTCGCCGGCGAAGTCGTCGACACCACGGTCACGTTGCCGCCCGAAGGGTCCGACAGCATGCTGGACAGCCAAGTTCGGGTGATCGGCAGCCTGGAAGAGATCACCCGGTCGGTGGTCCCGGTGCTCGACGACGAATTGGCAATCGACCTGGGTTACAGCGACTTGGCCGCGCTGACGGCCGAAGTGCAGGCCGGTCTGGCCAAACAGGTGGAGCAGGCCAACTTCAAGGCCCGTGAGATGGCGGCGATCACCCACCTGGTGGCGGTCAACGAGGTGCCGGTGCCGCAGTCGATGGTCGACCGCCATGTCGACAACCAGCTGCGCGATCTGGTGCAGCGGCTTGGCGACGTTGGCAAGCAAATGCAGGGGTTTCTGCGCAACTACCGGCAGCAGCTGATGGCCGAGGCGCGGACCCAACTGCAGCGCTCGCTGGCCGTCGATGCCTTGGCAGATGCGCACCAGGTCGCCATCAGCGACGACGATCTGCAAGCGGAGCTCGAGCGGGTCGTCAGCGAAAACGCCAAGCAAGCGGCGGCTGCGCGGCGCCACTACAGCACGACCGCAGGCCAAAGCGAACTCAAGTTCGGACTGCGCAACCGCAAGGCCGTTCAGGTCTTAATTGATCAAGCACAGTGGACCACCTCGCAGACCTTGACGCTGCAGCAGTGGCAGGCCCGCGATCGCCAAGAGCAAGAGGCTGCCGACAGCGGCGACGAGGGAGAACCGGCCGAGCACGTGCACGGTCCGGACTGCGACCACGATCATGGCCACGACCACGATCACCACCACGATGCGGCCGCTTTGGCCTCCAGCGGGAGCTAGCATGGCCATCGACCTGAAAAACGCCACGTATTCGCCGCTGCCCAGCATCTACGTGACCGAGCAGACCCCGCGCGGCGAGCGCAACGCCGAGATTTGGGGTCGCCTGTTGATGGACCGCATCGTGTTCATCGGCACGGCGATCAGCGACCCGATGGCCAACCTGGTCATCGCCCAATTGCTGTTCTTGGAAAGCGAGGATCCCACCAAGGAAATCTCGATTTACATCAACAGCCCGGGCGGCTATGTCGGCGCCGGCTTGGCGATCTACGACACCATGCAGTACGTGCAGTGCCCGATCGCCACCATCTGCATCGGTCAGGCCTCGTCGATGGCAGCCGTGCTGCTGGCCGCAGGGACCAAGGGCCGCCGCGTGATGCTGCCGCACGCCCGGGTCATGCTCCACCAGCCGCTAGGTGGGTTTTCGGGACAAGCGACCGACATCGAGATCGCCGCCCGCGAGATGCTGCACACCAAGAAAATGCTCAACGACATCGTGGTGCGCCACACTGGCCAGCCACTGGACCGGGTGCAGCGCGATACCGACCGCGATTTTCACCTGGGCGCCGAAGAAGCGAAAGCTTACGGTGTCGTCGATCAAGTGCTTGTTCGCAAAGGGAAATAATTACCGAACTGGCAACCATTTGGGCAACACGAACCCAACCCACACAGATCTTTGGGGTTGTTTGCGCGGCGCTGCTTTGACGACCGCCACCAGTTGCTTGTAGGCTACTGCGGCCAGACGCCCAGCACCTTGGACGTGTGGCAGGCGACGCAAGTGAACGAACACCCAACGCATCCGCTAGGTTGACCGCTGCGTCACCGGAGAATCCATGAGCCGCCGCGACATGCAAAATCTGGCCTGCTCCTTCTGTGGCAAGTCGCAGAAAGAAGTCAAAAAACTCATCGCCGGCCCGACCGTCTACATCTGCGACGAGTGCATTGGCCTGTGCAACGACATCATCGCTGAGGAAGTCGACCGCGATGACAAGACGGCGCCCGGCAGCTCGATTCCCAAGCCGCGCGAGCTGCGCAAGATCCTTGACGACTACGTGATCGGTCAGGACCGCGCCAAAAAGGTGCTGTCCGTGGCGGTCTACAACCACTACAAGCGCATCGACTACAAGGGCGGCAAGCACCACGATGTCGAGTTGCAGAAGTCCAATGTCCTGCTGCTGGGCCCCACTGGTTCGGGCAAGACGCTGTTGGCGCAGACGCTGGCCAAGATCCTCAAGGTGCCGTTCACCATTGTCGATGCCACGACGCTGACCGAAGCGGGCTACGTCGGCGAAGACGTCGAGAACATCATCGTGCGGCTGCTTGAAGCGGCCGAGCACGACTTGGATGCGGCGTCGCGCGGCATCGTCTACATCGACGAGGTCGACAAGATTTCTCGCAAAGCCGAGAACATGTCGATCACCCGCGATGTCTCGGGCGAAGGCGTGCAGCAGGCGTTGCTCAAAATCTTGGAGGGCACCGTCGCCAACGTGCCGCCCAAAGGCGGCCGCAAGCACCCGCAGCAAGAGTTCATCGCGGTCGACACCACCAACATCTTGTTCATCTGTGGCGGCGCTTTTTCGGGGCTGGACAAGGTGATCGAGCGCCGCGTGGGCCAAAAGACCATCGGTTTTGGCAAAGAGAAGACGGAGACTCAGGTGCCCCAGCTCGGCAAGATTTTGGAGCAAGTGCAGCCCGAAGATTTGATCAAGTTTGGGCTGATCCCGGAATTTGTCGGCCGGCTGCCAGTGGTCGTCTCGCTGCACGAGCTAGACGAAGCCGCGCTGGTCACGGTGCTGACCGAGCCGAAAAACGCGCTCATCAAGCAATTCAAGCGCATGTTTGAGATGGACGGCATCGACCTCAAGTTCACCGAAGGCGCGATTCGGGCGATCGCCAAGCGCGCCATTGAGCGCAAGGTCGGCGCGCGCGGCCTGCGGGCGATCCTGGAAGAAGTGCTGCTCGAGACCATGTACGACGTGCCGGGAGACTCCAGCGTGCGCGAAGTGCTGATCGATGAAGAGGCGATTCTGCACGGCCGGCGACCGCTGCTGGGCTTGGCCGAGCACGCCGCCTAACAGGTTGTATTCGAAGAGGTGGCCTGAGCGGGGCCCGCGAAGACCGAAGACCTTCGCATTTTCACCGTCAGAATAAATTCTGCGGCTACAGGATCGGGTAGGGGCGCCCGTCGCCGAGCGCCCCTCCCACACCACCGGACGTGCGGGTCCGCATCCGGCGGTTCGCAAGCAAGCAACTTCATTACTTCCACCCCGGCCGATCAAGGTCGGGGAGTCCAAGTTTGCGCCAGTAGC
>CANMNA010000119.1 GCA_947499075.1 Myxococcales bacterium
GTGAGGGCGAGCGGCAGCGAGCCCGAGAAGAGCCCGGTCGGCGCCTCGCCGATGCGCCCAAGGGATCCGGCAGTCCTGACTTTGGCGACAACGACGACCTTCTTCTACCGGCTCTGGCAACTTCTATCGGCGGTTCTCCGACAGCCACCGAGCAAGCTGGAACTGTCCAAGTCATTCTTGGACAGTTCCTAAGCGCCGTGGTCTTGACGTCCTATTGGCGGGGTTTTCTCGCCACTTTGGATCGGCAACTCCTCGATCTTGTTGTGTGATCACCCATGAGCAAGGCCTTTCGCCCCTACGACCAAGACCAGCAGTACCTGATGCCCCTGTGCCTGCGCGATTGGCTGCCCCAAGGCCACCTCGCACTGTTTATCAGCGATGTGGCCGATTAGCTAGATTTGGCGGTAATTTTGAATAGCTACGGTACCGGAGTCCACCCTGAGTTGATCGCCCCCGCCGAAACATCTTAGAATCACTAATGATTAAAAATGCTGTAGGCACAAAAATCTGGTTGTGTTTTTTGTAATAATCGATATTATGTGCTGCAACGCTGTCAGTTCAGCGTAGGCACATTTCGATGCAGTTCCGAGTTGTCCGAACCAAGTACAAAAGCGGCGTTCGCCAGTACGGCCAGTTCGTCGAGAGCTTCCGCAGGCCCAGCGACGGCATGCCTATGCATCGGGTCGTGGCCTCGATTGGCATCGTGACCGACGAAGAGGCCGCCAATCTCAAGTTGGCGTTTGGCGCTTCCCGCCATGGTCAGCGTTTGCATGTGCTGCAAGCCGATGTGGCGCCCGTTGTCCCGACTGTGGCTTGGACCCGCGATTTGGTAGACATCTGTGCTGCATTGCAGGCGTTTGCCGACTGCGGGCTGCACCAGTTGTTGCGTGATTTGTTTGCCGACCATGGCGAGGAGGTCGATCCTGCCGACGTTGTGGCTGCGCTGGTCGTACAGCGTTGCGTGGCTCCGGACTCTAAGCTGGCCGCCTGTCGCTGGTTTGGCGACACGGTGCTGCCAGAATTGCTGGGTATTACGCCGGCACAGTTTCACAATTCCCGTGTGCACAGAGTGCTCGACCGATTACAGAGCTGCGAACAAGATCTGCAGAGAGCTCTGGCTGGCCGCTTGCTGGCCGCCGACGCTTTGGGGTGCACGGCGTTCTTTCTCGACTGCACCGACACCTGGTTCACCGGCCACGGTCCGGCAATGGCGCGGCGCGGCAAGACCAAAGAGGAGTTCTACCGCCAAAAGGTGGGCATCGTCCTGCTGTGTCGCCAAGATGGCATGCCGCTGCAATTCAAGCTCATCCAAGGCAACACTGACGACGGTGTCGCCATGCTCTCGATGCTGCGCCAGCTGGGCAGCGAGCCGTGGCTGGGCGGCGCACCCGTCGTCTGCGATCGTGCCGTAGGCAACACTTCAGACTTGCTAGAGTTTATCGATATGGATCTGCAGTTTGTCACGGCACTGGTCCGCAGCGAGCACGCGGCCTACGGCGTGCAGGTCCGCTGTCCAGCGCTGGCCGAATTCGATCCCAAGGCGCCAGACTGCTTGGAAAAGGCCGGTGCTGCGGTCGTGCAAAGCGGCATGACCCGTCACGCCGCCGACCTGTACTGGCTGCAGCGGGCGGCCGTGCAACGGGGTGCCGACGACCGCACGGCGGTGCAAGCCGCGCTGGGCACCGTGACCCGACCGCAGCGCCGCAGGGGTGACGACCTCGCTTTGGACATGCTGACTCAGGCGCGCAAGTACAAGGACGCGGTCGAATCGGGCGAAGTGGCGAGCTACACGGCACTGCAACGCGGCCTCGGTCGCTCCAACGGTCACATGTACCGATTTTTGAGCATGCTCAAGCTACCCGTGGTGATTCAAGAGCAAATCGAACAGGGGATAGGCGCCCAACTGAGCAAGAAGGCCATCGTGCGGATCTGCGAAGGTCGCGATCCGCAAGCGCACGCCCAGGCGTTCGCGGTACAATGTGCCACAGCGGGCGACAAGCGCTCCGCCGTTTGCCATCCACCACAGCAGCCCAACGACCGCAATAATCCTTGGGTGAATCTGGTAGTGGCCTTCAACCCTTTGATGTGGCGCGCCAAACGGCTCAGGGCAGACGCGCGCATCGAGCGAATCAACGACCTACTGGCGAGACTCAACCCCAAAGTAGCGGCCGGTTCGCTGCCGGCGGCGCGGGCCGTCGCCAAGGTCACGGCTGCGCTGAACCACTACAAGCTGAGCCGATTCTATGCCGCGCCGACCGTCCAAACCATCCAAGGAGTCCCGGTACTGCACGTCGTGCGCGACAACGCCAAGTGGCAAGCGGCACGCGCCAGCGACGGCTATTGTGTTATCGCCGCGTCGCCACAACATCGACAAGCCCGCGCCCGAATTGGTTCAACTGTACCGCAGCAAGGATCAAGTCGAACGCGACTTCAAAGAAATCAAGAGCGTGCTTGAACTTCGGCCGGTGCGCCACCGGACCGATGCCAAAGTCGCCGCCCATGTCACGCTTTGCGTGCTGGCACTCGCTGTGCAGCGCAAAATTGATCAACTGCTGACACGAGCTAACCGCACCGAATCCGCGGCAACAGCTCTTGGAGAACTGGCAAACGTGCGATTGGTGGGCCTGCAATTCGCAGACCAAGACACGGTGGTCGCAGCGCCCAGCCAGACTACGCCAGCACGCAAGGCCATCGCTGCCGCACTCGGGGTGCAGTGGGCGTTGCAGGCGGCGCCGCTGCGGGAGCACCTAAGAAAAACAAGTCGTTAGGATTTTGTGTACTACAGGCGTATTGGAACGCACTGGAATCTTTGTTTTTCGTCGCAGGGGTGGTCAACTCAGGCTAGTCCTGAGTTTGCCCCCCGCCCGCCTGCCCGCTATGCTCGCGCCATGCGCTGTCTCCCCGCCCTGCTCCTGTTTTCGCTTCTGACCGCCGGCTGTAGCGAGCCAGATCCAGTCCAGCGCGTCTGCCGCGACCCCATCAGCCAGGCGTGCTTGCCGTGCCCCGGCGTTTCGGGATGCGTCGACCCGATTGCCTGCAAGGTCATACCCTGCGCCGATGTGTCGTTTGCGACGGCAGACGCCAAGGCTGACGCCAAAGGCAGCGATGCTGCCACTGAGACCGCATCCGGCGGCGATAGCGGCGCCGAAGTCCAAGTCGACGCGCAGCCCGAGGTCATTGCCGGCGCCAAGCCCGAGACCGTCGCGGACACAGGCGCCGAGACTGTGGCCGAAGTCGCACCAGAAACTGTCGCCGAAACGGTCGCAGAAGGCAGCACCGGCCCCTGCCAGCCGGGCCAAGTCCAGTGCGCCGGCAACACCTTGCAAGTCTGTCAAAACGGCAAATGGATGCCCGACAAAGCCTGCGCCAGCGACTTGCAGTGCCAAAACGGCATCTGCGGATGCAAAGACCCCTGTCCGGCGCTGAACTTGGTCCAGTGCGTCGACAACGTGCCGGCCACCAAGACCTGCCAGCTCTCGTCCTCAGGATGCTTGGCGTGGAGCCTAGCGATTGCCTGCAAGCCCGGCGAGTTGTGCCAGTTGGGCTTGTGCCAAGCGCCCTCGTCGTGCAACCCAGCGTGCGCACTGGGCAAAATCTGCCAAGGCAGTGTCTGCGTCGATGCGCCGTGCGTGCCGGCTTGCCCCAGCGGCCAGAGCTGCCAATCGGGGGTCTGCGTGCCCAAAGGCACAGGGACGTTGACGTGCAGCCAAGTGGTGGCGTGCATCGGCAATTGTCCCGCCGCCGACGCCGCCTGCCCCACCGACTGCAAGACCAAAGGCTCCGAAGCGGGTCTGGGCCTCTTGGCCACCTACCAAGGCTGCGTCAAGGCGGTGTGCAAGCCTTTGGCCGACGCTGGCAAGATCAACGAGACCATGCTGTGCATCTACACCCATTGCTTTGCCGAACAGAAAGCCTGCACCGGCGCCGGCACCAGCACCTGCAAGCAACTGAGCGACTGTATGGCCGGATGTGGCGGATCGGCCACTTGCTCCACCACCTGCAATGGCCAAGCGAGCCAACAGGGCGCCTTGGCATTCTATGGCTTGCTGACGTGCATTGACAACATCTGCGCGGGCTTGCAGGGCGCGGCCCAAGAAAGCTGCGCCAAGCAGGGATGCAAAGCCAGCTGGGACAAGTGCTACGGCAGCGGCCCCGCGCTGTACACCACCTGCGGTCAAATCGCGACGTGCCAGAGCAAGTGCAATGGCGACATCACCTGCGCCAAAGCGTGCACCGCCGCTGGCACGCCCGCCGCCCAAGCCGCGGTCGATGCGTTCATCACCTGCCGCGACACCAAGTGCGCTACTTACTGCGCCAACCCGAGCTCGCCCAACTGCATGCCGTGCATCGAAGCGTTTTGCAGCAACCAATTGGCGGCATGCTCGATCTGAAGGCGCGGCGACCGCGGTGGTCGCTGTCGACCCGAATATTCTTGGCGTTTGCGCTGGTGGTGGCGGCCACGGGTGCCGCTTCTCTGTATGCGCTGGCCTCGGTGGCGGCGCTGCGCCATGAGTTGGGTTTTTTGCGTCAGCAAGCGCTGCCGCTCCTGGACGAAGTGCGCCAGTCGGCCGAAGCGCTGCGCGGTTTCGATGAAGCGCTGCAGCGCGCGGCGCCCGAAGACTTGGAGTGGGTGGTGCGGCTGCTGCCCAACGCGCGACCGTACCAACGCGTCGAGCGGGTGCTGTCGCGCAGTCACCGCGCCGATCAGCTGGCCCGTCCGCCGCAGCTGGTGCAGTGGCTGTGGCAGACCAAGCCGCCGTTGCCGGCGCTGGATGCCGAGCTGGTGCCACTGCGGACCAGCCGCGAGATGCTCGACCGCATCGGCCAAGACCACGAGCTTGCCCAGGCGGCCGGCAACCTGCAGCGCGCGACCACCGATGCGGCGGCCTACGATGTGCTGGCGAGCGGACTGCAGCGGGCGATTGCCGACCGGCGGCTGCCCGATGCGGCGCGGCTGGTGGTCGAGCTGCGGCGCATGATCCGGCAAGTCCATGGCGCGCTCGGCAAGGCCCAGGTGGCGTTTGAGAAGGGCCTGGCGGCGCGTGCCGACCAAGCCCAGCAGGCCGAGTCTAATTTGGTGGCGCTGGTCGCGAGCACCGCGGCGCTGTCGCTGTTGGTGTCGGTGCTGATGCTGCTGGTCTCGGTGGTGGCGCTGCGGCCGCTGGGGGCGCTGACCGAGGTGGTGCGGCGGTTTGCCCAAGGCGATCGGCAGGCGCGGGCGTCGGCGGCTGGCGCCGAAGAGATTGCGCTACTGGCCGACGAATGGAACCGCATGGCCGGCGCGCTGACCGACCGCGAAGCGCAACTGTTGGCCCAGCGCGAAGAGCTGGGCCGTGCTGAACGCTTGACGGCGCTGGGCCACATGGCGGCGCGGATGGCCCACGAGGTGCGCAACCCCTTGTCGTCGATTGGCCTCAATGCCGAGATGCTGGGCGAGGAGCTGGCGGCGGGCCAAGAGCTGGATCGCAGCGAGGCCCGCGAGCTGGTGGCGGCGATTGGCGCCGAAGTCGAGCGCCTGCGCGAGCTGACTGAGGGCTATCTGGCGCGGACCCGGCCGGATCAAGGCAGCCTGCAAGAATTTGACCTCACGGCGTTGGTCCATGAGATTGTGGAGTTTCTGCGCCCAGAGTTGGATCGCCGTGGGGTGACGGTGGTGATTGCGGCTGAGCCCCTTGCGTTGGTGCACGGCGACGCGGGCGGCATGCGCCAGGTGCTGTGGAACCTGCTGCGCAACGCCTGGGAGGCCCAGCAACCCGGCGGCAAAGTCTGGCTGGAGGTGGCGGTGCTGGGCACCGAAGTGGTGCTGGCGGTCGAAGACGCGGGGCCGGGTGTGCCCGAAGCGCTGGCCGAGCAGGTGTTTCAGCCGTTTTTTACCAACAAGGCTCAGGGTACGGGCATTGGCCTAGCAGTCGTGCGCGAGATTGCGCGGCAGCATCAGGGCACGGTGCAGCTGGTGGCGGGGCGGTACGGGACGGGGGCGCGGTTTGAGGTGGTGGTGCCGGGGGTGGGTGGGCGGGCAGCTATGTCCCCGGTCTTGACACAGGGCGAGGCCCGCGGCTGACGCAAGCGCCCACCAAGCCGAAGCTTGTGCACCGGCAACAAGCCAGGTGGCCATCGCCGCCTTTGCGCCTGCGACACAGGCCCGGCTGGTGAGCGCCCTAGTGCGGTTGGTTTGTGGGGCGGGCAGTCGAGTCAATTCCGTATTTTGCGGGCCTGACAACCGACCTTGGAGCAGCATGAAGGCATGCCGTGCAGCCGCAAGCGGACCGCGTTCGGCCGTCGAGCTGGATTCACCAGAGAACTCATTGGTCAAGGGCACAAATCCACCGCGATCCCCCACTTTGAGCGCATCTCTGCGTCACTGCGTCGCTTCTCTCGCTGCGGCGTACCTGAGTACGCCTCGCTCTTTCAGCTCCTTGTTCCTTGATCTGCATCTCAAATTGGGGGCCGCGGGAGATTTCTGTGGGGAATTTAG
>CANMNA010000120.1 GCA_947499075.1 Myxococcales bacterium
ACTTGGACAGTTCGTGCTTGCTTGGTGGGTCGCAAGCTCTCGGCTTCACAGCCGACTCGCCGCTCCTTGCAGCACCAAAGTGATCGAGTTGTTCCTTGACCGTTCCTCAGGGCTCCAGCACGAATTACTCGATCACTTGCCGCAAAGAAGGAGCGGCGAGTCGTCTTGTAAAGTCGCGACCTTGCGACCCACTCAGCCAGCAAATGGGCCACCGACAAAATCGACTTGATTTTGCCGGTGCCCTTACCTGTAGCCGCAGAATTTATTCTGACGGTGACAATGTGAAGGTCTTCGGCCTTCGCGAGGCCCGCGTAGGCCGCCTTTTCGAAAACACCCTCTTAAAACCGGAACTGGGTCGAGAGCACCATCTCGTTTTCGCGGGTCGGGTTATAGGCATCCTTGGGATTGGCGGTCTCCAGCACCCGGAACAGCGCCGAGACCAAGCCAATGTTCTTGTAGAAGTAGACGTGGGCCGCGGCGCGAAACTGCCATTGATCGACTTGCTTCTTGAACGTGCTGTCGAGATTCTGCGGCGCATTCTTGATCGGGTCGGCCACCAGGTTGCCGTAGTCGGCCGCCAGCATCAGCAGCTTGGGGATGACCAAAAAGCCCAATTGCACATTCCACGCAAACACGGTGTTGTCAAAGTCCAGCGAGCGCTTGCCGTAGAACTCAGCCTGGCCGTAGATGCGATTGGTCCGCAGCACGCCGTTGACGTTGAGCGCGGGATAGCGCTCCTGGGCGCGCTGATCAAACTTGGCGCCGACGGTCATCCCAGCGGTCGTGCCCACCGGAGTATACAAGAACGGCGAGTCAAACCGGTTCAACATCCCCACGAAATTCATGACCAACTGACCGCCGGCGCTGTACGTATAGTTGCGCTGATCGTCGTTGTAGTAGGTGCCACCGATCACCCCGGTCGAGCGTCCCGAACCGCCGGCGACAAAAGCACGGTATGCCAAGCGAAAATTGGACGTCAGCGGACCCGTCACCTCCATCGCCGCACCATTGGCCTGCTCGAAACTGGACACCATGTAAAACGCCGGATCGAGCAGCAACAGCTTGGAAGTCGAGGTGATCATCGCGACCGACAGCCCGCCGCCGCCGCTGTTGACGTTGAAGAAGTGGCCGTGGGTACCCAGCGGAATTTGAAACATCGCAAAGGTGGTCCGCGTGTCGCGCTCGGCCCGGATCGAGACCATGTAAAACGAGTTCTGAATCATCGGCATCGGCCCAAACGTGCGCAGCTGCAGCCGGGTAAACTGGGTGCCGTACTGCGGCTTGACCGTGTTCTGGTCGTAGTCGAGCTTGGTCCCGGTCTCTAAGCGCTGCGACTCCACGCCGGCCACGATCGAGAAGCGCATGCCCGGGTTGCCGCGGCACACCGTCACGCTGGGGTCGAACCGGCATCCGAAGTCGGCGCAGTCGACCCGGCCATCGCCGTCGTTGTCGACGCCGTCCGAGCACACTTCGTCGCTGCGCTCGCCGTCTTTGTCGCTGCCTTTGCCGATCAAGTCCTCGACCGACTGCCCGGCGCCGAGCTCGGGCAATTCGTCGCTGACGCTGGCGGGTCCGCCGCCCGCTTCGGGTCCTTTCCACGAGCCCTTGCACACGGTGACGCCCGAAGTCTCGCAGTCGGGATCGTCGCAGTCGATAAAGCCGTCGCCGTCGTTGTCGAACCAGTCGCTGCACTTGTCGTTGCTGTTCTCAGGGCCGCTGCCGATCTTGCACGCCTCGGATTTGGCGCAGTCAGCGTCGGCACAGTCGACCAGGCCATCGCCGTCATCGTCTCTGTGGTCGGTGCAATTGATCTCGCGTCCAGCGGCAGGCGTGACGGCGGCGGGCGGTGCCGCAGGCGCAGGCTCGGCTGCCCAAGCCGTGCCAGGCAGCACACCGACCAGCGCAATGACCAGTACTTTTCGCATTCTACCCTCGTCGGCTCAGTTCAGTACAGTTCAGTACAGTACAGTTCAGTACAGTACAGTTCAGTACAGTTCAGTGCGGCGCGCAGACCTTGGGGCCGGTGCAGACCGTGACCTGCGGGTTCCACGCACAGTCCCAGTCCGCGCAATCGAACTGGCCGTCGCCGTCGTTGTCCAGGCCGTCTTTGCAGCGGTCGTCGGGCGTGTCGCTCGAGGGCCAGCTCTCCTGGCAGGCTTGCCGCACTTTGGGATCTGTAGCCAACCGGCACGAGTAGTCACTGCAGTCAGCGTAGCCGTTGGCGTCGTTGTCGATGCCGTCGCTGCACTTCTCAAAGGTGACTTCTAAAACCGTTGCGCAGTACTCGGCAACGACCTTGCCCTCGTGCCCGGTCCACGGCTTGCCAGACTTGGTGCACGCCCGGTCGGCGCAGTCTGGGTAGCTGTTGCCGTCGTCATCCTTGCCGTTGCTGCACTTCTCAAACGTATCTTCGGCGATCGAGGCACAGTAGGCGGCGGCATCCTCTGGCGCGCCGTTCAAGGTGTCGGCGCACGAGCGGTCGGCGCAGTCCAAAAAGTCGTCACCGTCGTCGTCGACGCCATTTTTGCAGTTGGCCAAGGTGTTCTCGACTTTGGATGCGCAGTAGGCCTTGATCGCCGGATCGCTGGCCTTGGTGCACGAGAAATCGTTGCAGTCCATGTACTTGTTGCCGTCGTCGTCGATGTTATTGCTGCAGGTGGCCAGCGTGTCCTCTTTGGCGCCGCTGGGCACCGGCACGCACGAAGCGGCGGCTTTGCAGTCGCTGTCGAAGCAGTCGATCGCCTTGTCGCCGTCGTTGTCCTTGCCGTCTTTGCACAAGGTGTCACTGTCTTCGACGCACACTTTCACGTAGATGCCGTTGCGGCATCCGTAGTCCTGGCAGTCGACATAGCCGTTGCCGTCGTTGTCTTTGCCGTCCATGCACAAGGCGTCGGTGAACTCGCGGCCGCAGCACGCCTCCATCACGCCCTGGCAGGTGCGGTCGTTGCAGTCGAACTGACCATCGCCGTCGTTGTCAATGAAATCGTGGCACAAAGCCGGCGAATCTTCCAGCACAAACTGCTCTTGCAGCGGAATCCACTGGCCGCAGTAGGTCGCGGTCCACAAGCAGTCCTTGTCTTCACAGTCGATCAGACCATCCTGATCGTTGTCCAAGCCGTCCTTGCAGAACTGTTGCCCGGTCTCGTAACCGAGCACCGGCGACGTCGGCTTTTCGTAGCAAGCGCTCAGCGTCAGCAGCGTCGCTGCCGCCGCGATCATCGCGCAACCGTGGAGCAGGTGGGCCATCAGTGGGCCAAACAGGCGGCGCGCTGCGCACCGTAGCGCTTGTTGAACGCGACGTAGACCATGCACGACCCCGACTCATGGCACACTTCCTGACATTCCTTATAGTTGTCGGTGTGCAGCCACTTCTTGCTCGCGCCAGTCTTGGTCGAGACCAGCCGGTTGTAGGTGGTGCCAGCGTAGCCTTCGTCGTTGCTATGGGTCGAAGTCAGCACGTAGTCCGGGATGCCCTTGGCCCACATGCCGCGCCGCTCGCGTTGGGCCAAAACCATCGCATCGAGCTGCTCTTGCGGCGAAGGCTCTTCAGTCACCGTCATCGGATGGCCGAGACCCTTGCGCACCTGATCGACGATCAGGTCCGGGCAGGTCCACAAGATGCGGCCGTAGCCGTCGCGGCTGAGATCAGAGTGGCAGCGCCACACGCCGCGACGAGCGTTCAGTGTCGCCATCTTGGCGTTGATGTACAGTTCGTGCGCCGTCCACTCGCCCCAGCGGTGCACCGGACCAAAGCTTTCCAGCGTGTTGTAGCCGGCCAGTCGCGCCTTGGAGCCCTCCAGTGGGCCGCCCAGCACGGTAAAGCTATCGCCGTCGTTGAAGAACACCGGGGCCGGCACGCCGTTGAGAAACACCTTGCTGGCGGGCCGGGCCCACGCTGCCGGGACGGCCGCGAGCAAGGCCACGCTCAAGGTGACCCAAAACGCCAAGCGGCCTGTCCAGTTGTTCTGACGCCGACTGGCGCTCAGCAAAGGGTGGGCAGGCCGCATGATGCGCTTTGCTACAACGGCTACTTGACGCCCGCTTGACCCTCGTCACCGCCGCTAGTCACCATGATGGCAAAATTGGGCTCGCGGTACTCGTTGCGGCCACAAGTTGCCATCACCATCTTGATCACCGAGAACGGCACGGTGCGGTCGCTTTGGATGATGACCTTGCGGTTGGTGCGCAACGCCTTGGTCTTTTCCGGCGTCGGGCCGCTAAACTTCTGCTGCAGCTGCCAGTTCTTCTTGAGCACCACTGCGAGCTCACGGATGTCCCAGCTGGGGTACTTGACTTCGTTGATGTCTTTTTGCGAGACAACTTTGTTGTTCTCAAACAGCAAATCACCGGGGGAGTCTTTGCCTTCCCAACGGGTCAGCGCCACGATCGGGGCCCGGTCGAGTTCCTTGTTGGCGCCCGCCTTGGGCATCGCCACGTTGGGATTGACCAACATCAACTCACCTGAAGCGCTGAATTGCTGGATCAAGAAGATGACCAACATCGAGAACAAGTCGATCATCGGCACCAAGTTGAGCGTGGCGAAGATGCTCTTGCCGCCGCCGTGCTGAATCGACTCCCGAATGGCTTTGAGCGAGACGCCGCCGCCTGCGCGTGATCCTGGGTGGTGAACGGACATGGGACCTCAGTGCTAGAATTCGGGTCAAGCTAAAATTCGGGTCAACGAGCCAAACCGGCAGCCGACTATCGCGGCGGCTAGTCAAATGAAGTGAAGCCTTCGGCCCGCAGCAGGTTGACATCGCCAACGCTCGGGTTCTTCAGGCAAACCTTCTTCTCAGGGTCCTTGCACGCGGTCAAGATGACGTCGAGTGTGCGGATCAAGTGCATGTACTGGACCGAGTCGGTGGCGGCGACCATGATCTTGGTCTTGTCCTCCAAGTTGCAGTCCCGCATGTAGCCCTCAAGCGTCTCTTTGAGCTTGGGATAGTCGTATTTCTTGAAGATTTCGGCAGACGCCCCGGTGCAGTCGCCTGCGCCACCTTTGCCGCGGCACAGCTTGAACTCTCCGTTGGTGATCAGCTTCTTGACGACCTCAAGCTCCGGCCTAGGCGAGGGGATCTTGCTGGCGTTCCACAAGTTGACCAAGTGACCGTTGGGCGTGATCACCACGTTGATCTTGGCCTCCGGCGTCGGCGGCGTCGGCGGCGGGGTCTTGCTCGCCTTGGGCAGCGCCTGATCGACGTCGATGCGGGCCATCTGCGTCCAGGCCGCGGAGATCAGCAAAAAGCAGATCAGGCACGCGAGCAAGTCGATGAACGGCACGACGTTGAGATTGGCGTCAGCTACGCCGCCCTTTCCGCTTGATCCACCACCCATTGTGGTCTCCTTACTTCAAAAGTTCGGGCTCGATAAAAGTTCGGGCTCGATAAAAGTTCGGGCTCGGTTGGAAGGCAACCGGGCGCTACAAAGGCCGTAGCCAGGCATCGCATACTGGGCTTGACCGGTGCACGGTCAGGGGCGCCGCCGCGCTCAGCACCGTGGTACGACCGACTCGGACAGGCTCTAGGGCCTTGTTCCAAGTGACGTCACGTGTGCGATCCGACGACAGCGCCCCTACCGACACAGCAGGCAAGCAGGGCACTCTTGAGTCACCAGATATCCTACTGAGCGCAGGCGCACGCAGCAGGATCTCTCCACCAGCAGGGCTCAGCTCACGCCGACGCACTTGCTGGCTGGGTGCGTCCCGTACAGGGCTGGGCGCGCCAGCCTGCGGGTTGCGCCAACTTGGCGCACTAGGCGGCGGCGTCGTCCTTGATCTCGCCCATCTTGTTGCGGTTGGCAACAATCAGGTTGAGCACACGAACGGTGCCTTCGTCGATGTCGGCCTTGATTTCCTTGGCCTTAGACGCCAGAACCGCGAAGAACAGAACGCCCACGATGCCGGTACCCAGACCGAACGCCGTGCAGTTCATGGCTTCCGCGATGCCCTTGGACAGCAAGGTCGAACGCTGCGAAGCGTCGACGTCTGGCTTGCCGATGGCGCCGAAGGTGTGAATCAAGCCGAACACCGTGCCCAACAGACCAGCGAGCGTCGCGGTGTTGCCGAGCAAGTTCAGGTAATCGACGCGCTTCTCAATCTGCGGCATCTCGCGCAGGTAGGCCTCGTCCATCGCCGCCTGAACCTCTTCGTCCGACCGCTTCACCTTGAGCACGCCAGCGTGCACGATGCGCGCCAACGGGTACTGGTAAGTCGAGCAGACTTTGAGCACGCGGTTGAGGTCGCCCTTGAGGATCGGGACCTGCAACAGCTTGATGAATTCCTCTTTCTTCACCGACGACCGAATGTAGAGCACGAAAATGCGCTCAAACGCGATCGCGAAAATGAAGATCACGTGGACGAGGATGAAGTACATGCCAACGCCGCCTTCCTCAAAAGCGCTCGAAATCGATTGAAACATCGCTTGCCTGCTCCCTGGTTGATGCGGTCACTGCCGCCCTTGTTGC
>CANMNA010000121.1 GCA_947499075.1 Myxococcales bacterium
CCGTGGGGCGAGGCTGCGAGAATGGCCGCTGCGCGTGCCCAGCAGCCCCGCAGACCGTCGCGGCAGGCGGCGTGGCCGAAAAAACGGGGTCAAAATTCGGTTTTGACGGCAAACAAGCTCGTGCCGGCTTGGGCATGGGGAATCCTGGCGGCTGCGGGCACTTGCTGGACCTGCTGGTGTCCGCTATCATCATGCTGGGTGCCTCGACACTGCGCTTCATTAGCCCACGCCCCAGCCAGCAGATCCTAGAGGCAAGACACATGCGCGTCTTTTTCAACCCACGTCGAACGAAGCGGATCGCCTGCGCGGCCGTCAGCGTCTGCGTCGCAGTGCTTGCCCAGGGTGCCTGGGCAGCCACCGCCACCACGCTCACAGCCACTGCAGATGCCAAAGTTGCGCAAGCTGCACCGACCGCCAACTACGCGACCGTGGCACTGCAAACCAAAGCTTCGACAACAGCGGGGCTGGAGTCGTACGTGCGCTTTGCGGTCGCAGGCGTTGGCGGACCAATCCTGTCCGCCAAGCTCAGGCTGTACGCGACCGTGGCAGTCGCAGACGGTCCAGCTGTCTACTTGACCAGCGGCACCTGGACGGAGACAGGCCTAACTTGGAACAACCGTCCGGCTGCCACCTCAACGTTGATTGCCGACGTCGCTGCAACGGTAAAGAGCGCTTACAGTGAGTGGGACGTGACCTCCAAAGTCACCGGCAACGGGCAGTTCGACTTCCTGCTGCGCAATCAGGCCACGACCACTGCGACCTTCAACGCCAAAGAAGCTGCCAGCAACAAGCCCATCCTCGTGGTCACGTGGGACAACGCTTTTTGCACAGGCAAAGCCAACGGCACCGCTTGCAACGATCTCAGCGCGTGCACCACTGCCGACAACTGCCAAGCCAACGCGTGCGTCGGCACCGCTTTGAACTGCAACGACTCGAACCAGTGCACCACCGATTCTTGCAGTGCAAGCAGTGGTTGCGTCAACACTGCGTTGACAGGCAGTTGCAACCTGGACGGTACGCTGTGCACCGCAGACACGTGCACCAACGGTTCGTGCGTCGCTGGTGGCGCGTTGGTCTGCGCCGACACCAATGCCTGCACCGACGACAGCTGCAACAGCGCGGTCGGATGCGTGTACATCAACAACACCGCGCCCTGCACCAAGGACACCAACCCATGCACGCTTGACGCATGCAGCGGCGGCGCCTGCGCCATCGGACCGGTCAACGCTTGCGACGACGGCAACAATTGCACGCTCGACGCCTGCAACACCACGACCGGCTCGTGTAGCCACACGGCCGATACCAATTGCGGCGGCAACGCCCTGATTCCGTTTGGCTCGATCTGGAAGTACAAAGTCCTCAACGCCGCTGGGCCAGCCGGATGGACCACCGTCGCCTTCGACGACACGACTTGGTCGTCCGGCCAAGCCGAGCTCGGCTACGGTCAAGGCGATGAAAAGACAGTTATCGGTTACGGCGGCACGGCCAGCAACAAGTACATCACCACCTACTTCCGGCGCAAATTCGCAGTGTCCAGCCTCGCGAGCTACAACTCCGTGACGTTGACCATCGAGCGCAACGACGGCGCGGTGGTCTTTCTCAACGGCACCGAGGTGTACCGCACCAACATGGCGTTGGGCAGCTACACCTACTCAACCCTCGCAGTCGACTATGCCGCCGGCGACGAGGTGCGGACATACAACATCGCGCTGAACTTGCTCAAAGCGGGCGACAACGTGTTGGCAGTCGAAGTCCACCAACGTGCTGCCGACTCCATTGACCTGTCGTTTGATGTCGAGCTCGCGCGCCATTGCGCAGTGCCGATCGGCAACGCCGCCAACGAAGCCTTTGAGACCAAGTGCGACGGCTTGGACAACGACTGCGACGGCAACACCGACTTGTTGTTGCCGTCCGGTGCCAACATCTGCAGCACCGGTCAAGCCGGAGCTTGCGGCGCAGGCACCTTTGCATGCATCGACGGCGCCAAGACCTGCTTGACTGCGCCCACGACAGCGGAGTCGAAGAACGGCGTCGATGACAACTGCGATGGCACGGTCGACAATGCGGCCAGCGTGGCTGCCAAGAAGCTGAAAATTCGCGTGTTGATGCCGCAAGCGATGTGGTCGGACTCGCCAACCTACGCGCAAGGCATCATCGAAATGCTCGAGATGGCCGGCACGCCCTATGAAGCCATCACGTCCACCTCGCCCACCGTCGCGACGGACTGGTACGATGGCTTCGCGACGCTGAACAATTACGCGGTGGTCATCATTCCGGGCTACATGGACGACACGATCTTGTCGGGATGGCAGATGACGGCGCTGACCGACTACATGAACCAAGGCGGCATCGTCGTGCTGTTCAAGCCGATCGGCGCTGTTGTCGGCGCGTTCGCCGGGCACACCAGCTTTACGCAGATCAACACGGCGCGTTCGGTTCGGATCAGCAACAGCGTGCCGGCAGCCCTGTACCTGGACGCCCTCGAAGAGCGCGATTTTCTGGTCTCCAAGGATCCTTCCTTCTCGCCGGTCTCGATGTACACGTTCGGTGTCAATGCCACAGCCAACGTCACCGTTTGGGGCGACGCCCGCGATGGCGCGACCAATTTGGGTGCGACGTTTACCCGCAAGCCGGTCGGCACCGGTGCAGTCTATGCGTTGGGCTTCGATCCCTTGAGTTACACGTGGATGCGCTGCTACGTCAACTGCTTTGACCCTGGCCGCGACATTCTAGTCGGCATGGTCAAAGGCTGGCTGCGCGAAGGCGGCAGCGGCCACATGGCGACCAAGCACGTAGCGCCGTCCTCCGCCAACGCCATCGTCGTCGTCAGCCACGACATCGACGCCCCCGACAGCCACAATGCCGGCGCAGTGTACGGCGAAGCTGGCGCGATCCAGATGGCCAAGGCCGAACAGGCCCGCGGCGTCAAGGGTTCGTATATGATTACGACGGATTACGTCACTGGCTACAACAACGCGACGTTGCCGACCAGCTTGTGCAACCTCGGCATGTGCCCGATCGGCGGCCACTCCGTCCAGCACTTGATCGGAGCCAACCTGCCGCTGGGCGACTGCAACGTGACCAAGGCAACGTACGTGACCGGAACCCCGACGGTATGCGGCGAGACAGTCGTCAACTTGCAGATCTTGACTTCAGAGACTCCGGGCGCGCCAACATTGCGCTCGTGGCGCAGCCCCTACTTGTCCGTTCACCCCAAGCAGTTCGACGTGCTGGCGGCCACAGGCATCTACTTCGACTCGAGCTATGCGGTGGGCGATGTGCGCACCAACTTCCCGCTCAAAGGCGACCGTTGGCCATATTTGGACCACGTGTTCAACCACAATCCGGTCTGGGAACTGCCGATCGAAGAAGAAGATGGCCGGGGCGACGTGACCAATGGCGTCAACACCCGCATCGAGCTCCAGCAGCCCAATCAAGCGTGGTTCTTGAACAACTGGCTGTACGCCTACCTGAAGAACGCCGCCAACGGCGCTTGGAGCGTGACATTGGTGCATCCGTCCTATGGCGTGGGCGTCGGTCCGGAGAATACGCCTTGGAAAGTCGACACCGTTGCCAAGTTTATCGACTTGGTCAAGCCGCTGGGCGCCCACATCGACACGTTCGACGCGGTTGGCAACTGGTGGAAGGCCCGCGATCAGGTCAAGCTGACTGCCAACTGGGATCCGGTGACCGGCTACGTCGGGTCGTTCACGGTCGGCACCCTGCCCATCACCCGCTTCTCTCTCGAACTGACCGATAACATTGGCACGTTCTCGGCACCAGGCGCCGGCACAGTCACGGTGTCAGGTCGCCGGGCAATCTTCACCGGTACACTGGCAGCTGGCTCGACGTGGTCGTTTCAAGCCACTGTCGCTCCGTAGACTTTAGTGGAGCGATGCCCGGACGGTCGCAACGACCGGTTCTGCTAGCGCATCCGCTTCGTTGACCTGCCCCTGCACATCGCCCAGCGACAGAAAGCTCGCGCCAGAGCGTGGCGTCTGGACCCACCAAGTGCCGGTGCGGTCGTGGACGACGTCTTTGCCCGCGGTGCGCAACACTTGATGCACGAGCGCTTGACGCTGCGGCCGCCAGTCGCGCCAGGCTGCAAGCCCAACGCGATCGCTGGTTCCGCCATCCGCCAATGCAAGGCCAGCGCGTTGAATCGGCACAAAGACGTAAGGCATGGCGCACGAAGCGGCCACTGCGCTTGGCAGGTCCCCGGTTGTCAGCAACTGAAAGCGGCGGGCGGCATCGACAACGCCGACTGCCAGCGGAGTACGCAAGCTCGCGAAGTCGGACGGCAAGTGCACCCGGAGGAATCGTTGCAAGGCCGACATCGCGAACAGGCCCTGCCAGGGCAGCAGATGTGGACGCAGCAGCCGCCACGGAGCCAGACCGGCGACGAGCGCGACGATCGCCTCACTGTCGTGGCCGGCAGCCCAGAGCGCCCCTACGAGCGCACCTGAAGACGTGCCGCACACGGCGCCAATCGGCACACGTGCACGCTCTACGGCCCGCAAGACGCCTGCGTGCCGGGCGAAGGCGAGAAAGCCACTCGACAACACGAGATCGACACTGGTAGCGGGCAGTTGGACTACTTCGATGGCAAGCGGATGCACAGCTTGCTGGGCGGCGTCGACAGCTCGTTTGTCGAGATGTTGCCGTTGTAGCAGGTGGGCATGTCAGGGTTCCAAGCCAAGCAGTCGGCATCAGACTCACAGACTCGCACGCACATCTTGAAAACATTGGGCAGCGACTTGTCGCGCTTCATGTTGCCAATCACCTCGGTCTTCTCCGTGACACACTTGTAGAGCACGCCCTTGGGGTTGCCGTCTTCCGATAGGCAGGCAATGAACTTAGATCCGCCGCCGACGTAGCCGCAATTCTTGGTGCAAACGCCGATGGCCTTGTCGTAATTGACAATCGGCAAGCCAAACATGCACTGACCGTACAGGCAGTCGCCATCCGCCGTGCACGGTTGGCCGTGCAGACCTGTGCCAGTTGTCGGCTTGGGCTCGCACATGAACCACTTGTCGTTGCCGACACTGTCCTTGGTGCAAGTCAGCGTCCGGTTGAGGTCGGGCCCTTCGGACTCGTCGGTTGCGGCTGTGCTGTCAGTCTTAGTATCCGTTTTGGTGCCAACGGCATCGAGTCCGGGCACATCGGGCTTGGCGCCGCCATCGCCACCGCCACCGCCGTCTGCCTGCGAGACGTTGCCGCCATCGGCGTTGGCGTCGCAGGACTTCAGTTTGCCGGTCGCGGCGTCGAACACTGCGGTGGTGCCCGCCGGGCATCCGCCGTTGGCTGCTGCGCTGGCGCCGGTCGCGTCGGTGCAACCCGCGCCGATGCTCGCACCTACAGAAACGAAAACCATCAGCAATCGATTGAGTTGTCGCATGAAAGATCCTCAGGTCGGGTCACCGCGTGGGGCGGCCAATGACGTCCGGCCAGTGTGGCGTTTTTGACCCGACGCGTCAAACGGGCACCCAAGGTGGCGCGCATTGACCTGTGTGCTGACGTCTGCTACAACGCCGCGCCGCCGGGGGCCTACCAAGTCGCCCCGGACCGCACGGCAGGCGCGGCTCTCGCCAATTGCTTGCAGCCGCACCGAGTTCGCGACCTTGGGCGGCCCGACATCGGCCCATCTGAGTGCAGTTCGTCAGCCGCTGAGCCGGCCGCCGAAAGGACCCAAAAACCGGATGCTCTCCTTACTTGCCCCGCTCGCCAACGCCTCGCAGCACCTCGATTTTGCCCCTGCAGCCGCCGCGCACAGCACGCTGGCCCGGGCCGGACTCATCGATCTGGACGCCACGATCATCAGCCAGGGGCTGTTCTTCGCAGTGTTGCTCCTCGTACTGCCCAGCATGGTGTACAAGCCGCTTCTGGCGCGCTTCGACCAGCGCGAGGCCCGGACGGACGGTGCCCGCGCGCAAGCCAAAGCGCTGCGTCGTCAAGCCGATGACGAAGTGACCCGCTACGAAGCGGCGGTGGCCAACCAGCGCCGCGATGCGCTGACAGAACGTGCCGAGACGCGCAGCCACACCCAACAGCAGGCCGATCAGATGCTCGAGACGGCGCGCGCCGAGACAGTCGCACGCATCAACGCGGGCATTGCCGCTCAACGCCAAGCGGCCGATGAGACACGCAAGGCGCTGAGTCAAGAGGCAACCAGCTTGGGTACCGCGATCGCGGACAAGCTTGTGCGCGGTTGAGGATTACCATGGCCACCGAATTGCCCTACT
>CANMNA010000122.1 GCA_947499075.1 Myxococcales bacterium
CTGCGACAAGGTCAAGGGCTGCCAACACGCCAACAACACGGCGGCGTGCAGCGACGGCGACGCCTGCACCACCGCCGACCAGTGCGCGGCGGGTGCCTGCAGCGGCACCACCGTCAGCTGCGACGACGGCAACGCCTGCAGCGATGACAGCTGCGACAAGGCCACCGGCTGCAAGAGCACCGCCAACAGCGCGACCAACTGCACCGACGGCAATGCCTGCACCAAAGACGACGCTTGCGCCCAGGGCAAGTGTGCTGGCACGCCTGTCACCTGCAACGACAATGTGGCCTGCACCGTGGACTCGTGCGCGCCGGCGACGGGGTGTAAGTACGCGCCCAACAACAACCTGTGCAACGACTTTGAGTCGTGTACGACCGAGAGCTGCGACGCGGTGGCCGGTTGCAAGAAGTCCACGGCCAGCGATACGAGCGGGTGCACGACGAGCGATCCGTGCGTGACCACGCCGGTGTGTTTGTCTGGCACGTGCTCCCAGAAGCCACACGTCAGCGTCAAGAACATGCCGTACCACCCAGTGGCAGTGATGGCGCAGGGTGGCGGCTACTCGGTGTTCACGACGAAAGACCCGCAGAATTACTTCCATGTCCTCTCGTTGGATGCCGACTTCAACGCCAACTACGACGTCAAATACGCCGGAGGTGGCAAGCACGCCGACGGCAACGTCGTCGCGTCTTCCGACCCCAATGGCACCCCGCGCCTGCGCCGCCTGAACATGGGCGATGGCGGTGAGATGTGGAGCAAGGTGATGCCGATGGAGATCGATCGCGTCCGCCTGACGCAGTCCGGCGAAGTCGCCACGCTGCTCACGTGGAATGGAGCCAACAGCAACAGCATGTTGTCGTGGTTTCACCTTGGCGGCGGCAACGTGATGGAACAAGTCACGCTGCCAGGCCACGTGCAAGACGTTCGCTGGACGGGCGACTCGGGCCACGTGATTGTGTGCGGCTGGAAGCTGACGGCAGGCAGCGACTTCCAATGGAAGCCTTGGGTCGCGCGTGTGCAGGAGACCAACTACGTCAACATCGCCTGGGAGCAGATTCTGACGTCAAGCCCCGGCGGCGGCTTGGGTTTCTATGCGTGCTCCGAAGATGGTAGCGGTGGTGTGTACGCGTACAGCAACGAAGGAAGCTGGCCGGATGTCGGCGTCTTGCGCAAGATCAACGGCAACGGCAACATCGAGTGGATCAGGACCAAGTTTGCCGCCGATGCCGGCCACGCAACCGGCGCGTTTGAACTGGCAACCGCGCTGGGCGGCGTCGTTGTCGTCGGATCGCAGGACGAAAACTACGGCATGGCGTCTTTGTGGAGCAGCAGCGGCAACTTCAAGTGGACCAAGGTTGTGCCCAGCTATGACGTAGGCATGCGGTTTACGGCCGCCGCCAAAGGGACGGACCTGGTCTTGGGCGGTTGGTACAACAATGTGGGCAAGGGCAAGCCCGCGTACGGTGCGCTGATCAAGCTCAACTCCGACGGCACCGTTGGCGCCCCCACCTGCACCGCCACCAACCTCTGCACCGGCAAGACCTGCAACGACAACGTCGCGTGCACCATCGACTCGTGCGACCCCAAGACCGGCTGTGTCTACACGCCAGACGCCAGCCAGTGCGACGACGGCAACATCTGCACCGCCAACAGCTGCGACGCGGTCAAGGGCTGCACCTACGCCGCCAGCACGGCGGGCTGCGATGACAAGAACCCTTGCACCACCGACACCTGCGACCCGATCAAAGGCTGCACCAACACGGCCAACACCGCGCCGTGCGACGACGCCAACGCCTGCACCGTGGGCGACACCTGCGGCGGCAAGGCCTGCATCGGCGGCGGCGCCAAGAGCTGCGAAGACGGCTTGGCCTGCACCGCCCACAGCTGCGACAAGGCGACCGGCTGCAAGCAGACCGCCAACAACGCCAAGTGCGACGACGGCAAGCAGTGCACGGCCGACACCTGCGACGTGGCCAAGGGCTGCACCTACGCGCCCGATACCAAGCTGTGCGACGACGCCAACGTCTGCACCGAGGACAGCTGCGACAACGGCAAGGGCTGCACCAACTTGGCCATCGCCGCGGTGTGCAATGACGGCAATGCCTGCACCTTGGCCGACGCATGCGCGGGTGGCATCTGCAAGGGCGGCAAAGCGCTGGTCTGCGACGACCTGAACGAGTGCACTTCGGACAGCTGCAATCCAAGCAGCGGCTGCGCTACTGCCGGCAAGCCCGACGGCACGCCGTGTACACCATCGACCACCTGCTCGGCGACTGCGCAGTGTGGTGGCGGCACCACCTGTTACGACGGACCGTCTAAGTACTACAAACTCTACCTGGACAACACCGGGGGTGGGTCGTGGGCTCAGGCCACCTTGAGCCCGGTCTATGACGACGGTGCAGGCTTTATGTACCTCACGCACGACGGCACCGGCAACGGCCGAGGATTGCTCCATCGGCGGACCGACTTCGCCAATGGTGGTTGGGATCAAGACATCTATGAACGCAGCTTTGGCGCCGTGAAGTGCACCCCGTGGGCCACGTCCTACTGCTTTGTCGCCGGCCGCAACACCATGAACAACAATGCCGTGGCTGAGCGCCGTAACGCCGCTACTGGCAACCTGGAGGCCAGCTGGAGCGTCAACTTGGGCGGCAACTACGCCATGTTGACCGACGTCGGCTTTATTAACGGCGAGACCACCACCCCGTTCTTTACCGGCTGGCGCAACACCGGCGGCGCCAACTTTGATGCCTACGTGGTGAATTGGGGCGGCGGGCCGATGTGGAAATACGAAGGGCCTGGCGATGAGCAGGCGACTTCCATGCTCGTCGACACCAAGAACGGCCACATTGTCGTCGGCTTCACCAATTCCAAGGGCGGTGGCGGTTACGATGGCTTCTGGGACAACCCTGGCAACGGGACCTTCGGCGGAGCGACCTATGGCGGGCCCGGCGACGAGTACTTCTACAACGTTCTCGGTATCGCTGGTGAAAAGTGGGCTGTCGGCACCGGCTCCGACACCCCGGGAGGCGGGCGGTATGTGCTGCTGGTCAGAATATCCAACAGCCTCGTCGTCAAGAAGATCAACACGCTGACGTCTGGTTTCTCCAGCGGTGCGGTGACCGATGGCTCCAAGATCTTCGTCGCGTCCGGCTCCTCGATCGTCTCGCTGGACAGCGGTGCCAACATCTTGTGGCAGACCAGCTACAATCCGATTTCGCCCCTGAATTTCAACCTCATGGCCATCGCCATGCACAAGACGGGCCTCATCGCCGCCGGCACCGGCTACAACGGTCAAACCGGCAAGACTGGCATCGCCGTGGTCCGCAGCGACATCGATGGCGTCATCAACTGCACCGACAAGAACCCGTGTGCATCGCTGCAGCCGGGCGCCTGTGACGACAAGGTCAGCTGCACCTTTGACAGCTGCGACTCCAAGGCCGGCTGCAAGCACCAGCCTGACTCTGCGCTCTGCGACGACGGCAACCCGTGCACCGTCAACAACTGCGACGAGCTCAAGGGCTGCCTCTACCCCCAAAACAACAACGTGCCGTGCAACGACAACAACCCGTGTACGCTCGACACTTGCGACCTCGGCGCCGCCAAGTGCGTGTTCACGGTTGATGCTCAAAAGGCCTGTGAAGACAACAACGCGTGCACGAACGAGTCGTGCACCAAGGCGGGCGGCTGCGTCCACGCCGGCCAATCCTGCGACGACGGCAACCCGTGCACCAATGACAGCGCGGAATGCGACCCGGCCAAGGGCTGCACCCACGCGCTGGTCGCCAAGCCGTGCGACGACAGCAACCCGTGCACCATCTACGAAGCCTGCGACGTCAGCGTCTACAACCCGGGCAAGTGCATGCCGTTTGCCGATATCTGCGCGCAGGCCGTCGCGCCGGTTTTGCACACCCACATCGGGGTCAGCACGTCTATTCAGCAAACGGGCGGCAAGATCGACGCGTGGACCGATGTGCAAAAGCCCAGTGGTTTCTGGTCCCCGTACATCAGCAAGCCCGTGATCGCCAAGGGCGCAGTGTTTGGCCGCGACGGCATTGACATGGGCAGCTCCGGCATGCGGTATGGCTGGAATAACAGCGGATCGTGGACTGCGGCCTTTGTCTTCCGCAGCGGCCCTGGCACAGGCCCGGGAACCTTGTTTACGATCGGCGCGTGGAAGGGCTTGCAGTACCAGGGCAAGCTCATGCTCAACACCAAAGGCTCGCTTGACGTAGCGAGTGTCCCGATCGACCCGAACAAGAGCTACATCCTCATCGCGCGCATGGGCTTGGGCGAAGGCAAGCTGCTCGCGTTCTCAGGCGGTTCGCCCAAGGTCTCCGCCGGCGTTGTGCCCAGCCAGCCTGCAGGTAATTTTGAGATGTCGCTCAATCGGCCGACCAGCCAGGCCGACGACGCCAATCCGGTGTTCGGCGAGGTGCTGCTCTATGACAAAGCCCTGTCTGACAGCGAAGTCACCGTGCTCGCCACGCAGCTGCAAAAGCAGTGGGGCTTGACGGGCTGCGAGGCCCACAGCGACTGCGACGATGCCAACGGCTGCACCCAGGACTTCTGCGAGCAATTCCCAGATAAGCCTAAGGAGTGCACCCATGGCGCGCTCACCCTGGCTTACGCCGGTGCCTGCAAGGACAGCAACCCTTGTACGATCGAAGAACAGTGCGACAAAGGCCAGTGCGTGGGCAGCAAGCCGTTCCCCTGCGACGACGGCAAGCCGTGCACCAAGGACTACTGCGACGTCAACAAGGGCTGTCTCATCGATCCCGAAGACAATTCGCTGACCTGCAGCGATGGCAACGCCTGTACCTTTGAGTTCTGTTCCGCAGGCAAGTGCGTGGTCGGCAGCGTCACCTGTGACGACAAGAATGGCTGCACCGCCGACAGCTGCGACCCCAAGTCCGGCTGCGTGTACACCCCAACCACCGCGCCCTGCGACGACGGCAACGTCTGCACCAGCAACGACGCCTGCGCCAACAAGGCCTGCGCCGGCACCAACAACACGGCAACCTGCGACGACTACCATCCGTGCACCACCAACGAAAAGTGCAAGGACGGCAGCTGCACCGACACCAAGCCGGTGGTATGCCCAGACGATGGCAATTTCTGCACTTTGGAGGAGTGCAGCTACTGGGGTGGCTGTAAGGTGACCGGAATCAAGACCTGCAGCGATGGCAATCCGTGTACCGACGATTCTTGCAACGTCGGCACCGGACAGTGCGACTATGCCGCCAACACGGTGTCGTGCAGTGACGGCGAGCTGTGCACACTTGGTTACTATTGTTCAGGAAAGAAGTGCAACGCAGGCAAGCTCAACGAGTGCGAAGATGGCAACATCTGCACGAACGATAGCTGTGTGGCGGGCAGCGGCTGCAAGCATGAGGTGGTGCAAACCTGCGAAGACGGCAACCTCTGCACCGTCGATGACCTCTGTGTGTTCGGTTCCTGCTTGGCCGGCGGCGACAAGAACTGTGACGACGCCAACGCCTGCACCACCGACTACTGCATTGCGCCCGGCGGCGGCTGCGGTCATGACCCGTTGGTCGACGGCGCGCCGTGCGACGACGGCGTGCTCTGCACCTTGCCCGACACCTGCCAAGCCGGCAGCTGCAAGGTGGGACCCAAGGTGTGCGACTACGCTATCACCAGCCTGGGCGACGGGGAGTTCCAGAGCCCGAAGGATAACTTGTGGTATCCCGACCATGGGACGCTGCGCGAGGCGTTCTTTGACGCCCAATTCAAGCCGGTCGGGCAATTCACCGTGCGCTTCTTTGTGGCCGGCAAGCTCACCTTGACCAAGCCCTTGATCAGCCTAGGTGGTGACTGGACTCTGGACGGCGCCGGCCAGACCATCTTGGTGGACGGCGGCGGCGTCTACCAAGCCCTTTACATCCACTCGGGGACTACGACCATCAAGGGCTTGAAGTTCCAGAACACCTACGTTGACAAGAAGTCAGCGGTGGCGCCTGGTTGGCCGGCCACCCAGGGCAGCGGCGGCGCGATTGTGGTCAAGACACAGCCGGGCGCCACGGCCGT
>CANMNA010000123.1 GCA_947499075.1 Myxococcales bacterium
GCAGTACCACAAGGCCCGCGTCAGCAGCACCACAAGGCCCGCGTCAGCAGCACCACAAGGCCCGCGTCAGCAGCACCACAAGGACAGTCATGCCAAAGGTCACTATCGACGGTCATGCAATTGAAGTGCCGGCCAAGACCACGATCCTGCGCGCCGCCAAGCAAGTCGGCGTCGACGTGCCGGTGTTTTGCTATCACCCAGGCTTGGCGATCGTCGCCAATTGCCGGATGTGCTTGGTAGAAATCGAGAAGTGGTCCAAACCCCAGCCCGCTTGCTATACCGAAGTGGCCGACGGCATGGTGATCCACACCCAAAGCGAGCGGGTCAAGGAGACCCAGCGCGCGGTGCTGGAGTTCATCCTGCTGAACCACCCGGTCGACTGCCCGGTGTGCGATCAGGCCGGTGAATGCGTGCTGCAAGAGCATTTTGCGACCTACAGCGCGGTGCCGTCGCGGCTGACCTATCCCAAGATCGGCAAGCCCAAGGCCAAGCCGCTGGGGCCGACGGTTGTGCTCGACGCAGAACGCTGTGTGGTCTGTACCCGCTGCGTCCGGTTTACTGAGGAAGTGACCAAGACCAACGAATTGACTGTCGAAGACCGCGGTGAGCACGCTGAAATTACCACGCCGCCTGGTGTCGAGCTCAACAACCCATATTCGCTCAACGTCGTCGACATTTGCCCTGTCGGTGCGCTGACTTCGCGGCAGTTTCGCTTCCAGCGCCGGGTGTGGTTCCTCGACATGCGGCCCAGCGTCTGCACCGGATGCGCGCGCGGTTGCGCGGTTCGGATCGATTCGCACGCCAACAAAGTCGAGCGCCTAGTCCCGCGCTACAACCCCGATGTCAACACTTACTGGATGTGCGATGCCGGTCGCACCTCGCTAGACGATGTGCGCGAGCGCGGCTTGACGGCGGGGCATGTGCCCGGACCCAATGGCGAGCGACGTCAGGCGCCCGCACAGGACGGTTTGCGCGCCATCGGTGGATGGCTGCAGGAGGCCAAAACCAGTGGCGGGAAAGTCGGCATTGCTTTGTCGGCCTCCCTGACCAACGAAGATGTCTATGCGTGGGCGCGGTTCGCCCAAGAACTGAAAGCCCAAATTTATGTGCTGCCCCGCGCTGGGTGGCAAGGCGACGATCTGCTGCGCACCGCCGATCGCGATTGCAACACGCTGGGCACGCAGCATATTTTGGCCGCACTGCAGCTAACCGCAGGGTCGCCGACCCAGTTGGCTGACGCCGCCGCAGGTCTGGCGACGCTGCTGGTCGTCGACAATGGCGCTGGGCTGGACCCGGCGCTGCTGGCGGCGGTGGCTCAGGCGGGGCACTTGGCCGTGTTCACGGACGTGCCGACGCAGCTCGCCAACGATGCCGAAGTGGTGGTTCCGCTGACGCAATTGCACCAACGCGAAGGGACTGTGACCAACGTGACGGGTTGGGTGCAGCGCCTGGCACAGCCACTCAAAGCGGCGGTGACGACGGTGGCGCCCCATGTCGCCGCGGGTTCGCTGGCCCAGAGTGCGCTCGATGTGCTCCTGGACTTCAGCGACAAGACCCGGCCCGCTGACCTGTTTGAGCGCGTGGCCGCGGCTGTTCCGGCGTTCAAGCACCTCAACTACCGCGAAATTGGCGATTTGGGCCGCGGCCTGACGCATGGCGAACCGCTGGCACCGGCGCGGGTGCGCCTCGATGGCACGCCGCAATGGGAGCCCGATCCGGTGGCGCCGAGCTACCAGCGGCCGTTCCAACTGCGCCGCGGTGCGTAACCACAGACAGCAAGGGAGCTTCTGATGCCTACAACTGGCAACCTGATTCTGGATACCGTGCTGTATACGCTCGTCAAATTTGCTGGCTTTGTGCTGGTATTTGCGATGGGCGTGGCGACGGTGCTGACATGGCTTGAGCGCAAGTATTCGGCGGTGCTGCAGAACCGAATTGGCCCCAACCGCGCCAATTTTGGCAAGTTTCGCCTGGGCGGCCTGCTGCACATGATCGCTGATCCGATCAAGATGTTGTTCAAAGAAGACTTCACGCCTGACACGCCCAACCCGTGGATGTTTCGGCTGGCCCCGTTCGTGGCGTTTGTGCCGGCGCTGGTCGTGTTTAGCGTGATTCCGTTTGGTCCCGGCGAAAAGATGATGGTGGCCAACACCGAACTGGGCATCCTGTTCATCTTCGCCATCGCCAGCCTGAACGTGTACGGCGCGGTCATGGGCGCGTGGGCCTCTAACAACAAGTGGTCGCTGATGGGCGGCTTGCGCATCTCGGCGCAGATGATCAGCTATGAAGTGGCGATCGGCCTGACGCTGTGCGGCATCTTTATGATCTACGGTTCCACAGACTTGCAGGACATCGTGGTCCAGCAGGGCCAGCTGCTCTGGGGCATGGTGCCGGCCTGGGGCATCGTGACGCAGCCGGTGGCTTTCGTGCTGTACTTGGCCTGCGCCATCGCGGAGAACAAGCGCGCGCCGTTCGACGTGGCCGAAGCGGAAGCGGAGCTGACCGCTGGGTACTGGACCGAGTACAGCGCGATGGGCTTTGGTCTGTTGGCGATCTCGGAGTTTGTCGAAGTCGTGCTGATCGGATGCCTGGGCGCCACGCTGTTTCTGGGCGGGTGGCAGATCCCCGGCGTCCACGGTGACAGCGTGCCGCTGGTGGCGCTGCAGATTGGGGCCTTTTTGTTCAAAGCGCTGTTCTTGATTTGGCTGCAGATGACCATCCGCTGGACCCTGCCACGGTTTCGCTACGATCAGGTCATGCGCTTGGGATGGCGGATTTTGCTGCCGCTGGCGCTGGTCAATCTGGTCGGCACCGGCATCGTTTTGACGCTGATTGACCGCAAGTAGGCAACTTTTCCACCCGCACGGAGTTCTCCCATGGCCAAGCTCACCAACCGCATCCAGCCCGACATGATCATGCAGTCGTACCTGGTCGAGGCGTTCAAGGGTGTCGCGCTGGTGACCCGCCAGTTCGCGCGCAACTTGTTCGGTCGCAAAGACATTGTCACGGTCCAGTACCCAGAGGATCGCCGGCCGTACACGCCGCGGTTCCGGGGCAAGCACTTGCTGACCAAGCGCGCTGACGATCAAGTGCGCTGTGTGGCGTGCATGCTGTGTTCGACGGCGTGTCCGGCCAACTGCATTACGATCGTGGCGGCAGAGCACCAGGACAAGGACATCGAGAAGTACCCGACGACGTTCGAGATCGACCTGCTCAAGTGCATTTACTGCGGCTTTTGTGAAGAAGCTTGCCCGTGTGATGCCATCCGCATGGACTCGGGCGTGCACACCCTGCCCACGCTGACACGCCGCGACCAGAAGTCGGGCAAGATCGACCTGCTCGGGCTGGCCAAGCTGTCGACCTCGGCCCAAGGCGGCGAGTTTCGGGCCCACGACCACGCGGGCACGCAGCACGGGCAGTCGACGCCTCACTGATCCCGGCCGGTGTTGGCTTGACGCACCGCGGCATCGGCCTATCGTGGCCAGCGTGAGGCTTGCATGGGATTTGGTGACAAGAAAGACAAAGACGCGACGGGCGCATCTGGGCATACCGACGATCAGGGCGGATTTTTGCCCGACCTGATGCGACGGGCCGTCGAGCGCAGCGTCAATGCCGTGCTTCAGGGCGACGAAGAGCGCAAAAAGCTTTTTGCCGCGATTATCCCCAAAGAATTAGTGCATACCGTGGTCCAGACGGCGCTGCAAGCGGTCGATGGGACCAAGCGCGAGGCCGTCGAGATGGTCGGCCGTGAGATGCAGCAGTTCTTGCACCAGCTCAATATTTCTGAAGAGATTCGAAAGGTTTTGACTTCGGTGAGCTTTGAGATCAAGACCGAAGTGCGGTTCGTGCCCAACGCCGATGGCACGCTGCGGACAGAGGTCAAGGGTGGCGCGACGCCCAAGTTCCGCGCCACCAAGAAGAAATCGGCCAAGAAGCCGGCCAAGCGTGCGTCGGGGCAAGCCGCCAAGCAGCAAGCGCCTGCGGTAGGGCAGTCGATGCCCGGCACGTTCAGTGACGCGGTGTCTGATGCGATGGCCGGCACGCGCCAGCGTGTGCGCAACGTCGTGGATCGCATCGCCGAGCGTACCGCGGATCTGGCCGAACTCGCTGTTGGCGACGAAGAATAGTCGCGCCATTCGTGGCACTGTGACACTGCCGCGACAATTCCGCGTTGACGTCACGCCGATCAGGCGCTAAACTCGGACCAGAACGGTCGCACATCGCGGCCGCTGGTTGCAGAGATGATTCGGCTGTCGCGCAAATCGGATTACGGGCTGGTAGCGCTCAAAGCGCTCAGCGGCTTGGCGCCCGACGATGCGCTGTCGGCCCGCGAGTTGTCCCTGCAGCAGGGCCTGCCGGTCGATCTGACCCCCAAAGTGCTGGCGCGGCTGGCGCAGGCCGGCCTAGTGGAGTCGTCGATGGGCAAGGCGGGTGGCTACAAGCTGGCCCGCGAGGCGCGGTCGATCTCGATCGCCGAAGTAGTGCGCGTGCTCGACGGCGAACCGTCGCTGGCGCCCTGCCGCGAAGGCATCTTGGAGTGCGGCCGCATCGACACGTGCGACATCAAGCACCCGCTAGAGAACTTGCACCGCGAAGTGATGGACGTGCTCAGTCGCATGTCGATAGCTCAACTGTAGCGCCCTTGGATTGGGTGCGGAAGAAACCGATGGCCGTTGTGACCCCGATTTACCTCGATAACCATTCGACTACCCGCGTCGATCCGCGCGTGGTCGATGCGATGGTGCCGTACTTTTCAACCTATTACGGCAACGCCGCGTCGCGCACGCACGTGTTTGGCAGGCTTGCCGAAGAAGCTGTCGACACAGCGCGCGGTCAGTTGGCCAAGGCGATCGGCGCGCGCACCGACAAAGAGATCGTGCTGACCTCGGGTGCCACTGAGAGCGACAATCTGGCGATCAAGGGCGCGGCACATATGTACCGCGGCAAGGGCGACCACCTGATTACGGTGTGCACTGAGCACAAGGCCGTGCTCGACGCGCACCACGCGTTGGAGCAAGAGGGCTTTCGCGTCACGTTTCTGCCGGTGCAGCCCAATGGTCTGGTCGATCTGACATTGCTGCAGGCGGCCATCACCGACCAGACCATTCTGATCTCGATCATGGCCGTCAACAACGAGATCGGCGTGGTCCAGCCGCTGGCCGAGATCGGCAAGATCTGCAAAGAGCGCGGCGTGCTGTTCTTCTGCGATGCCGCCCAGGGCGTGGGCAAGATTGCCATCGACGTCGAAGCCATGGGCATCGACCTGCTGGCGTTCACCGCCCACAAAATGTACGGCCCCAAGGGCGTGGGTGCGCTGTGGGTGCGCCGCAAGAACCCGCGGGTGCGCCTCGAGCCGCTGTTTCACGGTGGCGGTCACGAGCGCGGTTTGCGATCGGGCACGCTGGCGGTCCCGCTCATCGTGGCCTTTGGCAAGGCTGCTGGGCTGGCCACCGCGGAGTTTGCCGAAGAGACCGCCCGCATTGGCGCCCTGCGCCAGCGGCTATGGGACGGTCTGCGCGCCAATCTGGCGCACATTGAGCTCAATGGCGATGCGGTGGCGCGGGCGCCCGGCAACCTCAACGTGTCGTTTGCTTACGTAGAGGGCGAGAGCCTGCTGATGGGCATCAGCGACATCGCGGTGTCGTCAGGCTCAGCGTGCACCTCAGCTTCGCTCGAACCCAGCTATGTGCTCAAGGCCCTGGGCGTGCACGACGAGATGGCGCACACCTCGATTCGGTTTGGCATTGGTCGCTTCAACACCGCCGAAGAGATCGACTACACCGTGGCGCGCGTCACCGAGGTCGTCAACCGGCTGCGCGAGATGAGCCCGCTGTGGGAAATGGTGCAGGAAGGCATCGATCTCAGCACCGTCAACTGGACTGGACACTAGCCGGGACCCGACACTAGCCTGGACCTGACACTAGCCTGGACCTGACACTAGCCTGGACCTGACACTAGCCTGGACCTGACACTAGCCTGGACCTGACACTAGCCTGGACCTGACACTAGCCT
>CANMNA010000124.1 GCA_947499075.1 Myxococcales bacterium
GCTGGCCTGACTGGACCTCACCCCGCAGCGGGCCGCGCGGGCGCGGCCAGGCTGCGGCCCTCTCCCTGAAGGGAGAGGGCAATCATATGAAATATAAGCTATTATGACAAGCATCCGTGTGCGACCGTGGCGACAAATCTGCGGCCCGCGCAACAATGCCGCCGTGGACTTCCGCCCGTTGCAGACAAGCCGCGGGTCCTGCCGTGGACGACGTGATAAATGCTATACATTCATAAGCCCTCTCCCTTCAGGGAGAGGGCAACGAGCCATCCGCGCCAGCGGCCGCGAGCGGGTGAGGTCAGCCAAGGCCCAGCTCGATCCATTCAGCCATGCCACAACGAGCGACCCCCGGTTGGGAACCGCGCCCATTCAAATGATTGCCCGGCATCGCTTGACCAATGCGCCATTGCGCGTCAAAGTTCGCAGTGCTGCGGCTGATGCGCCGAACGGCGTTTCGGCAGCACAACCAGCAGACGGTCGGGCAGTTCTCCCAAGGTTGGCCGGCCGAGCGTAGTTGAAAATTCTGCCCACTGGCAGCAAAATCGCGAGCGCACCCATGGCTAGATTGCACACAAAATGTCTCAAAGGTTGCGGCGACACAACCGGCACGGCGTCGCGAAATCTGCTCAACGTTGGCAAATGGGTGCAGCGTGCGGCTTGGTTCGCGGTCGCGTGTGGCCTCGCCTGCTCCGGTCAAAACGTCAAGGATCCGGACCACGACCAAAAGAAAGAGTTCGCGCGGGCATTTTCGATCGGCGGCCCGACCAAGGATCACCTCAACGAGGCGATCGGCGACAAAGAAGACTGGCGGTTCTGGGAAGCAGAAGCGACGGCCAAGGCTGAGCTGCGGGTCGGTGTCAGCAAGTGGGAAGATTCCGTCACGCTCAATGCGATTGTCACGGTGTACGACCAAACCGGTAAGGTGCTGGTTGAAAAGCCGATGAGTCAATCGAACTTGTCGATGCGGGAGCAATTCGACGCCGAGCTTGGCTTGAAGTACTTCGTGCGCTTCAAGCTCAACAGCGGCAAGGGCGAATACTTGGCCGAGTGCGGACCACCGCTGGACCCGTGCGCTGCATGCACCGACAAGCAGGAGTGCAAAGAAGCCAAGTGCGTGGAGAAACCGTGTGGTGGCAGCTGCCCCGACGGCACACGGTGTGACGCCGGCAAGGGCGAGTGTGTCAAGGTCAAGGTCGCACCGGAAAACAAGTGCGAAGGCGTGTCGTGCCCCAAAGGCGAAGTGTGCTTCAAGCACTCCGGCAAGTGCGGCGTCGTGCCGGTCAAGCAACCCGGGGAAGAGCCCGAGAAAAAGGACAGCAACATCGATTGCGATGTCATCGATGCCCGCGACTCCGGTGCAGGTTCGGTGCTGACGCTTTCTGCGGGCGAGAACAAGGGCGTCAAAAAGGGCATGTCGGGCTTCGTCAAGGGCGCCAAGGGCGCGACGTTTACGGTCGTCGATGTGTACCCGAGCCGGTCCAAGGCCAGCTGCAAAGTTCCGGCAGCCAAGCTGGCTGGGCAAACCAAAGCCCAAATAAAGCCCTAGATGAGGGTGCTGCGGCAATCGCGCGCTTGCCGCATGGTCCTTGCTGCGGTGCTAACGGCGACTTTGGCGGTTGCTGAACCAGCTTGCGGTGGCAAGCAAGTGCCAGCGGCTGGCGCTGCAACGACTGCGCCTCAAGGGCGCCCGCGGACACTGCGCGCGGCGCCGCACGTCACGGTTGTTGCCGTAACCGATTGGCAGGCGACGCTCAAGCCCTGCGGATGTACGGTAGATCTCCAAAAAGGTGGCATTGAACGCATCGGCCGCTGGCTCAGTGACTTGCGGGCGGTGGACGACTCGGTGGTGGTCGTCCACGCTGGTAGTTTGCTGCACGACACCGAGGGGTTGGAGTTGCCCGGCAAGCGCGAACAGTTGGACTTGCGCCAAGCGGCGTTTGCTAAGGCAATGGGCCAGTTGGGCGTGGCGGTCGTCGCGCGGTCGCCGTTCGATGTGGACAATGGTGGCGCGTCGGTAGCCGCGCTCTACGCAGCGGCCCCATTTGAGGTGCTTGCCCCGCAGCAGGCGGAGGCCAAAACCAAAGCGCATGTGGTGATGACGACCCGCAGCGGCGTCAACGTGGCAGTGCTTGCGGTGACCGACGACAGCCCGCAGCAGGCGGCGCTGGCGGCCCAACAGGTCGCTTTGGTCCGCCAGCAAGGCGCCCAAGTGGTGGTGGCGCTGTGCCACGCTGGGGTGCGGGGCGCGCGACGGCTGGCCCGCAGCGTCACCGGTCTGGACATGGTGGTGGCCGGGCACCTCGACGAGAAGGTCGAGCCGTTGACCGACATCGAGCGTGAAGGCGACACCTTGCTGGTCCACGCAGCGCGGCACGGCGCGTGGGTGACCGCGACGACTTTGGTGCCCGACGGCACGGCAGGCGGTGCATGGCGCGACGCAGAGGCATTTCTGCCAAACGCCGTCACAGAGCTGACTGAACGGCGGGCTGGCCTGCAACAACACTTTGCTCAGGCGACCGCCAGATCGGAAAAGGACGGCCGCAGTGCCGTCGCGACCCAGCTGGCGCTGCCATTTTACCGGGCGCAATTGGCTGACTTCGACCGGCGCATCGCTGCGGCTAGGACAGCCACCGATTTGCCGCTGCCACCTGGTCGACTGGTCGCGTTTCAGGCCGTTGGGCTGCTGTGGTCGTCGCCAAGCGATCCAGGGCTGGTGGCGCTGGTCAGCGCTTACGACGCTGCTGTCGCTGCTCAAGCCGCAAAGTCTGTGGGCGCGGTGCGTCCGGTCGCTGCCGGGCAAGCGAGCTACGTGGGCCAGGCGACGTGCTTGGCGTGCCATGCGCCAGTCAAGGCCTTTGCCGACCGAGATCAGCACGGTCACGCTTGGCAGACGCTGCAAGACGCGGCCAAGACGGCTGATCTGGACTGTGTACCCTGCCATGTGACCGGGTTTGGCAAGCCGGGTGGCAGCGCGCTAGGACACTTGCAGACGCTGGCGGCAGTCCAGTGCGAGGCGTGCCACGGCCCGGGTTCACGCCACGTTGCCGCACCGGCCAAAGGCGCTGTGGGCCACCTGCTGCCGGTCACTGCCGATTCCTGCGCGCCGTGCCACACTGCGCAGCATTCTCCGCAGTTCGCCTTTGGCACGTTTCGCCAGCGGTTGATGGTACCGGGCCACGGCGCGGCAGGACTCACCCAATGATCACGAGGCACGTGGTCCAAGTTGGCCTAATTGCAGCGTGCCTCTGGGCAGGCCCCCTGCAGGCCGCGCCTGATCCAAGCGATCCTGCTGCGCGGCCACCGCTGCGCACCGCCGGCCCGGAGGAGGAGGCGCCAGCCAAAGACCTGCTCTACGACGGCAACTACACCAGCGTGCTGGGTGGGCTGGCGGTGCCACGGCTCGATGTCAAGCTGCCTGGCGTCGCGCAGCGCGGCATCGGCGCCAGGCTCGCCGGCCGGTTTTCGACCGTGACACAGTTTGCCGACGCCGAGCTTGGCTTGGAGTACGCCCAGTTTGCCGGTGAAGGTGCGGGCGGTGGCTCAGCCAATCGCATCGAACTTGGCGCCCAAGTCGCCGTGCACCCTGGTTTTCCGCTGGTGGTCTTCAACAACTGGTGGTACGACGTCGCCAGCGGTGTCCACCTTTTCGTCGGCGCTGCGGTGGTCCGGGCCAGTGTCAGCGGGGCAGGAGCCGTCGCCGCCACCCGCCAATCCGGCAGCGACGCCACCGACTGGACGTCGGGCTTGACCGGCGGCATCGGCGTAGACGTGCCTGTCAGCCCGCGCGACCGGCACAGCGGGTGGTGGCTGACTTTGCGCTATGTCACACGCTGGGCCCGGTTCGGCACGGCGGTGCCCGATCACAATCTGGGCGACGGCCAGTGGCTGGCGCTATTGGGTTGGCGGACTTACGACAATGGTTGGGCTCGGCTCCCGCGCCCGTTCTGACCGGCACGCACTGGGACTACAGCCACAAGCGCGCGCCGAGCAGGGCCATGCTCAAGTCATTATTGCCGATCCAGAAACCTTCGTAGCCGCCATAGACTTCGACCTGATCGACGATGGCACCCAAGGTCGCCCGCAGTGACCCGACCGCGGCGCCGTTGAGCGCGCCGATGTCGCCCGTGACAGAGACAATGAGCGGTCGCGCTGGGTAGAGGTCTACGCCATAGGAGAAATAGGCGCCGGTGAACTGGTTGGCGCCGTCGGGCATGACCCGCAAGCCAACGCCACTGCGAAGCTGGGCACCCTCGCTTTGGGCGAATACGTAGTGGGCACCGAGGCTGCCGAGCCAAAGTTGGTCGCTTTTGGTGCCCGACAGGCGCTCGTGGAACATGCGGACCTCGCCTGACAGTTCGAGGCGGTGGGCGCCGGACCACAGCAAGCCGACACTGCCTCTGGCCAAGCTCAAGTCCGCGGCCCCGCCTTCGGCCCACACCCGCAGGGCGGAACCGCGGCCCAACAGGGTTTCGCCCGCACCATTGACAGCGACCACATCGACCAAGACGGCGGCGGGCGTGACACCGGCGATACGGACGTAGCCTTGTGCGCCGTCAGCATACGGGGCCAACGGAAACGCACTGTCGCGGTGGGTGCTGTCGTCCAACAGGCGTTGCGGTGCCCACCACGGAAAGAACAACCAACTGAACCAGTTGTCGCCATACGGATCGTAGCCACCCCAGGCGCGCAAGCCGGAGCCTGACGGGCTGCGCGACGACGTCAAGCCACTGGACGATCCGCCAGCGCCGTTCGATCGCGCGCCGCTGCTGGCGCCACCGCTGCGTACAGTCGATCGCGCCGACGACAATTTGCCAGCCTCAGCCGAGCGCGCACCGCCCCAGACAATGCACGGCAACACCGCGCACACGACGCTCAGGCGGACCAAATGGCTCAAGTGCAAGCGTGCCATAGCGGTACCTGTGCAGCGGCATAGGCCGCCGGTGCATCAACGGAAGGAGTGCGGCGATCATTCAACCTGGGTAGATTGCACCGCAGCGCACATCTAGCGTACGCTCGCGGCCGCGAATTGCCACCTCACCCCATTGCGGAGCCCAGCGATGCCGACAGTCAAAGTGCAACAACCTCACAGTCTGGGCAGCGCGGCCGCGATGCAGCGGATGCAGTCGTTCGAAGAGATGCTGGCCAAGTACCGCGTCAAGATCGAGTGGTCGGGCAACCGTGGCAAGATCAAAGGCCTGGGCGTGGGCGGCGACGTTGCGGTGCTCGATCGTGAAGTCACGGTCGCCGTCGAGCTCGGTTTTCTGGCCAAGGCGGCCGGTGTCGATGCCGATAAGCTCCAAGGCTCGATTGCACGGCGCTTGGCCGAGGCGCTCGCGGACAAGCCCGCCTAATTGCTGATTAGTGAGGAAGCTGTGGACCACAAATACCATGAGCGCACCAGCGGCTGCCGCGCACGCTTGTGCGGGCCAAGCGCAATGATCTGACGGATTCGCCGATGCAGGCGGTGCACGGCAAGATTCCCGCTGACTTTCGGGGCCATGTCTTTGTCAACACCGCGTGCGGGCCCAAATTCGCCACAGAAATTTCCCGCGGCCTCCGATTTGAGATGCAGATCAAGGAACAAGGAGCTGAAAGAGCGGGGCGTACTCAGGTACGCCGCAGCGAGAGAAGCGACGCGGTGACGCAGAGATGCGCTCAAAGCGGGGAATCGCGGCGGGTCGCCGGCAATGCCGTTCGGTTAAGATTAAACGTTTCATTTTCAGCCCATTGCCGAGAGGAGTTTCAGCAACGTGCCCGGCGCTGCCGAGGACGCCCGGCGGCTGAAGCCGCGGGCTAAATCTGCCAAGCCCGGCCTGCGCCGGGCTCTA
>CANMNA010000125.1 GCA_947499075.1 Myxococcales bacterium
AAGCCAGTCGACAAAAAGTCGCGCCTGTTGCCCAAAATCGCCAATGCCGTGCGGGCCTGGCAAGCTCGTGGGATGCAGCAGCACGCCGGCGCTGCGTGGCCCTTCAGGCGCCAGCAAGTTTGTGCCCGGCAGGGTCAATTGCAGCTCGCTTGCACGACCTTGATGTCGTCGATGAGTACGCCGAGCGTGTCGTTGTAGTTGTTGTCGACCGTGCTGAACTTGAGGGTGATTTTAGCGTCTGAGCTGTATCCAGATGGCATATCGTATTTCACCGTGGTCCATCCAGTGGGAAGGTTGACGCACGTGTAGTTGGCGCTCGTAGTGTTGCAGGCGTACGTGCCCAAGCTGGCTTTGGTCCACACGCTGACATCAGATTTTCCACCGGCGGACAGCGTGATATCCAATTTGTCGTAGCTCAGGTATTTCTCCACTGCAAAATACAGCTGGAATTCCAAACGCAGCTTGCCGGAAGGTGGCAAATTGCCCAGACCAATCGTGGCTGTTCCCGAGTTTTCGGAGAAATTATAATTCTGCAGCGCAGGGTCACCGTAGTAGACCGCTGCCTTGCCGCTGGTGGCGTATTTTGCCGGATCCCAGACTCGCCAGCCCTTTTTGGCCAATCCACTGGAGTTGCTGATGGCCAGCGCGGCGGCAAAACCGAATTCAAAATCTAGAGAAAATGCTACGTTGCCAACGGCGCAGCACTGCGCAATGGCGGCATGGCTGCACGTGCCACTGGTTGGGTTGCAACTGTCGGACGTGCACGGATCTTTGTCGTCGCATCCCGTGGTCGGCAAGAACTGGCAGCCTTTGGTGACGTCGCACTGGTCGGTCGTGCACGCGCTCTTGTCGTCACAGACCAACGCACCGCCGCTGACGCATTTGCCGTGGCTGCACTTGTCGCCCACGCTGCACGCGCTGCCATCCTCGCAGACGGCCGTGTTGCTGGTGAAGTAGCATCCGCCCTTGCCGACGTCGCAATTGACGCCTACGCCCTTGCACGGGCCGCCCCTGCATTTGTCGCTTTGGGTGCACGTGCTCGCGTCATCGCAACTGACAGTATTGGCCAGAAATTTGCATGCGCCCTGCGTGTCGCAGCTGTCGTCGGTGCAAGGGTTGCCGTCGCTGCATACTAGCGGTTTGCCGGTGCACGCGAAATTGGCGCAGGTGTCACTCTGCGTGCAGGCGTTGCCGTCCTCACAGGGTTGGGCGTTGGGCAGCTGGATACATCCTTTGCTGGTCGAGCAGCTTCCGTCGGTGCACGGCGAGCTGTCGTCGCAGGTTTGGCCTGGCAGGTAGGCGCTGCCATCGGCTTTGCATCCGAATTGCCAGCTGCCGCTGCCACAGCTGGGACCTAAGCAAATTGCTTGCGCGCAGTGGCCGTCTGAGGTGCAGAACTTGCCGGGCGCGCAGTTGTCGGTCGAAACGCAATCGACGCAGATGCCCTTGGCTTGGTTGCACACCGCCGGGCAGTCCTTACTCGACTTGCACGGCGCGGCGCCGACGCATTGGGTGCCGAGGCACTGCTCGCCGGGCCCGCAGTCCAGCGTGCTGTTGCAGTCGACGCACAGCCCGTCCGCCTTGCCGCAGACCCGCTGGAGCGTCTTGCACTCGATGTCGCTCTTGCATGTCTGTGCGGGTTTGCACTGTTTGGCCTGACAGATTTGGCCGGCTTGGCAATCGATGGTGGCGAGGCACGCGACACAGGCGTTGGTGGCGCTGTCACAAACGCCGGACTTGCACAGGTTCTTGCTGTTGCACGGAGCTAGCGGCGCGACACATCCGGCAATGGCAGCGTGCTCACAGCTGCCATCGGCCTTGCACACGTCGGCGCTGCAGTAGTCGTTGTCGTCGCAGTCGGCGGCGGATTGGCATCCCCCTGGTGCTGCGTCAGCGCTGCCGTCAGCAAATTGCCCGTTGTCCTCACTGCCGCCTGACGTGATGGCGTCGGTGGCCACGGGTGTCGCGTCGCTTGGGCCATCGCTGGGCTTGGCATCGGCAGCCGTCGCATCGTCGGGCAGCAAGGCACCGTCAGCGGCGTTGGCGCTGTCTGTGGCTGCTGTGCTGTCGCCCTTGGCAACGTCTGTTCCGCTGCCGATCGAAGGGCTGGCGCTGGAGCCGCTACCCGTGCACGCCGCGAAAATGACCGAGGACAAGGCGGCAATCGCTGGTCTCCCTCGAAACTTATTCGCAACCATGCCGTGTCCTTGGCCTGCCGCGCTGCGGCCGACGCCGCCGCAGTGTAGTCGCTTCGGTCGCCTGCTCCAAGACCACATTGGGTTGTTGTAGTTCAATTTCAATGAAAATCACGACTGCCCGCTGCCGGCACCGGGACGCGCAGGTCCAACTCCCACAGCGACTCGACCACCAGATGGGTCACGCCGTCCTTGGCCTCAATCTTGCCGGTCGCCCCCATCACCACCGCTGTTTTGGCCAAGAGTCGTTGTTGTTCATAGACATCGCGCCATAGCACCAGGTTGACAAAGCCGGTCTCGTCTTCCAGGGTAAAAAACGTCACCCCTTTGGCGGTGCCCGGCCGCTGGCGGCAGATCACCAAGCCTGCATAGCGCACACGGCGGCCGTTCGGCATGTTCCCAATCTCCGCAGCCGTCGGCAATTGGCGGCGCTGCAGCTCTGCCCGCACGTGTTGCAGCGGGTGTCCGCGGGTCGAATGCTGGGTACGGCGGTAGTCCCACACCACCTCGGCGTGGGCCGACAGCGGTGCCAACAGGGGCAGATCGTCTAGATTGTGCATCCGCAGCGTGTCGTCTCGGCGCTTGATGACGGCCCGCAGCTGCCACAGTGTCTCACGGCGGTTCGGGCCAAAGCCATCGAATGCCCCGGCTTCTGCGAGCCCTTCGAGCGCACTGCGATCCAATTGGGTGCGCTGCACAAAGTCGTCGAGGTCGGCATAGGGCGCCGGTGCTGCAGCCAGCTTGGCTTGATGCACGATGCCCAGACCCTTGACGAAGCGCAGTCCCATCCGGATCGGCGGCAGGGCATCGGGCGACAGCGGACCGTCGGCGATCACCGTGCATTGCCACAGCGAATGGCACACATCGACCGGAAGCACGACCACGCCGTGGCGCTTGGCGTCCTCGATAATGGTCGCCGGCGTATAGAAGCCCATCGGCCACGCGTTGAGCAGGGCGCAGGTAAATTCCGCGGGATAGTGGCACTTGGCCCACGCCGTCACGTACGTAATCAACGCAAACGAGGCGGCATGGCTCTCCGGAAAGCCATACTCGCCAAAACCCCGGATTTGCTCAAATACGCGCTCGGCAAATTCGCGCACAATGCCCTTGGCCGTCATCCGTTCGACCAATTTCTCGCGGTGCTGATCCATGCGACCGCAGCGCCGCCACGCCGCCATGTCGCGCCGCAATTGGTCTGCTTCGCCCGCGCTGTAGTCGGCCGCCACCATCGCCAGTTTCATGACCTGTTCTTGAAAGAGCGGAACACCCAGCGTCTTTTCGAGCACCGGAATCAAGCAAGGATGGGGGTACACCACCGCTTCCTGGCCATGGCGCCGCCGCAAATACGGGTGGACCATGCCACCGGTAATCGGTCCGGGTCGAATAATCGCGACTTCGACAACCAGGTCGTAAAACGTCCGTGGCTTCATCCGCGGCAACATTGCCATCTGGGCCCGCGACTCGATCTGAAATACGCCTACGGTGTCGCCGCGCTGAATCATCTCATAGGTCTTTGGATCTTCAGCGGGTACCGTGGCCATCGCCAAGTCCAGCTGCCGAGTCTGGCGCAGCAAGTCGAAACAGCGGTGCACTTGGCTGAGCATGCCCAAACCGAGCAAGTCGACTTTGAACAGGCCCAGTGCTTCCACGTCGTCCTTGTCCCACTGGATCACCGTCCGATTCTCCATCGTGCCGTTTTCAATGGGCACAATGGCATCGACCGGATCGTGGCCGAGCAGAAATCCGCCCGGATGAATCGACAAGTGACGGGGAAAATCCTGAATTTCAGCAGTCAACTGGCACAGCAACTGGTGCGCAGGCGTGTCGGCGTCGAAACCAGCCAGCCGCAGATCCTCACTGCTCATGCCGTCGCCATACCGCGACACCATCTTGGATAGCCGATCCAGCGCTGTCTCTGGCAGGCCAAGCGCCTTGCCGACGTCGCGCACCGCGCTCTTGGCCCGATAGCGAATGACCACCGCGACCATCGCCGCATGCGTGCGGTCCTGATGGACGACACAGGGGGCAAAATCTCCAAGCGCCGCCGGATGAAGCGGATCGTAGCGCCCGAACACGTATTGGATCACTTCTTCGCGACGGTCGTGCTCAATGTCGAGATCAATGTCCGGTGGCTCAGCGCGCTCCAGTGACAGAAAGCGCTCGAAAAGCAAGCCCATCCGCACCGGATCGATGGCGGTAATTCCCAAACAATAGCACACCGCCGAATTGGCAGCCGAGCCACGGCCTTGGCACAAAATGTTGCTGCGCTGGCAAAATTGAACGATCTCCCACATGGTCAGGAAATAGCCGCCGTAATCAAGCCGGGCAATCAGGTCCAACTCGCGCTCAATTTGGGCACGGACATCAGTCGGTACGGCGTGCCAGTCAGTTGATCGGTAACGCTCGCATGCCCCTTGCTCCGTCAATTGACGCAACCACTGGCCCAGCGTTGTGCCATCGGGCAAGCGCTCTGCCGGATACACGTAGCGCAATTCATGCAGGCTGAACGGGCAACGGTCCGCCACTTCTACGGTACGGCGCAGGGCATCGGGCAGGTCGTGAAACAATTGGGCCATCGCCCACGGCGACTTCAATTCGTGCTCCGCATTGGGCTGCAGGCGATCGCCCGCGTGGTCGAGCGCCACATTGTGGCGAATGGCGGTCAGCACGTCCTGCAGAGTCCGGCGTGCCGGCGTGTGGTACAGCACCTCGCTGCCGGCCACCACAGGCCAATGCAATTGCTGTGCTAGGCCACGCAGCGCGTGGTTGTGGCGCAATTCCTCGGCCCGGCGGTGGCGGGTCAGCAGGGCATAGGCGCGGTCGCCAAATGCGTCGGCCAGCAAGCGCTGGTGCGGCATCGGCTCTGCACTTGCGGTGTGGTGGCTCAGCAGGATAAGCCCCTCGCTGTGCGCCGCCATTTCGGACCAACTGACAACGCTGACGCCCTTGTCACAGCGCCGGCGACCGACCGTAATCAGCCGGCACAGGTTGCCGTAGCCCACGCGGTTCATGGCCAGCAGCAGCGGAAAATCGGGCCGCAGGCTTGGCAGCTCATCGGCGGCCCACGGCTTGTCACGCCGCAGGGTGTGCAGGTGCATATCGGCGACGGTTGTCACCTGCGCGCCGATAATCAGGCGCTGACCGTGCTCGCGCGCTGCGACGTGGGCGCGGACGATGCCATGCACGCCGTCGCGGTCCGTCAGTGCCAGGGCCGGTAGCCCCAGTTGGCGGGCCTCGGCAATCAATTCATCAGGGTGCGACGCCCCTTGCAGAAACGAAAAATTGGACTTGACCCACAGCGGTACGTACGGCTTGCCCGGACCCGCAGCGGCGGGCAGGTGGGGCAGGGCATTGGGCTTGGGACGGGGCTGCGGATGTGCCAATTGGCCTCCGCGCCCAGTTTACTGAACGGACGTTCAGTGTCAACTGGTAGGATGCGCCGGACAGCCTCGATCGCCCAAGGCCCGAAAAAATCGCCGCACCCTGCTTGGACCGCGTTTTTGTCGCCGCGAAGCAAGTCCGCCCTAACCCATCCCAAGGCTACGCCATGCACCCCAGCCGGCGCTGGCGGGGCGTAGTCCTGTTCCGGGC
>CANMNA010000126.1 GCA_947499075.1 Myxococcales bacterium
CCACGCAAAACTTCCTGCCCGCATCATGAAAACTTAGTCTGGATCGGCAATTCCACAGGCTAGGTGCGTCTTGATTTCCGGGTGCGCCTTGTGAGGCGTCGCCGAGATGGTGGTGGCAGACTGGGGTCGGGGACTTTCGATCACGTCTGGCCGGGGAGTGGTGGTGCTGGCATGCGGGGTGCCGTTGGTGATAGTATCGCGTCGGCTCCCGTTGACGTGGGCGTTGCGGCGACAGACGAGGTGACGTGGTCAAGCAGTTGGGGCGATATGTAGGTGCGGCCGTGGCCATGGCGCTCAGACCCAGGGGCGGCGGCTACTTGCCTTGTCACGGCGCGATCCGTCTCGGGTTGGCCTTGGCTGTCTGGCTCGTCGCGCTGGTCGGCTGCACCAGTTCACCGAGCGGGCCAGCGGGCCCGGCACTACAGCCATGCGTGGTCCAGAGCGACTGCGAAATCGGCACGCTCTGTTCCAACGGGGCCTGCCGGTCAGCCACGTGCCAGTCAAACCTCGACTGCGGCCAGTTCACTTGCGTCGACGGCACTTGTGCCACCGCGGCATGCAGTTGCTTGGCTGGCGCGCCGTGCACCCAGACTACACCGAAGTGCAAGGCTGACGCCGGAGCCGATGCCGCCACCGCCGCCGACACCAATGCCGCAGACGAGACCGCCATCGCGGCCGACACCGACACTGCCAGCGCTGCCGAAACCGCTGATGCCACCAAGCCGGACACCGCCGGCTGCAGCAACGCCAGCGAGTGCGACGACCAGAAGCCCTGCACGGTGGACCTGTGCACGGCCGGCGCCTGCGTGCACAAGGCCGCCGCGGCCGGTTGCTGCGCGGTGCAAGAAGACTGCGACGACGGCATTCCGTGCACTACCGACGCCTGCGCCAGCGGAACCTGCAAGCACGCCCAGCCACCCGGATGTTGTGTCACCGCCAAAGATTGCGACGACGGCGAGGCCTGCTCGAAAGACATCTGCACCGCGGGCACCTGCAGCTACGAGCAGCCCGGGGCCTGCTGCGAGATCAACTTGCAGTGCAACGACAGCAACCCTTGCACCGACGACCTGTGCGACAAGGCGACGGGCGACGCGGCCGGGGTGTGCAAGAACACGCCCAAGCCCTCTTGCGCTGGAGCCAATTGCGGCAATGGCACCTGCGAAACCGGCGAGACCACTGTGACCTGCCCCAAAGACTGCGGCAGCGGTGGGCCGGCGTGCGGCAACAAGCTCTGCGAGGCCGGCGAGAACAAGACCAACTGCGCCTTAGACTGCACGGGCGCGGTCGCCACTTGCGGCAACCAAGTCTGCGAGTCGTCCGAGACCCCGCAGAACTGCCCGGCTGACTGCAAGACCGGGCCGCAGCCGCCGGCCTACCCACTGCCGCAGGTCGCGGCTGCCGCCGACTTCACCTGCGCCGCCACCGCAGCGGGCAAGCTGCTGTGCTGGGGCAGCAACCCGTCGGGTGCGGACAAGCCACAGGCGCTCGAGGGGGTCACCCACGTCGCGGTGTCACAGATCACCAGCTGCGCGCTGGCCAGCGGTGCCGTGCAGTGCTGGGGCCAGAAGCCGGCGTGGCTCAAGGACCTCCAACAAGCGCCGGTGGTGCAGATGGCGTTCGGCCCTTTTCACGCCTGCGCTGTGCTGCTGGGCGGGGCGGTGCAGTGTTGGGGCTCGGGCGCCCAGTCGTTCGGCAACCAGCAGCCGGCCGGGAAGTGGCTGCAGATCGCGGTGGGTGCGAACCAGACCTGCGCCGTGCGCAACGACGGCATGGTCACGTGCTGGGGCCTCAATTTCGTGGGGGCGCTCAACGTGCCGGCCGGCACCTACCAGCAGGTTGCGGTGGGCAAGAACTTCGGCTGCGCCATTCGCACGGACAAGAGCCTGGTGTGCTGGGGCCAGAACAACGCCGGGTCGACGGTTGCGCCCAAGGGCGCGTTCACCCAACTGAGCGCCAGCAACCACGTATGCGCGGTCCGCGACGACGGCGCAGTGTTATGCTGGGGGCCGAACGACAACGGTCAGTGCAACGTGCCGGCCGGCACCTACAGCCAAGTGTCTGCCGGCGGCGCCCACACTTGTGCCGTCACTACGGACAAAAAGGTCGTGTGTTGGGGCGACGCCAGCAAGGCAGCCACACTACCACCGGCCGCAGGTTGGTAGGCCTGGCGTGGCCCGCGCTACAACCCTGCGCCGCCCGGATAGCCGTAGCTCACGTCGTCGTCGTACCCGTACACGAACAGGGCGACCTTCTTGCTGCCGACCAGCGTGTGGGTGCCAGCGCCAATCGGCAGGCGCGCGACCTGCCACGTCGTGTCGGGCACCGGCACGAACGCCGCGGCGCCCAATGACGACCCGTCGAGCTTGACTACCGTTGCTTGCGGCGCAATGACCGTGATGTAGTTGAGCGCATACTTGTCGGGCACGAGGAAGAGGTACTCGTCGAGGTACTGGCTGGTGGCGACGTCCAAGATGAGCGACGGGTCGCCGATGGGCCCGCACGACTTGCTGCCGCCGGTGCCCTCGCAGGTGGCGAGGAAGCCGTATTGGCTCATGCACATCGCGTTGGTGGTGCAGGTGGAGTTGGCGGACGTCATGGTCGAGAACGAACTCGCCATGTACTGCGCGAGCATGACCGGCTTGTCGGCCTCGAGCAAAAAGTCCTTTGTGGTCTGGAACTGGAAAAATGCGCCTTGGTTCAATGTCGGTAACGTGATGCCGATGTCGGGGATCAGCTTGACTTGGGTGCCGTTCTCGGCCGCGACGATGCGCCAAGTGTCCTGCTCCTTGCCGCGCGGCGAAAGGCGGGCGCCGACATAGGTCTTGCCCCAGGCTTTGACCGGAAACAGCTGTTCTTCGAGGTGGTCGGCGCAGCAACTGGCCGGGCAGTCGGAGTCCTTGGTGCAGGGGATCATGCCGTTGGTGACTGCGCAGACCTTGGGCGGCGTACCCAGCGGGTTGTTGATGCAGTTGCCGATATCGGGCGATATCGACGCCTCCGAGCCGCCGAAGACCGCGACCGGCTTGTTCGCCTTGACCCACGAACCGGTCAGGTCGGCCTTGTCTTTGTTCGATTCGATGTTCAGGACCTGCCCTTGCTGCAAGCTGAAGGTCTGCTTGGCGCCCACCGTCATCGCCGGCACGCCCGGGCCTGCCAGCGTCGGTGCCGCCACGACCACTTGGACCGTGGTCGTGCCCGGCGTCGCCGCCACGACGGTGAAGTAGCTGCGGTGGTTGCCGAGCTGGGCGTGGCTGGCCACCCAGTATTCTTCGCCGAGTGCGCCCGTCGGCAACAATAGGCTCGCGTCGTTGCTGAAGACGCCGACGTTCTGCAGCGGGTTGAACTGGTAGGCGACGATAGGTTGGGTGGCGTGGATGTGGAACACGCGGCTGTTGACGTCGCTCCCCTCTTGACTCTGGTTGGGGACCCCCCACGCCGGATCGGGCAGATTGATGACCTGCAGGCCTTTGGGCGGCACCGTCCAAGTCTTCGAAGTCGCGGCCGCAGCTACGGCGCCGAGCGACACAGTCACCAACGCCTGGGTCTGCGAAGTGTTCGACACGATGACTGCGAACTGGGCATTTTGGGCGTCGTAGACTTTGCCGCCCGATGCCTCGAAGGCATTGTCGAGATCGACGGCCCAGTAGTCGCAGCCGACGTTGGAGTTGTTCTTGAGGTCCGCGCCGCAGGCCTCGACGCATTGGCCTCCGACGCAGGTCAAGCCTTTGGCTCCGCAGTCGAGGCCAGCCTCGAAGCCGCCGCCGTCGGCCGCGCACGATTTCCCGACGCCGCCCACGCACACTTTGGTACCCGGCACACACACCAGGCATTGCTTGGCCTGGCAGGTGGCCTCGCCCTCGCAGGTCTTGACCAGCGTGGACGCGTCACCCGTCGCGTCGCACTTTCGCACCGCCAGCGAGGGTCCGCCGTCTGCCGGCGGTGCGCAAAACGTGGCGTTGGGTTCGCACGCCTTGCATTTGCCGTCGTTGCAGACTGGGGCCGCGGCCGGGCACTCTTTGCTGGTGGTCGATTTACCGTCCTGATTGCAAGTGGCGAGGAAGGGGCCGTCACACACGGCGGTGCCGGGGGTGCACGAGAAGACAGTGCACTTGTTCTGTGCGCAATGACCGGTGTCGGCGCATTGCGCATCGAACAGGCACTCGACGCACTGCTTTAGGGACACGGCGCAGTACGGCAGGCCTGGCATGTTCTTGCAGGCTGCGGTGGTGGTGCACGCCGGTCCACTGTAGGCGTCCGCGGGGCCCGCTGCGCTGTCGACGTCGGGCTCGGCGTCGGCCGCGGTGTCGCCGGCATCATCCGTGCCGGCAGCGGTGTCGCTGATTTTGGCATCAGGGATCGAGCCTGAGGTTACGGCGTCCTTGGCTATTGCCGTGCCGTCTACATCAGCTTGCGGCGCAAGCGGCGCACCCTGACTGGCGGTGGGATTCTGCAAGCACCCGACTAGCGCAGAGGCCAGCAGCGCGACAAGGGCGCTGGCCAGTGAAGGGGCCCTGGGTTGCATGAGAACTCCGCTTGCGTGTGCCGCCGCAGGCCGGAAATGCTACCCGATGTGATGCCGACACGCAACGCAGGCCGCGGATTTTCCCGCCAGCCGGCGATCATGGGCGTGCCCATCACGCCGGCCAGCTTTGCGCCAGATGCCTGCCCGTCGCAGCAAGGCTTCACCTACGAGCGCCGCCACCCCGCCGTCGCGACCAAGATCCTGCGCCACCTAGGTCTGCCGACTCAGGCGGTGACCACGGCCGAGCCGTGCGACATCTGGCGGGTGCGCGGGCCGCCCGGTCAACTAGTACGGCGACTCCCAAGTTCGCGTTGGGATAGCGGAGTTTTTCCGTCGCCATACTAAGGAACGGTCAAGGAACAACTCGATCACTTTAGTGCTGCAAGGAGCGGCGAGTCGGCTGTCAAGCCGCGAGCTTGCGACCCACCTAGCAAGCTGGAACTGTCCAAGTTATTCTTGGACAGTTCCTAAGTTGTTTCGTTTGGAGAAGGGGCGCGCCGCCCCCCTGCGACCCCCGCGGTCGGCCGCATCCGCGGCCTCCAGTACCAGGCTCCAAATTCGCGTTGGTAACCCAACGCGAATTAGGGATCTGTGGTAATAGTGCCTGCCGTGGACGACTGGCAACCGGAGCTGTACCCGGACGCGGTCGACGAGGTCTTTCCAGGGGGATAGTACACGCAAAGCGCCTACGTCTCGACACCAGCCCAATCTGCTCAGCCAAACTACCCATTTCGCGCCCCAGCATCGCCTATGCGGCACCGTCTGATCAGGCTAAGCCCGTCTTAGACAGGAACCAAGGCTGCCAGCCATTCTCAGCAGCAACCCCGCGAAACTCGATCGGTCTTTAACCCCGCACGCAACTCGATCGGTCGCGTCTGTTAGTGCCTAACTTCGCTTGACATTCTTGTACCCCGGCGATCAAATCCGGTCCGTCG
>CANMNA010000127.1 GCA_947499075.1 Myxococcales bacterium
CGCTGTCTACGCTTCGCAGTGCCAGTCGCCCGTGCCACCACGCAAGACTCGCTACCGGTGCGCTGGCTAGGCTTTCACCGGACGGGGCTTGCACCAGCTTGGTTATATTCACGAATTTCAAGTTAGGTCATCGGGCATCCTTGTCTTCGTGCCAAGCTTTCTTGGCGCACCGAGCTTGCGACCCACCCAGCGCACAAGCCAGCAGGCGTAACGGGCAACGCCATGACCTCGGGTCATGGCGATCCTGTACAAAAGGGTCGCCGACATGCGGGCAAAGGAGCGAACGGCGCGGTATCCGTCAAGAGTGGAAATCGACGGATACCACGGGACCTACCGCAACCCTTCGGACTCCACCGTTCGATTGCGCGCCTCGGGATCGGCCGCCAGCCGGACCAGCGCCTTGGCTAAGGTCACGTCATTGGTCGACCGGTAGCGATCCCGCAGCTTGCCGCCACCCAGCACACCCACCAGACCCAGGCCTCCATCGATGACGGCACCGGCCCACGTCTCCAGCGGCCGTGCCTCGTCGCGCGGCCCGAGGATGACCGACGGCCGCGCCAGCGTGTAAGCGACGCCGCTGGTCACCACCGCTTGCTCCGCCTTCCAACGCCAGCGCAGGTACGCGCCCGCGGCGTGCTCTGCCACACCCGCCGACGACAGATAGACCAAGCGCTCGACGCTTGGCGTTGCCACACACGCCTTGGCCAGCAACTTGGGCAGCGCGTAATCCACCGCCTCGTAGCTGTTGGCCGCCGCGCCGTCGCGCCCCATGCGTGTCCGCGTGGTGCCGATGCAACAAAACACGTGCGTAGGATGGCGCTGGGCAAGCTCGCTGCGCATGTCGTCTGGCTGCCAGGCCGCGGTGCTCAGCTGCGCGCCCATGCCCTCGAACAGGCCGTGCCACCTGACCAAGTCGCGCGAGTCGGGCCGCACATGCGCAACCGTCGCCCATCCCTGGCGGCACAGTTCTGCGACCAGCGCCTTGCCGACCAGCCCCGTCGCGCCCGTCACAAAGGCGCTCTTGCTGTCACTTGTCTCAGCCACCGACTGCTCCACTGGCCTGCAGGGCCGCGATCTCTTTTGGGGCGAAGCCGGCCGCTGTCAACACGGCTTGGGCATCGCTGCCCGGGACGACCGCCGCGTGCGCCACCACCTGCGGGCTTGCCGACATCCGCACCGGGCTCGCCAGCTGCCGGCTGGTGCCGCCGCCCACGACAGGCAAATCGACGACCGCACCGCGCGCCACGAATTGCGGCAGCCGCAGCGCTTCCTCTGTCGACTCGACTGCTTCTACGCAGCACGGCACTTGGTCAAACACCTGGCGCCAGTGCGCCAAGTCGCGGCTGACCAGCGTCGCCGCAATCTCGAACTTCAGCGTGGTGACCTCGGCGTCGCTGTCCATCGGCAAGTCAGCGAGGTCCTCGCGGGCAATCGCTTGCAGAAATAAGGCGTAAAACTTGGGTTCGAGCGCCCCCACCGCCAGGTAGCGACCGTCGGCAGTCCGGTAGTGATCATAGGCTGAGCCACCGCCCAGCACGCCTTGGCCCGGCAGCAGGCTGCCGCCGCCGTGCAGCGCCTGGGTGGCGGCCAACGCGTTGAGAAACAACGCGCCATCGGCCATGCCGATGTCGATGAACTGGCCCACGCCGGTCTGGTGCCGCTGCAGCGCCGCAGCCAGAATGCCCGCGACTGCTGGCCAGGTGCCGCCCGCCACGTCGCCGGGCAAAGCCGTCCACGGTGCCGGCCCCACGCCCGGCCGGCCCAGGTGCGAAGCCAGGCCCGACACAGCCAGAAAGCCGATGTCATGGCCCGGCCGGTCGCGCCAAGGTCCTGTCTGCCCAAAGCTGGTGATCGCGCACCAGATCATCCGCGGCTGCAGCGCACTGAGCGCCGCGTAGCCCACGCCCAACCGGTCGAGCACGCCGGGACGAAACTGCTCGACCACGATGTCGTAGTCGGCCACCAGCCGCTGCACCACCTGCTGGGCGCCAGGCTTGCGCAAGTCTAGGATCAGACTCTTCTTGTTGCGGTTGGCCATCCGCCATGCCGCGCCTTCGCCCGCCTCGTCGTAAGGCGGCAAGTAGCGCAGCAAATCCGGGCGGTCTGGCGCTTCGATCCGGAGCACATGGGCACCGAGATCGGCCAGCAGCATCGTCGCCAACGGACCGGGCCACAGCGTGGTGAAGTCGAGGATCTTGAGCTGAGAAAGCGCACGGGTCATGTTCAGCCGCTTGCGGTAGAGGTTCGGGGCATGCGAGCCTAGCACGCCATGAGCCAGATGCCTGCCCCCGCTGCCCGTCTCCACCACACTCAGCCCCCTGCGCCGCAGGGCGAGGTGCGGGCCAAAAGTGCCCGGCCGCCGCTGTACACGGCCGCGCTCGACGACGATCCCGAGCTGCCGGTCGAGGCGCTGGGCGAACTGATGGCCGAGGGCTACCAGCCCAACGACATCGCGGCGCTGCGCACGGCCCAGTCTGGTTTGCCGTACTTTGAGCTGCTGCGCGACCTGGTGCGGCTGGGCGAGGCCGACTTCGCGGTGCGGCTAGCGGTGCTGGCAGAGCTCGCGGGCTCCGATCGGACCCGCTGGGATTACGACAGCTTGGCCCGTCACTTTGCGTGGCTCAACACCGATGCGCGGTCGGCGGTGCTGCGCTCGCTGCGGCGCGGCGGCTGGCTGGAGATTGTCGAAGGTCAGGTCCGGCTGACCGATCGCGGCGAGGCGCTGTATGCCGTCATCAGCCGCGTGTTAGGCATCGTGCCGCAAGAGGGCGACCTGGCGCTGGGCGTGCTCAACGTCGAGCTGTCGCGCGACTTGGGCCACGAGCAGGCGCCTGCGCTGCGCCACTTGCATCACAACCTGCGGCGTATTGTCGACACGGCCGAAGAGGCGGTGCGCTCGCACTCCGAGGTACGGGTGCTGCAAGCCCAGCACCGGGTCGAGCGCAACCTGGCGTGGGCGCGGCGGGCGCGCGGCGCGCTGGAGACGCTGCAACTGGAAGACGATGCCTGCTACCGGGTGGCCCAGCAGGTCGGGCAAGCGCTGTCAGAGCTGCACCAATGGCAGGCGGTGCTGCAGCGCGCAACGGGCGATCTGCAGGCCAAGCGCATCCAGTTGGGGCGCACGGGGCTGTCGCTGACCGACGTCACCGCGTTCTTGATGCGCTGTGATCTCGAAGTGCTGGCTGATTTTGGTCGACCGCTGGTCTCGATGCCAGTGGCGCCGTTGTTCGTGATCATGGACAACGCGCTGTCTGAAGCGGAGTACGAGCTGTTGCAGGTGCCGGCGCGACCGGACAATGCCTATGCGGTCGGCTGGACCGATGGTCCGGCCGAGAGTTCGCCACCGGGTGAGCCGGAGTTGCCGCAATTTCATGCTCTCGATGCGTTCGTGGCCGACATGCGCGCGCTCGTTCACAAGGGCGGGGCCCAGAAGCTGTCCTCGCTGGTGCCGCGGCGGACGTGGGCCGAGAGCGCCTACCGCCTGTCGCTGTTGGCGTTGGGCGAGACGGCGGGCGAGCTGCTGGGCGATGAGGGGCCTGAGCTGGAAGGCGCCTTGGACTTGCAGGCGCTGCGGGCCACGCCCTTTGAGGTGGTGGTGACCGGCGACGGCAGCGAAAAGGACAAAGTCTTTAGCGATGCGGCGAGCGAAATCTCGCGCGGAGTGGTGCGGTTGCGCACGCCGGTGGAGCTGCGGCCGCCGGTGGCCTGATCGCGTCAGGCGATTACGACTTCCACTGCTTGCCCCGGCCGGACCTCAGAAATCGCCTGCTCAATGGCGGCCCGACTCGCCCGAACGGAATCCGCCGCCAGTCGTTGCGCGACAAGATCACCAGACCAATGGGCAGCGAACTCAAATTCTGCTGGTGTGCCATGTTGCGGTCTGTTGTCACCATGGCGCCAAACCCTGCAGCGATCGCGGCCGCGAGGAGTTTGCCATTGGCGAGCAAGTCCCAACCCATCGCCGGCGCCGTGGCAACCTCGCAGTCTTTGAGCATCAGCGCGAGCGGATGGGGTACACCGTGGTCAAAGATGACCCTCATCGCACCGCCCGCTCGGAGTCGACCGTGGCAATTGCGAATGCGAGGACTGCGTGAACCTGTTGATGGGTAATTCCTGGGAACCACTCAACGAATTCATCGACCGTCGCGCCGCCGTCTAGGTTCTCAAACAGGGACGCAATTGGTATGCGCGTCTGCCGAAAGCACGGCGCGCCTGACATTCGGTCTGGGTCAATCCAAACTTCGGCACATTGGCTCCAGTTCATTGTGGCAAACCTCGCTTGCCGGCAGCGCACCCGTCGACTGCCAAATTTGCCATCGTATTGAAGCATCTGCAAGTTGTGCAGGCCGGCGCGGGCGCGGTTCCCAATCGGGGGTCGCTCGTTGTGGCATGGCTGAACGGATCGAGCTGGGCCTTGGCTGACCTCACCCGCTCGCGGCCGCTGGCGCGGCTGGCTCGTTGCCCTCTCTCTTCAGGGAGAGGGCCGCAGCTTGGCCGCGCCCGCGCGGCCCGCTGCGGGGTGAGGTCTCAGTCAGGCACGTGGCGATTGGAACGCGGAAACCAGAATCGCGACCCCCTTTCGGATCCGCGCCCGGCCGGCGCGCACCATCGTCGAGGGGATGCCGGCGGCGGGCGCCCTAGCCTTGCCGTGCCCCATTCGGTACACTCCCTCACTTCCGGGCTCGATCATGAGCTTGGGCAGAGACGGAGCCGAGATGCGCAAGGCAGAAATCCTTAGTTTGCAAGTGGCGTGCGCGATTGCGCTTTTTGCGGTGTCGTTCGGCGGCTGCGGTCAAGTCGGCATCGACGACGGCGGCTCTGGTGCCGATGGCAGCTTGCTGGACGGCGGAGCGGTCGAAGTCTCGCGCGGCGGCGACCTCTCCACCACAACGGGCGCAGCCCCCGCCGCAGATGCGACCGCCGTGAGCAGCGATGCCGACGACGATGCCCCCATCGGCAACGAGTGCTCGACCGACTTTGATTGCCTGAACAAGCCGGGCAAGACCCCATGCAAATTGCCCAAGTGCCTCAAAGGTATCTGTATTCTGGAGCCCAAGCCCGTCGGCGCCAAGTGCAAGGATGCGTCGCTCAACCCTGAAGACTGCAAGACAGCGCGCTGCGACGATCAGGGCGGGTGCACCATGACACCCTCGGACGATGGCAGTGCCTGCAGCTCGTTTGTGTGCGGCAAGAGTTGCAAGGCCGGCGTGTGTGATATGGCGCCCAAGTCGACCTACGAAGACGGCGATCCGTGCACCGATGACTACTGCGCTTCCGGCTCGCAAATCGTCCACGAGCCGATTACCGACATGGCCGCGCTGTGCGACGACAACAACGCCTGCACCTTGGGTGACGCCTGCTTGCAGGGCAAGTGCCTTGGTCAACCTGCGTCGTGCGACGACC
>CANMNA010000128.1 GCA_947499075.1 Myxococcales bacterium
CGCCCGGTCGAGCTGGTCACCCTCGACGAGCAAAAGGAGGCCACTGTGTACGAAATGGTGGCAATTGAGCGGTGGCTTGCCCCTGCAGGCGGTGAGCCAAAATGGCTGGGCTTTCGGGACGGCGAGTGCGACGCCCGACTGACCGCGGCAATTGTTGGTGCGCAGCTGGCGCGCAAGCGGCGGCGCTTGCGGGTTGGCAGCGGTGCCTGATGACCCAGCACCTTGCGCCCTCAAAAATCCGCTAGCTCAAACGCTAGCTTTTCCCATCCCGCCTTCCTCCCCCCCCGCAAACCCCCTTTCGTGTCGAGGACCGGACTCGAACCGGCACGGGAACCCCGGGGGAGTTTAAGTCCCCTGCGTCTACCATTCCGCCACCCCGACAGCGGCGGCAGCAAGCTACTTGGCGCAAGGCCAGATGGCAAGCCGCCCCCCGACAGCGCCTCCTTACCCAGCCGTGTGCATCGACGCACCGTTTGTTCAACACCTCAATCTCAAGTCACTTTCCCCACCCACACCCGAATCCGCTCGCCCACCGTGTGCAGCGCCAGCACCGTCGCCGCCATCGCCACAGCCGGCACCGCGAGCAGCCACGGCACCTCGGTCATCGCCCGGGAGCCCTCCGCGAGCAACGTCCCCCAGCTGGCATCGGGCGGCTGCACCCCCAGACCGAGATACGACAGAAACGCCTCTTCCATGATCATCGCCGGCACCTGCAGCGTCGCCAGCACCACGATCGGCCCCAGGGCGTGCGGCAGGACATGCTGACCCAGCGTGCGCCACGTCGGCAGCCCCAGCGCAATGCTCGCCACCACGAACTCGCGCCGCCGCAGCGCCATGACCTCGCCGCGCACCAGCCGCGCCATCGACAGCCAGCTGACCGCGCCCAGCGCCACAAACAGGTTGACCAGCGAGCGGCCGGCCACCAGCAGCAACAAGATGACCACCAGCATGAACGGCAGACCGTAGAGCACATCGACCGCGCGCATCATCAGCAGGTCGACACGACCGCCGTACCATCCGGCCAGCGCGCCCCACAGCACACCGATGAGCGCGCTCACCAGCGCCGCAAGTACCGCCACACCCAGCGAAATCCGGGCGCCGTAGCACAGGCGCACCAGCAGGCAGCGGCCCTTGGCGTCCGTTCCCAGCCAAAACGTGTGCAAAACCGGCAGGCCTGGAAATTCTCCGCGGTCCATCGCCAAGTCGTGGTTGTGGTCATGGTCCCGCAGCAGCGCCTCGGGATCGAGCCGCGCAGGTCGCATCGCCAGTGCCAGTTCCGTGCGATCCACCGCACCGTCACGATTGCGGTCGAGCTGGGCAAACCCAGATTGCCCGGCCAAACCGAGGTCGATGACCGCCAGCCGGGTCGTCGGGTCGAGATCGGGCACAGCGACGAGGAACTCCGCACGACTGAGCGCGCCGTCGGGCGGCGCAGCGTCGGGACCTGACCGGTCCAGCCGCGCCAGCAAGAGCGCGAGCCAGCGCTCGGCGTGACGCCAGCGATCCAGCTCGGGGCAACGCAATTCGCCGCTGGGGATTGAGAGCCTTGTGCACACCAGCCGCCCATCGCCGTTTCGGTCCAGCGCGGCAAAGCCCGCAGAATCAACGTCGTAGTCCAGCAGGTCCAACGAAGCGTCGCGGGCACCGGGCGGCTGCAACGAGAGCCACGTGTGCTGCTCATCTGGCGTAAACCCAAGCAACTGCGACCACAAGGGCGCACCCAAGCCCAGGCAAGCCACCGCCAGCAGCACGACGGCGCCCAATCGCGTCGACCACTGCGCTGTCACGCGTCACCTGCCGCGCCGCTGCGCAGGCGAGGGTCAAGCCAGACGTAGACGATGTCGACCAACAGATTACAGGTCAACAGCAACGCCGCGTACAGCACAACCGTGCCCATCACCAGCGGGTAGTCGCGGTTCAACGCCGCGACCACAAAGCTCTGACCCATGCCAGGCACCGCAAACACGCGCTCGACCACCACCGAGCCCGTGACAATGGCGGCAATTGCCGGACCCAGATAGCTCACGACCGGCAGCAACGCCGCACGGGCGGCGTGCACCGTGACAATCCGCAGCGGTGACATGCCCTTGGCTTGGGCGGCGCGCACCCAAGGCTGCTGCAGCGTAGCGACCATGCCGGCACGGGCCAGCCGCGCAAACCACGCGGCGTAGACGATGGCCAGGGTCACCACCGGCAGCACTTTGGGCGCCACGTCGGCCGGATGGAGCGAGCCCACGACCCATCCGCCCCACGGCAACCAGCGCAAGTGCACCCCAAACAGCCACAGCAGGATCGGCGCCAGCACCAGCGTGCCACAGCACACCGCAATCAGCGCCGCGGTCATGCTGACATGGTCGAGCCATCCACCGGGGCGCAGTGCCGCCAGCCATCCCAGCCCAATACCGATCACAAGCGCCAGCGCCAGAGCGTACAGCCCCAGCTCCAGCGACACCGGAAAGGTCGCCGCTATCGTTTCAGTCACGCTGCGCTCGCCTTGCGAGGCAAACGTGCGGCCAAATTCGAGGCTGCAGTAATGGCGCATCGCCACCGCGTATTGTTCCCAGCCAGAGGTATGGCGCAGCACCAGGACATCTCCGGCGACAATTTGGCGCGGCAAGTGACCGACACAGCGCACGATATGCATCGCGCGCTGACTCAAGACCGTGCGCGGACCATCCACCGTCTGCAGCACGGCGACTGGCGCACCATCGGCAACCTGCTGGTCATCGACCACCATCCACTGGACCAGCGTGCCAGCTATGGGGCTGGTCACGTCCTGCGCCATCCCAAACGTGCGTTGCAAGTTGGCCAGCACCGCGGGCGGCAACGGCTTGTCGCTGCCAAAGGGCCCACCCGGCACCGCGCGCAGCATCAGAAACGACAAGGTGACAATGAGCCACAGTGCCAGCGCGCAGGCAGCCACGCGCATCACCAGCCAGCGCAGCATCGGCTAGTGCCCCACGGGCTGCAGCGGCCCCAGCACAACCGGTTGGCCACGCTGCAGCTGCGCGCGCTCTGGCGGGGTCGCCCAGCGCCCAAACTTGAGCGGGTGCATGTCCTGCGGATGCGGCAGATACCCCAGCACAAAAGGCTTGAGCAAATAGGCACCCGTGTAGTGGTACAGCGGCAGGATCGGCGCATCGCGGGCCAGCAGCGTCTCGGCTTGGGTCAGCGCTTGGTTGCGCGCTTGTGACTCTGTCGCGTGCTTGGCCGTCGCCAACGCAGCGTCGTACCCGGCGCTGTGATAGCCCGGATAGTTGGCAGGATGCGCTGCGCCAAACACGTCCAGAAACGTCAGCGGATCCGGATAATCGGCGCACCAGCTGCTGCGACCGATCTGAAACTGCCCCGTCCGCAGCGCTTGCAACAGCGTCCCCCACTCCAAGTTGTGCAGCTGCACATCGACGCCCAGATGCTCGTGCCAGCTGCGCTGCACAAACTCGGCGATGGCGCGGTGCATCTCGCCGGTGTTGTGCTGCAGCACGATCGGCGCCAGTCCCTTGCCGCGCGGGTGGCCCGCTTCGGCCAGCAATTGCCGGGCCAGATCGGGGTCAAAGCCATCGCTGGTCTGGGCGTGGTAACCCAACGTCGCCGCAAACAGGTCAGGCACCGCATTGGCCGCCGCCACTTCACCGCCGCGCAGCACATGCAGCACCAGCCGCTGGCGATCGACTGCCAGCGCCAGCGCTCGGCGCACGCGCACGTCGTCCAGTGGCGGCTGATCCACGCGCAGACTCAAGTAATACGTGCAGAGCTTGGGCTCGCTGTGCAGGTCGGGCCGCCCCAACTGCCGCAGCGCCGCGATTTTTTCCGCAGGCAACCCGATGTCGCCATGCCACTGGGTCCGACCGACCTCGTACCACTGCAGCGCGGTGTCTTCGCTGTCGGTCACCAGCGCCTCGATTTGATCGAAAAACGGCGGATAGTCGCCGACGTAGCGCTTGTTTCGGCGCAACACCGCGCCGCGCCTGGGCTCAAACTGGGCCAGTACAAACGGACCGTTGCTCACGATGTGCTCCGGCCGCGTCCACTGGTCGCCCCACTTCTCGATGACATGGCGCGGCACCGGCACATAGGGCATTTCGCACAGCAACTGCGGCAAAAAGGGCGTCGGCGCCTCCAGTTGCAGCTGCAGCGTGTACGGGTCGGGCGCGCGAACGCCCACCGTCCGTGGATCGCTGGTCTGCCCGGTGCTGAACGCCTTGGCCCCTTGGATCCACCACAGCAGCGGCGCCGAACGCGACGCAGTCTTGGGATCGAGCGCGCGCTGCCACGACCAGACCAGATCGCGGGCGTCGAGCGGCGTGCCATCCGACCACTGCAAATCGCGGCGAACTTGAACAGTCCACGTCTTGCCATCGGCCGACACCACCGGTTGAGCGCTCGCCGCCATTGCCGGCAGCGGCGGTCCCGCGCCACGGTTGTAGGTGTACAAGCCCTCAAACACGTTGAGCATCAGGTGGTGGCCAGCCGTATCGTTGACCTTGGCCGGGTCGATCATCTCGATGCCGCTGCTGGCGTACGACAGCGTGCGGGTGGCCGGCGGCGGCTCGGCGAGGATCTGCAGGGGCGTGAGCGCGTCTGGGCCCGCGCGCTGGCACGCCCACAGACCCATGACGATGACGAGCAGGCGCCACATGGGCGGCAGCATAGGGCAGTGGGCGGTGGGCGTCGACGCCCGCCAGAACGAGCTCAGCCTCGATCGCCCAAGGCCCGAAAAAATCGCCGCACCCTACTTGGACCGCGTTTTTGTCGCCGCGAAGCAAGTCCGCCCTAACCCATCCCAAGGCTACGCCATGCACCCCAGCCGGCGCTGGCGGGGCGTAGTCCTGTTCCGGGCGAGCAATGTAGCAGCAAAGCCATGGCACTGAGTGACGGGTTGG
>CANMNA010000129.1 GCA_947499075.1 Myxococcales bacterium
GGCCCCCGATTTGAGATGCGCAGTGCTGGGTTGCTCGCTGCGCTCGACAAGGAACAAGGAGCTGAAAGAGCGAGGCGTACTCAGGTACGCCGCAGCGAGAGAAGCGACGCAGTGACGCAGAGATGCGCTCAAAGTGGGGGATCGCGGCGTCCACCGCGCCTTGACTTCGGGTCATGGCGACCCTGTATCGCCACCAGCTACTTGCGCGCCGCCACCCGCTGGCCATCGAGCGCCGCCAGCTTGCGCGGCGTCGTCTCGCGGTGCCGGGCGTCATCGACGACGACGGCGACATTGGGGCCACCCCAGTTGACCGGCAGCACACTGTGCCACCCGTCGGGCACGTCGGGCGGAATCCACTTGAACAACCATGCCGCATCCGCCGGGCTCAGGTTGATGCAACCGTGCGACTTCTCGATGCCGAATTGGTCATGCCAATACGCGCCGTGCAGGGCCCGTCCGCCATCGAAGTGCATGACATACGGCACCTCTTCAGCGTAATAGTCGTCCCACGGCTTGCCACGCATCGAGCCATGCACCGTCTTGCCATAGATTTGATAGCGCCCCGGATGGGTCTTGGTCGAAGCCCGGCCGCTCTTGCCAGTCGACACCAGCGTCGCATACACCATCTTGTCGCCTTCATAGGCCGCCAGGATCTGCTGGCTGAGATCGATGTGCATCCAGCGATCAGTCTGGGCCACTCCCTTGGGCCGATCGACTGGCGCTACGATCCGCACCAGCGACTTGGGTACCCAGCCGCCCGCGACCTCGACCTTGTCACCGCGCACCGCTTTGACCTGGATGCGGTCGTAGCGCGCCTGCCACACAACTTCAGTCGGGTTCTTGGGCGGCTTCTTCTGCCCGGGCAAGCGCAGCGCAACTTTGCGCCGCACAAAGGCCAGCGGCAGCTGCGGGTCGGCTTGGCCGGCAAACACCGACGGCGTAAACAGCTTGACATCTTTGAGTTGCATGTAGCCGCCATCTGGGCGCCGCAGCCATCCGGTTTGGCTCAGATTCGGGTCGGGCACAAAAGCCACCCGGAACTCGGCCTTGTCGTGGCGCAGCACCTTGGACTTGGGGTTGGGCAGGGCGTAAACCGGCGTGTGGCCGCGCGGCACCCGACCGTAGAAGTACACGGCCTTGCTGCCCTGCAGCATGGCTTGCGGCGTCGGTTCGCCGGCTTGCAGATCGCGCAGGCCAATCGCACCGCGCGGCGCAAGCAGGGCCCACGCGTGCTTGGCCTCGCACGTTGGCTGACATCCGATGACCTGGACCGTGTCGCCCTCGCGCAGCAACGCGATCAGCTTGCTGGCGTGCGACGGCTTGTCGCGCACGTAGCCAAAATCAGCCTTGACCCACGCCGCATAAGGCAGTGGCGGCAGCGGCAGCTTGGGTGCAGTCGGCTTGGCAGCCCAGGCCAGCTGGGCCAGCGCGACCGAAGCACACAGCAAGACGAAGGTCGCAAACAACAGCGACGGTGAAGATGTGGGACGCGCAGTCTGGGTGAAATCGCAACGCCCTGCCGGGGTGAAATCGCGGTTCAGGGCCGGGTCCTTGTCATCCTCCATGGCGGTGTGCTCCAAGGCGGGCGTCGCCGCCCGCTGTTTTTTTCAACGCGGACGCTTGACAATCACTTCGCCCGCACTTAGACGATAGGCCAGTTACGACTTGTCGCAAATTTTAGGGTGTTTGCCGTGACAGTGCTGTCAGGGTCGGGTCGAAACCCGGACACTTTGGCGCAAACCTGACACTGCGATCAGGTCTGATAAATTGCACAATATCAGACTATTGCTGAACTAGCCTTGATCTTGGTGCTTTTTTGATCACCGGCGATCGTCGCGGGCTCACAGGTTGGTGGCGCCGCCCGCGCCCGTCGCGCCATCGCCACCGGTCTTGCCCAGGCTCTTGCCGCCGGCGCCGCCCGTGCCTGGGACACCGAGGATTTGCACAGTGTTCTTGGTGGCCAGCGCGGCTGTGCCCGAGGCCGCAGCGCCGGCCAGGAAGATGCCGTAGCTGGCACCGCCGCAACCGCCGCCGCCGCCGCCGCCGTGGCCGCCATTGCCGCCCTGGCCGCCGCGGCCGCCACCCGAGGCGCACCAGGCCAAGCCGGCCGGGTCGTCACCGCCGCCAAATTGGCCGTCGCCACCCAAGCCGCCGACGCCACCCAAGCCGCCGGGGCCCCCGTCGCCGCCATTGCCGGTAATCAGCTGGTTGCCGGCAATGTCGGGCAAGGCGGCGGGTACAGCGGTAAAGACCAGAAACAGCGCGAAGCTGCCGCCGCCCGAGCCGCCCGGTTTGCCGCCGGTGCCGCCACATCCGCCGGCCCCACCGCCGCCGCCGGAGCCACCGATGTCGGGATTCTTGAACAAATCATCGGCTTTGCACGCAGGAGTCACTTCGACGCCGCCGCCCGCGCCACCGCCACCGCCGCCTGCGCCTGCCGCGCCCGCGCCGCCGACGCTGGCGCTGGCTGGTGTCCACAAGTTGCCGACCAGCGTGCCTGCCGTGGTGGTGCACCCGGCGCCGAGGCTGCCGGTGGCACCGTCGCCGCCGTCGCCGCCGTTCTTGCCCAGCGTGTACAGAAACGGATTGCCGTCTTTGAGCTTGGGCGGGTTACAAATGCCGCACGCCGACGACGAGCCCTCCCAGATGATGCCATCGTAGCCCGAGGCGCCGCCCTTGCCCGCACCAGTGCCTTTGCCCGCGATGCCTTGCTCCGTTGCGGAGAGGGTCTGTTTGTACGGACTGGACTTGGGCTGTGTGCCGTCCTCATCGTAATCGGGGCAGACCGAAGTGCCGCCGCTGCCGCCGCTGACGTCGCTGCCGCCGCAGGTGTGCACGCCGCCCTTGCCGCCTGGGCTGTTGTCGGCGGCGCTGCAGGTGGCCTTGGCGATGTCTTTGGCGGCGCTGCCGACGCCGCCGCCGGTGCCCAATTCGCCGTTGCCGCCCGCGGTGCCGGGCGTGCCCGCGCCCCCGTCGCCGCTGACGACCCGGTTCTTGGTCAGGCGCACGCCGCCCTCACAATCGCGGACGTAGATGCCGTAGCTCGACGCGCCCTTGTCCTTGACCGATAGCGCATAGACTGAAAAGCCATCGAAGGTGGCCTTGCCGCCCTGCAAGCCCAGGCAGTTGACGGCGCCCGGCGCCAAGGCGCTGGGTTTGCCGCCCAAAATCACGGTCTCATAGGCCAAGGCCTCGTGTTTCTTGAAGTCTGCGCTGTAGCCGCCGTAGACGTGCACGCCCTCGACGAGCGCAATCGAGCCGGCGTAGACGCCCGAGGCCACGTAGACGTCGCGGCGCCCGCTGGCCTTGGCTTTGCCAATGGCGGCGCCAACGCTAGCCATCGGCAGTGTCCAGGTGCCCAAGTTGGCGTCGTTGCCGGTCAAGGCCACGAACACGCCGTTGTTGACCTCGCCGTCGATGCCGTCGCAATTCTGGTCGGGGCCATCGGGCAAGTCGGTGGTCGAGGTGGCCAAGCACTCGCAGCCGGTCTTGGGGTTGTCGTCGACGTCGAGCCATCCGGCGTCGCAGGCGAGCTTGCACTGGGCCACACCAGCGGTCACCACGCAGGTGGGCTGGGCGTTGGGGCCCTGCAGGACTGCACAGTTGTTGCCGCACTGCCCGCAGGCTTGCAGCGTTGCATACTTGCCGGTGGCGTCGACAAAACCATCGTCGATCGTGCCGTCGCAGTCGTCGTCCTGACCGTTGCACACTTCGGCCGGCAATTGGCAGGTGGTCCAGGTGCCGGCGTTGCATGTCTCGATGCCGTAACACGTTTGCGGGCCACTTGCGACCTGGCAGGCGCGGATCAGGCCCGACGACTTGGCGGTGCAGGCACAGGTGCCGCTATTGGGCATGCAGACTGGGTTGCCAGGACTGCCATCCGGATTTTGCTGGGGCTTGCAGGTGTGCGAGGCGGGACAGGCCGAAAGGCTGCCGCCGCACGGCGTGGCGCAGAATTGCTCGCCGGCATTGTCGATGCATGCGCCACCGGCGCAGTCGAGATCGCTGATGCACGGCTTGCACAGCTTGTTGACCGGCGCCATGCACAGCAGCACCGGCTGGCTGGTCTTGTCAGCGTAGACCTTGTTGCACACAAAGCCTTTGGGACAACTGCCGGTGCAGGTCTGCGAGCAGAAGTAGCCGCTGTAGCCTTCGATGCACCAACCAGACTGGCAGTCGCTGTCAGACTTGCACGGTTGGCCAAAGTCCGAGACGGCGCCGACATCGGGCTTGGCGGTGTCCGCTTTGGGCGCGTCTGCTGTAGCCGTGTCGGTACTCGCTGCAACGTCGCTGTTCTGGCCGGCGTCTGTGCCGGCCGCGCCCGGATCGGCCGATCCGCCGGCGTCGCCGCCCTGAGCGCCGATGTCCAAGCCCGTGACATCCAAGCGGAAAACGCCGATATCGCCGTTGGCGCCTGCGACCCCTTGGCCGGTGCCGGCCGGTGTGTCCGAGCACGCGCTGCTGGCGGTGCCTACCCCTACCAACAACAGCATCATGGCGGCTGGGCTACGCCAGAGGGCAGACAGCGGGGTCAAGAATAGGGTGACAGCCATCGGCAGCCTCAGCGGAGCGCGCGACAATGGCGCGCTGGCCCAGACGCTATCACCCAGAGGCCAACTCGGCCAGCGATCTGAACGGTCTTACAGGGTGTATGCGATTGTGTCAACTGAAAACCTCAGCGTTGATGCCGGCTTGGGACGCCGTCGCCCTGAATTGCGCGGCTACAGGTGACGGCGCCCGCCTGCGCGGGCGCCCGGCCGGGTGTCGGCGTAGGCCGCCACCGCTACCTGTAGCCGCAGAATTTATTCTGACGGTGAAAATGTGAAGGTCTTCGGTCTTCGCGAGCCCCGCGCAGGCCGCCTTTTCGAATACAC
>CANMNA010000130.1 GCA_947499075.1 Myxococcales bacterium
GCGCTCAAACCCGCGCCAATGCACCTACGAAATCCAGGCGAACCGGCGCCAGCCGGAGACGATGCGGCGCCTGGGGCGTGCAGTTGCGGAAATCAACCGGCGTGGGCTGCGGCGGGGCAAGCAGAAGTTGCAATTTGTATTGATCGGTGGTGATCCATGACGAGAGATCGGTTTGAGCCAGGCGGCGTGGGTTCCTGACAGTGGGCTTGAACGCGAATCGGTGGCCAACGTGTCGCAAGTTGCCGCCATTGACCGCCGCCAACTGGTACAACGGGTTGGCACGGTGCCGTCTCACGTCCTCAACGCGGTGCTGGACGGAGTCTCACTGGTGCTGGTCCGATAATTATTGTTCTAAAACAACGCTTTGCCGTACACGTCATACATGCCGCGGGCAATCTCCAGCACCTGCACCGCCTCGTCGAGCATCCACGGATACAGCCCCTCTTCCTTGGCCGCAATCCGGTCAGCCAGCTTCTTGGCCCCGCCGACCATCTCAAACCCCGGGCTGAACCACGTCGCATCGGCGAGCTTGACCGCCTTGTAGGTCCGGTTGTTGAACTTGTGGCTGTACGTCGCGATGGCGGCACCCGCAGGCGGATCCCACGGTTCGTTGCTGCCCTGCAGCCACACCTGCAGCGAGTCGTTAAACGTCTGATCCCAGTTCGAAGGCAGAAATGCCATACCAAACAACAGCGCATAGTTCTGCAGAATGAACATCCCTGGCGCCGCAATCGGCTGCAGTTGCTGCTGGCTGGCCCACAAGCTGGGGTCGGTCAAGCTGCGCGGGCCGACCTTGCCTTTGGCGTCGCGGACCCAGCTGACCACGTCGTCGCGTCCGGCGGTCAGGCCCCCGAACAACTGGTTGAGCTCTTTGTTAAAGTAGATGCCCATGCTCAAGATGTAGTTGTGCACCGGCTGCGACGAGTCGACACCAATGAAGTAGGTCGTCGGATCGGTCAGCACCATCATGGCATTGATTTTGTCGTAAAATGAGCCAACGTGGCGCAGGCGCTCGTAAAAGTAGTAGCCGGTGTCGCGGTCGTAGTCAGTCTCGTACAAGCGACCCTGGCCCATCGGAATCACCAAGTCGGCGCATCCTTTGTCGGCTTCGCAGCCGTTGGGCGTCGTACACTGCGGCAGCGCCACCCCGCCCGCGACTTGGGTCTTGTAGCTGTACTGGCGAAAATGACCCTCGGCCTTGTCATAGCAGTATTGCCCCGGCTCGGGTTGAGTCAGCACCGCCGCCAGACTGTCGATGCCCTCCTTGACGCCCGCAGTCATGGCCAAGCCGCCGCCTGCTGCCTGCTCCCATGGCTTGGTTTCGAGCTTGAGCTTTTTGGCGACGTCTTTGTCAAACGTCAGCCAATCCCACAGCACACCCGGATTGCCGCGGGTGTCGGTGTCGTACTGCCAAAACACCCAATTTTGGAATTGCAGCGCCACCGGCAAGAAATAGCGCGCCCAGATGCGCTGCTCGTAATCCGAGATGAAGAACGACACGCGGTCGCGGCGGAAGGCCTGCAGCAGGTAGTAATCGCGCCATTGTTGCAGGCCCGCGCGCACAATCTCAGCCCCATCGGCGCCCGCGTCAAACATGTTGCAAGTCGGCGTGCCTTCGACGTATTCGTCGGTGCAGAACCGGTATGGCACTTCCCACAGCGCCCGCTTGCGACCCTGATCGGCGGTGCTGCCCAGGCCGGTCATGTCGGCCACCACTTCGCTGTAGGGCACCAGCTTGCGCTGGCGCATCGCGTCCAGGCTGCCAAAAATCTTGGGCACTTGGCTGTAGTGGCGCAGCGCACTGTGCAGCGCCGTGCGCAGCGGGTCGCGGTACAGGGGCTCCAGCACCGCGTAACCATCGACCTCGCCTGGCTTGTACGGGCTGTAGCTGGGCGGCGTCAGCAGCAGCGGATCCTTGGGCGCTTCGGCAAAGACCTCGACCAGCTGGCCATACCCAAACGCAATCGCGGCGATGTCGTACTTGCCCAAGCCTTTGAGGTCGTGGTGCCAGCGCTGGGCGTAATCCATGATCGACGCATAGCGAAAGTCATTCATGCCGGCCTTGTTCTGAGTCAGCGTCGGCTCTTCGAGCGGCTTGGCGCTGTCGCCTTTGAGGTCCCAAAACGCGTCCTGGTAGTTCAAAGCGTCGTAGGAGCTCTCAAAATTGTGGCGCAAGCCAATCGAGTGGCCGACCTCGTGCAGCGCCGTCGACAGGAAAACGCCGGTGTAAATCGCCTGCCACACCGCCTCGATCGGCTGGTCCTTGAGGCTCTCGGCCATGCCCATCACGGCGTCGTCGGCGAACTCGGCCATCTCAATGGCGTGGCGCCCCAGCAGCTTTTGGCGCAGCAGGTGGCGCATCCGGTTGGCCCGCGGCGCCCAATTGCGCGGAGCCAGCTTGGCCAATTGTTGGGTCGACATCGCGGGCAGCGGTGCACCGGGCGCCGACTGCGACAGCGCCTCGCGCAGGGCCGGGTCGCCGTGCGCCAGCGCAATGTCGCGGTTGATGAAATTGCTCAACAGCGTCGACTGCTCGATCTTGCCCAAGCGCTGCGCCGCCCAACCGGGCTTCTCAGCCAGCGCCGACTTCTTCAGGGCCACAATCGCCTTTTGCTTGTCGCGGCTGCAGACCCGGGCCGCGAACTGTTCGGTGCTCAGCAACGCATCGGCATGGGCTTGCGAGCCTGGCGTGCGGACCTCGCTGTCGCCCTGGTCAGGGCCGCCGATGCCCTTGCTGCCCGCTGGATTGCCCGGCCCAAAGGCTTTCAAGCTGGCTTTGACATCTTGTTCGGTCACGTGGCCCAAGCCATACTCTTCGGCCGAGATTTCGCCGCGGACAAGGCGAATGATGTCGCGGGCATTGGTCGACAGCACCTTGTGGGCGGCGCCATACACATTGGCCGTGGCCGAGACAATGCGTCCAGAGACGGGATCGACCGCCGAAGGGCCATAGCCCAACAGGCCGGCGCGGGTCGGCTTATCGATGTAGAACAGCATCGAGTAGCGCAAGTCGCCGTTGCGCTGACCGCGGTCGATGACTTGCCCGCTCTTGTCGGCAGCGAAGGTATTGTCCTTGACCACGTAGACCGGCCCTACCGCGTCCGCGGTCTTGCCTTGCAGTGCGGCCACGGTCTTGCGGAATGCCGCGTCCCACTGCTTGCCCACTTCAGCCGCCGAGGCGTCCAGCTCTTTGGGGAAACCAATCGACTTGTAGTACACGATCGGCCGCACTTTGCGCTCGGCGTACGGCAGCGGCTTGCCGTCCTTGGTCGATTTTTGCCAGATGTTGTGGCGGGCGATCCGCAGCTGGCGCGCCGACTCGACTTCGCCGTGCATCGCGTCATAGCCGTAGCGCTCGGCGCGAAAATAGCCAAACTTGTCGAATTGCGGGATGCGCACCGGCACACCGTCGGGATCGCGGGCGATGCTGCCATTGGCCAGGGCCCGGGTCTTGATGACTTGGCCTTTGTCGTCGCGCGCCAGCTCGTTGTCGGGGTACTCCAGCGGCTGGTAGTCGTCGCTGGCATCGACCTTGAGAAACGAGTTGCGCACCGTGATTTCGGCCGGCTTGCAGTCCTCGTTGCTGTAAAACCAGCACACTGGTGCCGACCACGGGCCGTTATCGTCCCATCCGGCGTACTCGCCCGGCGTCGCCAGCACTTTGGAGACAAAATCGAAATAGTCGGCGCTGGTCGACTCGCGGTGGACCACCGGGTCGCGCGATTCTTTCCACCCGCTCTTGGCCGCCGCATCTTGCCAACCGAGCAGGAACGCATCAGGGTCGGCCGGATCGGTGATCACGAACTGCACGGGCTCGGTTTTGACCGTGTCGACCGTGAATTCGAAACCCTTACCAGGTGCCAAGTTGGCGCTCCAGTCGACCCGAATGTAGCCGCGCTGGTACCACGGCAGGTCGGCCACGTTTTCTGCCAGCACGTTGTCTTGCTCGCCCGTCGCCGGGCTGTAGCCCCGCTTGATGTCGAAGTGGCTGACAATCCGGTAAATCGCCACGGGCTGGCCCGATTCGCCGCTCGAGCCCACGCTGCCGGGCTTGCCGCGCGTGCTGTGATCCTTGTCGGTGCCGGCCACGAAGTCGTAGCTGCGGTAGGCCACTAGGTGATTCTCTTGAATCTGCCAGCGGATGCGCTCCATGTCGTCAGCTTCGCCCACGAACGTGAAGCCGGCGGTGTAGGGAGCGTCGACCACGGTGCGCTTGAAGTACCACTCGCCACTGAACAGCGCTTTGCGCAGCGCGCCTGGCTGGGTGCGGTCAATCAGGCCCACGTCCTGGGCGCAGCCGATGGCCAGGGCAAGGGTGAGTGCGCACAGCGCGATCAGGCGAAACGGCAGCAGGTGGCGCATCGGTAGCTCCAGTGGGCGCAGGCCCAAGGGCCGGACAATTTCAGAAAATGGGTGGCTGCGCAACTTGTGGGCAATCTAGTACCTCGTTACACCGGTTTTGACCGGTTGCCGTGGCCCGGGTAGGGGCGCGCTAAGGATCTGTGACAAAATAACTTGACGATTTGATCTAAAAAACGTATCTTGCTCGACATGAAAAACACTAACGTAATTGAAACCAAGTTTGAGCGTGTCGCGGATCATCTGTCTGAGCGCAGTCGTCGCCTTTGGGCAGCAGCCGAGGCAATGGCACTTGGGTAAGCACCCAGCCAACCCCATCTTTTACTCTTCGCGGCACCTGCCAAACTTCCCGGCGGAGGTACCGCCATGTCCCAGCCAGTTCCAACTTTCCAGCCTCGCCGCTCGACGCGCCATGCCCACTACACCACCGCCGAGGCGCGCCGAATCCTCGCCGA
>CANMNA010000131.1 GCA_947499075.1 Myxococcales bacterium
CGGATGTCAGTGGTGGCAAGTTTTGCCCTTGGTGCCAACCGGCGGTGGCGACTCGCCCTATGCCAGCGGCGCGAGTCTGGCAGGCAATCGCTGGATGGTGAACCTGCAGGAATTGGTTGCGGCCGACCTGCTGCGGCCGGACGAAATTGTGCCGCCGCCATTTTCCAAAGACCGAGTGGATTTTCCGGCAGTCATTGGGTGGAAACGCGACATCTTGCACCGGGCTGCCGATCGCCTCCTGCCCGACCGTCACCATCGGTGGTACGAACCGCTGGAACAATTTGGGGCCGAAAAACCGTGGGCACGCGATGCCGCCTTGTTTCAAGTGCTGCGTGAGCAGCGCAACTACCGCCCGTGGTGGACTTGGGAGCCGCAGTTCCGCGATCGCGATCCCGCAGCGCTCGCACAGGTGCGCGAGGCGCAACGCGCCGAAGTGGATCGCTACATTGTGCTGCAGTTCTGGTTCGACAAGCAATGGCAGGCACTGCGCCACTATGCGGCCGGTAAGGGCGTGCGGATCATGGGCGATGTACCAATCTACGTCGACGCCGACAGCGCCGACACTTGGTGCAACCGAGGGTTGTTTCAGTTGGACAAGTACGGCAAGCCGCTGGCCGTCGCCGGGGTACCACCCGACTATTTCAGCGAGCTGGGCCAGCTGTGGGGCAACCCACTGTACGACTGGAAGGCGATGGAGCGCGACGGCTACCGTTGGTGGGTACGCCGGATGCAGCGGGCTTTGGAGCTCTATGACAGCATTCGAATCGACCACTTTCGCGGCTTTGCCGCCTGCTGGTCGGTACCTGCAGATGCCGTGGACGCGCGCGGCGGCACGTGGGTGCCTGGTCCCGGTCTCAAGCTCTTTGCCGCCCTGAAGAAACAGCTGGGGACACTGCCCTTGGTCGCTGAAGATCTGGGTGAGATCGATCAAGCGGTCCACGACTTGCGCGACAAGGTTGGTCTTGCCGGGATGTTGATTCTGCAGTTTGCCTTTGGTGGCGATGACAGCCCATTTCTGCCCCACCGCCATCAGCGCCATCGGGTGGTCTATACGGGCACCCACGACAACGACACGACCCGCGGTTGGTGGCAACAAGCTGGGCCAGATGTGCAGGCGCGCGCGGCGGCGTATCTGGGCAAGCCGATGCTGACCGATGTCGCTTGGGAGCTGGTGCGTGTGGCGATGGCCAGCGTCGCAGATCTGGCGATCGTGCCGATGCAGGACATTTTGGATCTCGGCAGCGAGGCTCGCCTGAACGTGCCCGGCAAACCCGAGAAGAACTGGACGTGGCGGATGAGGGAGCGAGATTTGGATCCTGCCAACGCACAACGCCTGCGCGCGCTGCTGGGCCTGTATGGGCGCCTCGCCGCCTAAGGGGGGTGTAGCCAATTGAGTCCACTGGCAAACCGCAGCGGGAACCGTTGCGGGAACCGTTGCGGAAACCGTTGCGGGAACCGTTGCGGGAATCGTTGCGGGAACCGTTGCGGGGACGCCGTCACAATGAATTGCGCGGCTACAGGTGACGGCACCCGCCTGCGCGGGTGCCCGGCCGGGTGTCGGCGCAGGCCGACACCATTACCTGTAGCCACAGAATTTATTCTGACGGTGAAAATAGGGAGATTGGTGGTCTTGATGTGTCCTGACACAGGTTAGTTTTTTGGCTACGCCGCCTAACCGATGCTGCTACAGCGCAGCAGCAAGCTCGCTGACGACGCCCATGCGCAAGCCGTCCATCGACACGGTCCAACTCTGCAAGTCCAGCAGTTCGGCAAGCACGTCAAAAATCAATGCGCCGCCGAGCAAATTATCGGCGCGCGTGGGGTCCATCGCGGCGATAGCGAGCCGCCGCTCCTGGGTGCCAGCGCCTGCCAGTAATGCAATCACTTGGTTGAGTTCCGCGTGGGATAGCACCATCTTGTGCACGTCGACGATCATCTGCCCGCGACACGCCCGGGCGATCCGCGCCACGCGCTGAATCGTGCCAGAGCTTGCCACGGCGAGCTCTGGCAGGTGGCGCAACACCTCCAGACACGGCTGCCGGAACATGGTCACCAGTGCCGCCCGCGCTTCTGCCGTTTGTTCCGGCCCAACCGGATCATCGCCAAGCAGGTGGCGCGCAGCGACGAGTGCGCCCATCGGCGTGCTGACGGCCGCTCGCACGTCACCCGCACATCCGACCAGCAACTCTGTCGACCCTCCACCGACGTCAGCACACAGGATCGGTCCGTCCGCACCGGTACCCAAGCCGTGGCGCACGCCGAGGTAGGCCAACCGTGCCTCTTCGGCACCTGCGACGACTTCGATGGCGATGCCGGCCTCGTTGGCCGCGCGATCGACCAGTGTCTGCGCGTTGCTGGCAGCCCGCAGCGCCGCAGTGGCTACTGCGCGCACACGGCAGACCTGCCAGTTGGCCATGATTTTGGCAAACTCTTGCAATTTCGAAACCGTGCTATCGATCGCCAGAGCCGACAACACGCCGTTGACGTCGACAGCGTCGCGCAGCCTCGCCGCGTGCTTGTGCTTGGCCACTGTCGCCAGTGAGCCATCGCGCAACCGCGTAACGACCAACAGGCACAGCGAGTTGGATCCGATATCAATAACAGCAACAGGTTGCATCACGCGGGGCACCCCTTGCCGCCGAACGAGCGTCAGGCGGGCGCGGATTGTGCGGCAGAGCGACGCCGGCAGCAACCTGACGGAGTCCCCGCGATCCCCCGCGGAAAATCTCTGCGGGGAATTGGGGGAACGCACGCACTATCTCGGTCCGCTACGCCGACATGCCGTCGCCGTTGAAGTTGGCGAGAATCGCGAGATCGGCCACAGCGACGTCGCTGACCGCGTGTTCGCTGCTGGCCAACCAATGGTCCATTCGATCGCGGTCTGGATCGAGGCGGACGACGTCCGCAACACCTTGTTGTGTAATCAGAATCGGATGCCCGCGTCGCCAAATGCTGCCAACAAGGACCTGCGGGCGCACGGCATCGAAGTGAGGCGATCTCCGTGCCGTGCGCCAAAGTGCGTCGGCGACAGCACGGCCTGGCCACGGACAGTCCACTGGCAGCGCCAACACCGCCTGAGCCTGTGGGGCAAGCGGGCCCAGCGCAAGCAGGCCAGTTTGGAGCGAGTGCAACAGCGTCGCATCGGCGTCGCCGCGACACGCAGTCAGGCCAGGCACCACGTGATCCGGCAGCGGAAAACAGTGAGGATGGAGTACAGCAACCACCCATTGGACGTCGCCGGCGATCCGCTTGGCCTGGGCCAGCCACCACAGCTCGCCTGCCGGTGTGCGCTTCAGCGCTTTCGGACCGCCCGCGCGCCGGCCATGCCCTGCGGCGAGCAGGACCGTTGCCAGTGGCAAGCGCGCTTGGTCAAGAATCACGCAGTTTTGCGCATGGCCAGCAGCTGCGCTGCGACCGAGATCGCGATCTCACCCGGGGCGTGACCGCCCAGAGGCCGCCCACCCACCGTCAAGCCAATCGGCGCGATCAGGCGCTCCAACTCACCCGCAGGCACACCTCGGCGCGCCAGTCGCTGGTGGGTCGCCGCAACCTTGGTGCGCGATCCGATCATGCCAACCATTGCGAGGCGGTCGTGCGACGGCCCAGGCCGCAGGTGAGCCAACAGCAGCGCCTCAACAATGTCGCGGTCCAGCGCGTGCAAATGCGTCATCACTAGGGCGTACGTCGTCGCAGGGTCCGGCGCAACGGCGAGGCCCTCACCGTGGGTCCGCTGGGCCACTTTGGACTTGGATGCGGCATGGCCCAGCCATCCCCACGCCGCTAGCAGGCTCAAGGGCTGCTCACAGATCACTTCTGTCGTCGACGAAAACCGCCCGGGCGTCGCCCACGGCGGGCGCTCGTCGACGACCAAGACCCGCCACGGCAGCGGCGACAGGACTTGGGCAAGCGCAGCGGCGACGTGTCCAGCGCCAAACACGATCACCGACGGCAGCGGTCTGGGCAACTCGCGCAGACAGCCTTGGTCAAACCACGTCTGCACTTCGCCGCGCGTGAGCAACGCCAGCCTGAGTTGAGCGGCAAGAAGTTGACCAACCGCATGATCAACCAGCTGAAAATGTAGCCAGACCACACCGCCGCAGCACTGCGCTAGCTTGGCGCCCAGCGGGTAACGCACCAACTGGCGGGGCATGCCACGCTCATCCACCTCCCGCCGCAACTCAGTTGCCAAGCGAGCTACGTCTGCGGGCGCGTCTTGACCCGGAAGAGAAATGCCATCGGCGTCGCACAGCGCCTGCATCTCCAGGTGACCACCGCCGATGGTTCCGGCCAGCAACTGTCCGTTGCGGCACAGCATGCGTGCACCAGCGCGCCGCGGCGTGCTGCCTTGGGCCGCAAACACCGTGACCAACACACAGGGCGGGCTGCCGGGCGGCACGCGCTCCGGCAACTCTGCCATCAAGCGCTGGCCTTCTGCGTCCATCGCGGCCGCAAGCGCAGCGGCGTCGGTCGACAAGTCGCGCATCTTGGCCTGGGCCTAAGTAGGGGCAGTTTCGCGCAAAGCCTGCTCGATCAGGCGCGCAAACACTTCTGCCCGGTAGTCCGCAGTCGAGCGCACATCACCGATCGGTGCCAAATCCTGTTGTTGGGCGGCGCGCAACGCTTTGGGGTCCACATGCCTCGCATCGGTAGCAAGCAGGAACGCTTCCAGGTGTCGGCAGCGCTTGATCGTCGCCGCCATGGAAGTCGCAACCAGACGCACGTGAATCAGGCGCCCGTCCTGCCAATCGAACACGCCGCACAACCCGACCTTGGTGATGGCCTGAAACGCCCAAGTGCCGACCTTACG
>CANMNA010000132.1 GCA_947499075.1 Myxococcales bacterium
CACGCGCGGCGGCCTGACTGCGCTTGAGCTCATCGAGCTCGTCGCGCAGCGCTTGCAGGTCGCTGTCCACTTGTTGGGTGTGGGCACCCGAGCAAGCCACCGCGGCAGGCATGGTCAGCGCAGCGGTGGCCCAGACGCAGCAGCGTACAGCGTACTTGAGCCTGATCCAGGGGGCAAGGGGAGCGACGGGCACGCAAACCTCAAACCGGCCGAGGCAATCGGCCTTGGCCGACTCCGCAGGGAAGCCAGCCAAGCTAGACCGTACCCGACCGTCGGCGGGTGTCAACATTTCGGGCCGCGCGCAGCACCCGACGTCCAACCGCGCGCAGCGAGGGTGCAACGCGCGCCCAAGCCAAGCCACTGTGCCGCAAGGCACCCGCGATCAGGCCACTGCGCGGCACTGGCACGACAATCGGACCGAGTTTGACCGCGCACAGGACACCCAAAATAGCGGTTCGCGGCAGCGGAGCGTCGGGACGGTCGCAGGTGTCGCCGCGCAAAATCACGCGATCGCCGTCCATGCTGCGCAGGCGATGCAGCACGACGCTTTGCGGCGATTCCGAAATAACAGCAATAATATCACCGATTTCAAGTTCACCTTCGACCGCATGCACCGCGACCTGCCAGGGCGCCGCGAGCGGCCACATCGAGCGGCCCTGCACCGGCATCCAAGGCGATTCCGGTTTCACGGCGCAGGTTTGCCGGCGCGAGCACCCTGACCTTTGCGCGGACGGTAGATCGGGAACACAAACTTGTCGGTTCTGGGCGGGTGGGCGCCGCCGACGGGCACGCTCGCCCATTGCGCGGGGCTGAACGTGGGCCCGCGTGCGGCTTCGTAGCCCTGCATGGCGTGCAATGTGCGGGTGTGGAAGTGTGGCGGGGCGATTTTGAAGTCGCCAGTGGCTTTGTAGGCTTCACCGGCGCAGTAAAAGCACAACCCGTTGCCGGCGCAAGTGTGACAGCCGACGCGATCCTTGTTGGTCCACGCCGCCAACGCCTGCCGTTGCACCGAGTTGTTCCAAATCTCGGCAAGCGGCTGCTCCCGAACCTGACCCAACTGCATCGGAAAGGCCACGCAGGGCCACACGCCCCCGTCGGGTGAAATGTATACCAGCGACCGACCGGCACCGCAGGGGTCCGCCCCCAAGGCCGGCGGTGCGGCTATCGCGCTTTTTTCGAGTTGCCACAGCTGCGTTTCGGCCTTGCGCCGGTTGTCGGGCGACAAGTTGAGCACGTCCAGATGGGTGGTTGCAGAGTGGTCGCGCCGGATCGCCAAGCTGTAGACGACCCGACAGCCTTTGGCCGTAAAGTGCTGCCAGAGCTGCGACATGTCGTCGACGTTGAGGTCGACAACCGACACGGACACCTGAACTGGCAGCCCGACGCTACGCAAGTGGTCAATGCCGGCCAAGGTCGCCGCAAGCGACCCCGGTCGCCGGGTAAATGTGTCATGCTTGGTGGCGTCCAGCGAGTACACGCTGACATCGACCTGGTCCACCCGCTGCCCAGCCCACACCTGGGCAACTTCGGCAGTCACCCGACCGGCGTGGGTCTTGACCCGGTTGATAAAGCCACGCTGCGCCGCAGCGACCAGCAGTCGCTCGAAGTCGACGCGCTGCCGCACGTCACCGCCACTCCACTTGAGCTGCAAGGTGCGCATCGCCGCCAGTTGGTCGAGCACTGCAATCCACTCGGTGGTGGTCATCTCGGGCCAAGTTGTGCGGTTGTCGAGGTAACAGTGCTGGCAGTCGAGCTCGCAGCGGTAGGTAATGTCGAGGTGGGCAAAGGACGGCAAGCCCTCGGCCTTGCACGCTTGCAGGTAGGCCTGAATCGGTGTCAGTGAGGCGGACGCCATCTCAGTGCGCCGCAACGGCGGCGCGCAGCACCGAAGTGACGCGATCTGGACCGTCGTTGAGACAATGCGCCAGGCGAAATACCGGCACGGCCTGTACCAATCTGGCGAGCGCCAAGGCCATGGCGTGGACTGCTGCCCCACCGGCGAAGACAGTTTGCGTGGCCACCAAGCCCAGCGCGTCGCTGGCGGTCAGCCGCTGCGCACAAGTTTGGGATCGATCGGCGCTCAAGTAGTGGACCGCCGCGACAGGCGAAAGCCACGGCACCTGAGGGCTCGGCTCGGCAAAGACCGGCGACTGGCGCCAGACCTGCCAGCCGGGCTGCTGAACCAGGATTGCGATGTCGTCATGCAGGAACGCGTCTGAGAATTGAGCGTTCGCCAGCGTGGTCTTGCCCGCGCCGGATGGGCCGACGACGACGTGGGTCTGGCCATCGACCAGCACCGTCGCGGCATGCAACACCAAGCCGCCTTGCCGCAAGGCCATCGCAGTAAAGGCCGCGAGCAAGCTCAATCTGAGGGCCTGAAAACCAAGGCGAACATCAACCGACTGCGCGAGCAGGAACTCGCCGCGGGCGGTTGTGAAGTCCAGACGCCCCATGCCTTGAGGGCAGCAAAATAGGCAAGACTCGTCCGAAAACTCCGCAAATTCGAGGTGCTGAGTGGACGAGCCGCCCCCGGATTTGAACTCAAGGGTCACGCTGCCGCCATCGGCGTTGGGTGGGCACCAACCGCGAAACGGCCCGACAACGGCCTCAGCGAACCAATGCAAGGTGACAAAGTGCGGCCCCAGACGCGCGCCACCGAGCCGATAAGGTTCAACGGCGTGCATGGGAGAGCCATGATAATTCATGTAGATCCCAGTTCTGGCGTCGCAACGAAGTCTGTGGGCGATGTATGGAAGTCTTGGCTCGATGAGCGTTCTGGCCGCAGCGAGACCGGCGGCGTCAGTCTGTCGTGCTGCAGACGCTTGCAAGCAGCGCCAACAGCGGCTCCGACGCAGTGTCCACTTCTGGCGCCTGGTACGGCAGGCGCACCTCAACAGCCGGCTCTGAGGGTCCAAGATTCGTTGACGGCTCAAGATCTAGGTTGTGCATAGGTTCTCCTTCACTCACGAGGTGGCTGAAGCGGCGACGAACCGCCCGGGGAGCGGCCGCACGCCACAGTCTCAGCGCGCCAGCGGGCCCGTTCACTCTGTTGCCAGTCCGACCCCAAATGTTCTCAGCCTACCGTTTGGAGGCCAAGAGTTGCCGCGGGCTAGTATACGACAAGTAGGCTTCCGTTGCTAGAACCAATGACCAGATCGACCAGACCGTCGCCGTTGAAGTCGCCAATCGGTGCGTAGGCCAAGCCGCCCCAGCCACTGTTCGGCACCGTGCCCCAGTTGGCAGTGCCGGGCATGAAGGGGTCGGTGATGACAATGTCTTCGAATTGCAAGTTAGCCTCGTTGGGAATTGCCGACGAGGGCCGGGTCAAACCGAGACGAATCACGACCTTGTCGTTGGGCAGGGCGAACGAGAAATTGGGCCAACCGTGGACGACGTCGACAAACGGCCCACCAGCGCCTTGCCGATCCGCAAAATTGCCCAAGGCGAATGGCGCCCAGGCGAACTGTTTGACGTAGTAGCCGCCGGCGTGCTTGTACACATCGGTTGTGCCGGTAATCGGAGCGGTCGGCGATGGCAGGGCGACGACATCGAGGATTCCGCCTAGGTTTCCATTGACCGCCGAACCGCGCACCCAGAACATGGCGCCCACGCCGCCCGAGGAGCCCTGATGCTGGAACACCAAGTCTGGCACGGCGTCGCCATCGACTTGGGCAACATCGCCATACGAGCCCATGTTGTTTGTACTGACGGCGTTGCTGGTGCGGATACGTGTGACGGTCTTGTCATCGGGCTGGGTGCCGGCGATACTAATTTTGATTTCGGTGTCGCCGACAAGAGGGCGCCCCTTAACCACGTAGATGCCCTGTGGCGTCGCCTGCTGAGAAATGTAGATATCGTCGAATTGTTGTGAAGTTGCGTCCGAAATCATGTTGCCAACACCGAAGATCTGGTTGCCAAAGGTCGGCGATCCGGTGGCATCGGCCAACCGAATCGTTCCGACATTATAGAGAACGCGGTCACCAGCGCTGTCGACGTTGAGTGTCTTGGGCGCGGCTTCGCTCCAAGTTGCACTGCCAGGAATAATCAGCACGCGGTCGTAGGCCACGGCGCCTTGACGGCTGACCACGGCAATGTCGTTGATGGGCTTGCCGTTGGTGGTGTCGCCGTTGAAGTTGCCTATCACGGCGACGCGCCACGCTCCATACGTCAAAAACGATGCGCTGGCGAGGTTGGTGATGGTCATCACGGCAACGCCAGAAATCCCGGCGTTTTTCTTACCCAAATAGACGCTAACTGAGCGGAAAGGGTTGCTCGACGTACCGCTGCCGACCACCAGGTCGTCAATGCCGTCGCCGTTGACGTCGCCCGGGCGCGCTACCGGAGCACCCAGTCCGCCAGCGTTGGCCAGACACACCTTGTTCGGATAGTTGCTGGTGGTGTCGGCCACAATGATGTCGGCCAAGGTCGGTTGCTTGCGGCCATAGACGATGCAAAGCGGATCAGAAACGCCGCCGCCCAGCGCGAAGTCGCCTAAGCCGTCGCCATTGAGGTCTCCGACCTTTTGAATCCTCGATCGCATTTCGGCGGTCGCGGCGGCACCCGAAAGCGTGACTTTGCCATAGCGCAGCGCCAGTTGCGGGGTCGATAGGTCATTGGACATCGCCGACAAGTTGCCGGCTTCGTCTTGCACGCGAACTGCAAAGTGCCATGCGGACACGCCGTTGTCAGTCAATGGTGTGAATTTGCAGGGGTCAGGTGCGACCGA
>CANMNA010000133.1 GCA_947499075.1 Myxococcales bacterium
CGTCGATGCCTGTGTGCCCAACGGCAAGAATTCCGATTGCAAGCACACCGCTGTGGCAGAAGGGGGCGCGTGTGACGACGGCGACCTCTGCACCACAGGTGACGCATGCAAGACCGGCAAGTGCGCCGGCGCTGCAGGCAAGTGCACCAACCTGTACAGCAACACGTTTGACTGCGGCAAAGCTGCCGACTGGACTTTGAACCCTGCTCCGGCAACCGGAAAGGTCAGTTGGAATGTCGATGGCGAGCCCAACCCGCCGGCGCCCAAGACAGGCGCTTGCTCGCTCAATTTCAATGATGGTAAGACCTTTGGTGGCACGGCGAGTGGCAAAGTGACGGGCACCGCGACTTCTGCACCGATTGTGTTGCCAGCGGGCGCCAAGGCCCACCTCGGCTTTTGGTCGTACCACGATGTGGAGAGCGGTAACTTCTACGACAAGCGCACCGTGTTGGTCTCGGCCGACAATTTCGCGACGACGCCGGTCAAGGTCCAGCTCGACAATGGGGCTACGCCGAAACAATGGAGCTACGTGACGGTCCCGGTCGACGCCCTGGCCGGCAAGTCGGTGCAGGTCCGCTTCGAAGTAGACAGCGTCGACGGCAACCTCAACGACGGTACCGGATGGTTTGTCGACGATGTGGTGGTCAACAAGGTTGCACCTTGAGACGGTTTGCCCTGATCTGCGCGTTCGGCTTGGCAGCCTGCGGCAATGCCAGCGGTGACGGCGGCGAACTATCCGCTGCCAGCAGCGACGCTTCGGAGCCCACTGTGGGCGGGTTTGACAGCACCCTGAAGGCGGAGGCCGGCTCGGCCAAAGACGCCGCAGGCAGCGATGGACCGGCAGCAGGCGATGCGGCAGGTGACGCAACAAGCGGTGGCAAAGACGCCGACGCCAAGCCAGTCAGCGACATCAAGCCGGCAGTAGCGGACACAGCGGCGGTCGATGCGGCAGTGGCGGACGAGGAGGGGCCGGAGCCCGACGCCGACCCGCCGGTTTGCGGCGACGGCATTTGTAACCCCGCAGAAACCTGGTCGACTTGTTCTCTTGACTGCGCGGCGCCGCCCAGCAATTGCGGAGACTTGGTGTGCACACCGGGCGAGAATGTCGTCCAGTGCCCAGTCGATTGTGATCCAGATGCAGTCGGCGTCGTTCAGTGCTTAGCCAGCAAGTGCAAGGACTTGCTGACGACTTGCTTGGCGCAACCGGCTTGCGTTGACGCGCTGGGCAACGGCGCGCAGTGCACCGGCAACTGCACCAGCGAAGACTGCATTGGCACATGCATCGGAAGCCAGGACCAAGTACCTGCCGCCAAAGCGCTGGCCAAGTGCGGCTACCTCGCATGCTCTGGCGCCGAGGCGGGCACCGTCTGTGGCGACGGCACCTGCGAGACCGGTGAGTCCAAAGCGACTTGCCCAGCAGACTGTGGCGGGGGCGGCAGCGCAAGCCCGAAGTGCACGGACGGGACCTGCGACAGCAGCGAGTCGGCCAAAACGTGTCCCATGGACTGCGACGCCAAAGGCAAAGCGGCATGGCAATGCGGCAAGGACAAGTGCCCGCAAGAGACGGCCAATTGTCAGGCCGACCCCAAGTGCCTGCAAGTGCTCCTCGAAGCCGGCGCATGCATTGAGAAATGCGGCGGTGGCGACAAGTGCGCCGACCAGTGCAAAGGCCCAGTAGTCGCCAACAGTGCCGCGCTGTCGCTCGCGATTTGCGGTATCCAGAACTGCCCGAATCCTTAAGGCTTCAGCTACTTCGATGTAAACTCGTAGACGCCGTCCCAGTCTGGGGCCAACTGCTTGTGCCGCAGCACCTCGACGCGGCCGACCAGCACTTTGGCTGGCCCGTCGCCCTGATCCACCAGAGGCTGCAGGATCGCCAGCGCCGCATCCCATTGCTGCGCGCGGTACAGGGCCAAGCCTGTTTCGAGCGCTTGCGCCGCGCGATGCTGCTCCGGCGTGGCGTCGCACAACTCGTTCATCAAGTCATAAATGCGCACACCGATCACTTTGCCCTTGACGCGCACAGCATCGATTTCTCGCACCAGGAAAACGTGTTTGACCCGTTCGGCCATGGCGTGCGAAATTAAGATGTCGACACCGTACACGCCGGCCGTACCCTCGAGTCGGGCCGCAAGATTGACCATGTCGCCGATCATGGTGTAATCGAAACGCTGCACAGAGCCCATGTTGCCCACTAGGGCGTAGCCCGAACTCATGCCGACGCGCACATGCAACTCCGGCAAGCCGCGCGCCCGAAAATCACTGCGCAACTGTGCCATGCGGCGCTGGACGCCGAGCGCACCGCGACAGGCGTGCAGCGGGTGGTCGTCAAATGCCAAAGGTGCGCCAAACATCGCGACAATCGCGTCGCCGATGTACTTATCGATGGTGCCGCGATCGTGCAGCAACACGGTGGTCAACGCACCCAGGCACTCGTTGAGTAGCACCACCAACTGCGCTGGCTCTGTCGCTTCGGTCAGCGTGGTAAATCCGCGGATATCGGAAAAAAACGCGGTAATATCACGACGCTCGCCGCCTAATTGCAGCGCATCTGGATTTTGAACCAATTGGTCGATAACGCTCGGCTCCAGATAATGGGCAAATGCGTGGCGAATCAAGCGGCGCTCGCGACCGACCATACGGTAATTGGCCAAGCTGCCGAGCGCAAACGCAACGAACGCAGCGACCACCGGCGCAGTCAAGCCCAACCACACGCCCGAACTCCGATAGGCGAGCGCGACGAACACCAAGTAGCCTGCCAAAGCCGCGGCAGCCGCGAGAGTCTGGCGGACAATCGTCGACAGCCCCAGCGCAGCAAAGGCGACCAGCAGCGCAAGCACGCCGCATGACATGGGGTTGACATACGCGGGTGGCACACGTGCCAGCGCGCCGCCGCGCAACATCTCGTACAACGCAATGTGGGCAAACACCCCGGGCACGCCTTCGCCAACCGGCGTGACACGGTACTCGTACGTCGCCGCCGCCGTTCCGGCGATGAACACGACCTTGTCGCGCACCTGCTTGGCATCAAATGTGACCGGCAAGCCCTCTTCCCGCTGCCGCGATGCCGCATACAGTTGCCTAAGCGGTAGCCGCGGCACCGGGTTGTCTGGACGGCGCCAAGCCAGCAGCGCGCGACCACCGGAGTCGATCGGCAATTGCACCGGGCCAAAATGCAGGCTTGTGGCGTCCACAGCCGGCGTCGCCCCCGTCGCCAGCATCGCGGCCGCCAGACCCAGCGCAGGGTAGGCCTCCGATGTGGCCTCAAACCGCAACAGCGGCGTAGTCTTGCGCAACACGCCATCGTGGTCGGGCTCCATCTCGACGCGGCCGCCAAAGCGCGCGGCATCGCGCAGCATGTCGACCGGCACAACCGAGTTGCAGGACCGCATCGGCAGTTGCCGCAGCGACTCGTTGTCGACCCGCCAAGGTGGAGGCGGCGAAACATCTTCGCCCATGCACTGCCACGCCAGGACAGTTGCACCGTGGTCTTTGACACACGCAGCGAAAGGCTCATCGAACTCACTGATCTCGGTGTATAAAACGTCGAATACCGCGAGCCTGGCCCCGGCAATCTTGAGCTCACTGAGCACCCGGCACCACACATCGCGCGGCAGGGGCCACGGGATTTTTTCTTGCTTGGAGAGCCAGTGCAGGCTGCCTTCATCGATCTCAAGCACGACCGCATCAGACACTGGGCGATCGGGCGTCCATTGGCGCACGCGCCAATCCCACGTTCGGGCCTCGACGTCACTGCCTAGCGTTGTGGCCGTCAGACCCAGCGCGACTGCGCTTGCCGCGCACGCGATGCCCAAGGCCGTCGCCAGCCACACCCAGCGCGCCCGACGCTTGCGAGAGACCTCTATCGATTCGGGAGGTTGCTGTGCCATGGTCGCCAATGCCTGCTAAGGAACTGTGAAAAGTTAAGTCGATCGAATGGGTTATCGACTGGAGCGGCGAGTCGGCTGTCGAGCCGCGAGCTTGCGACTCACCTAGCAAGCTGGAACTGTCCAAGTTATTCTTGGACAGTTCCTCAGAGGGTGTATTCAAAAAGGCGGCCTGCGCGGGGCTCGCGAGGACCGAAGACCTTCACATTTTCACCGTCAGAATAAATTCTGCGGCTGCAGGCAAGGGCACCGACAAAATCTAATCGATTTTGTCGACGG
>CANMNA010000134.1 GCA_947499075.1 Myxococcales bacterium
GCAAGACTGCGCGCGTCGCCTCGGCGCACAGCAGCAAGTCGGTGCGGGCAAACTCGCCTTTGCCCGCGGGTGCCTCGTCGGTGTCGGCATCGGCCGCCCGCATCGCTTTTCCCAGCTGATCTGGCCACAGTGCGGCGTCGCTTGGCGCACCCGTTCCCAGGCTCAAGGCCATCCGCGCCACCAGATCGAGCACTGCCAGCTTGGCCGGGTCCATGAGCGACAGCCCTTGCTGGAGTGACCCTTCCGCCAGCGCCGACGCCTGCTGGGCCGCCAGTGGATCCGCGCCTTCCGCCACCAGCAGCGCTGCAACGTCTTCGGGTGGCAGCTGGCCAAAGCGCACCGACTGACAGCGCGACCAAATCGTGTCCATGACCAACTGAGGCTTGGCAGAGACCAGCACAAACACAGTGGCCGCGGCAGGCTCTTCCAGAGTCTTGAGCAGGGCGTTGGCGGCGGTGTCGTGCAAGCGCTCGGCGCCGTCGATCACGATGCCCTTGATGCGCCCCAGCACCGGCTCGTAGCGCAGGCGCTGATTGAGCTCGCGGACTTGCTCGATTTTGATGAACTCGCCGTCGCGGCTGACGGTCACCACATCCGGGTGATCGCCGCGTTGCAGCGCCGTGCACGATCGGCAATGGCCGCACGCATCGGCGCTGTCCGCGGCGGCCAGCCAACAACTGAGCCGACCGAGCATCGCCAGCGCCACCGTGCGCTTGCCCACCCCCTCTGGGCCCGTAAACAGGTAGGCGTGGCCCAGGCGACTGCCGACGACCAGACGCTGCAACAGGGCGATTTGCATCCGGTGGCCGCGCAGGGTTGAGAGAGTCGGCTGGATCATGGCCGCATCGTCGCCAGTAGAGCGCCCGCCGTCAATCACACGGGGCCGGTGGGCGCGCACGGCGGCACCAATCGGACGAATACTTGTCACCAGCGCACTTGCGACGCACACTACGACCTGCAGGCGCGGCACTCCCAGCTGAGCGGTTGCGGCCTTGGTGCCGCAATCTGCCGCAATCTCAAGGTGTACAGTCTGCTAGGCGTCGCGACCACGGCGAGGGTGCATGTTCGGCGACCGGCGCATTATCCCCCGATTTCCTTGCTTGTTGTTCGGCGAAGCCCGGCCCGCCGGCATCGCTGCTTTCGAAGTGGTGTGCACCAGCATTTGCCGGGGCGGCGGTTTTTTCGCCTGCCGCAACGTGATCAGCCCTGGTACGCCGATGACCGTAGTGTTCCGCCCACACGGCGCCGACGGGCCGATCATCGAGTGTGCTGCCGAATCGGTCTGGCTCAGTGGCAAAGGTGGCGTGCTCCCTCCCGGCTTCGGCGCGCGCTGGCGATCGCTGCGCTGTACCAAAGGCGATGACGTGTTGCGGGCGTTCGCCGCCGAACACTTGCGCTGGATCGACCTGCCGCCTTTGCCAACCGACGCCGACGGGCGCGCTTGGCTGCGCTTGACTCCTGACGGCAAGATTTCTCGTGCAACGGAACTTCCGCTGGCGCCGGTACACGCGGAGCCCCAGGTCGCGCCCGAGCCAGCACCGGCGCGCGCGTCGATCGCGCTGCAGGCGCCTATCGCGGTGTCTCAGCCGACAACCGCTCCGTCGTTTGCGCCGTTTGCGGCCCTTGGATCGGCGCCAGTGGTGCCTGCCCCTGTGCCGCAAGCCCCCGTCTTCGACACCCTAGACGATGACGATGACAATGACGCGCCGAACCAACCAGCGACCGCGGCGGGACCACTGTCAGCGGAACCGCCAGTGGTGGCAGAAGGACCGCCTACGGCTCAGCAGTTGTCGGCGATCGCCCAGAGCCGATTTGCCGGGCTTGGTCCAGCCGCTGCCTCGCCGTCTGCGCCGCAGCCCGTGGCGCGGCCCGGCCTGATGTCACGGCCAACCCTGCCGCCGCTGCGGATCAGTAGCGCACAAGTTCACGTAACAAGTCGTGGCACCCGGTTGCCCGCAGCCGCACCGGATAGCATGGCGTCCGAGCCGCCGCCGATTCCCGACCTGCCGCCTGAGGCGTATGCCGAGCAGCCGCACCACGAGTCGCGTGCACTGCCCGGTGACCCGCACGCGCCCTCGGCTGATCAAGGCCTTTCTGCAGGTGGTGCACCGACGCAGGGATTTGCGAGCCTGTTTGACGCCAGCGAAGAGGGCGGCCCGACCGTCGCGCTCGACCCTGAAATCGTCCGCGAAATGCTGCGGGCGGCGATGGCTGCAGCCAGCCCGCAGCGGGCCTCCGGTGAAGCGGCGGGCGACGACGGCTTCGAACTCGACACCTTGCAAGCTGAGTCTACCGAGATCGCCCAGACCGTGGACAGCGCCACCCGCCCGCACTACGAATTGCCGGTCGATTTGCCAGTTGCAGCACCGGCACTGCCCGACGTGAGCGAAGACTCTCTGGCCGACTTGCTTGCGGCGCTGGACAACAACGCTGCTCCTCAGGCGGCGAGCGCCGTGACACCGACGGGATGGGGCTCGGTTGCGACACCGCAAGCCGCATGGTTTGGCTCCAGTTGGGGTCAGGCTTCTGCCGAGACGCTAGCGGCGCCGGCCGGTACCCCGCAGGCACGCGACGCGCAGTACCGCGATCCGCCGACTGAAACGGCGAGCCGGCGGTCTGCGCCGCACCCGATTGTTGCCCCAGCGCCACTGGCCGATCATCCCGACAGCGAGCAGCAGGCGATCTTGACCGAGGCCTACCACCGCCACGATGTGCCCAGCGACTTGCCAGCAGCTATCCATTTGGCCGCCGATGAGTTCTCTGCCGATCAGGCCGAATCGACCGACCCGACCATGGACCGGGGCGAGCCGCCGCTGCCGCCCACGACCGGCAAGCACGACTCCCAGCTGGTGGCAGCGCCTGCGGTTCCGGCCCGGGCCCCCAAGAGTGAGTCGACCATCGCCTCTGTGCGCCAATCCAAGCCCAAGCCAACGCCAGTGGAGCGTTCAGCCGCTGTGACACCTGTGCCGCCGCGCAGCGCCAACTCCATGCCAGACGAGAGCACTGTGACGCTGTTGCCAGGTGCGGTGCACCCCGTGCTCGATAGCTGGCCGGCCGGTGTGCCTCGCGCGCTCGCCAGCCGCTACGAACAGCTGCAGCGCATCGGCCAGGGTGGTCACGGGGTGGTGTTCCGCGGCGTCGACAAGATGCTCGATCGGTTCGTGGTGCTGAAATTCTTGTTGCAGTCGGCCCTGTCGACCGAGATGGCCCGCAAGTATTTCATGCGAGAAGTCCGGCTCTCGGCAAGCCTGAACCACCCCAATATCGTGCACATCTACGACAGTGGCAACGCCGACGGCGTGCTGTGGTACGCCATGGAGTTTGTCGATGGCGTCACGCTGGCGCAATACCTGCCGCCCAACCAGCCAATCCACGATTTGGCTTTTCTGTTCTCGGCGTTTTCGCAGCTCTGCGAGGCGCTCGACAGCGCACATGGCCAAGGCATCCTGCACCGCGATGTCAAGCCAGACAACGCCTTGGTCTCCCACGATGGTGCGGTCAAGCTGTTCGATTTTGGCTTGGCCCGCATCGCCGATCAGGGCTTTGGCGACCAGTCGTTGCTCTTGGGTACGCCATTCTACATGGCGCCCGAGCAATTGACCGGCGGAAAAGTCGATCACCGGGCCGACATCTACGCGCTGGGGGTCTTGCTGTACCGCATGCTCAGTGGCGAATTGCCGTTTCGCGACGGCAACATCTTCGCGGCGCACGTGCTCGAGCCAGTGCCGGACCCGCGTCGGTTCAACCCGGCGCTCAATGAGGCGACGGTGGTGCTGCTGATGCGCATGTTGGCCAAACAGGCCGACCAGCGACCATCCGCTTGCCGCGGCATGGCGGTCGATCTGTGGTCCGCCTTGTTTGGGCATTAGAGGGTGTCTTCGATTGTGTCAACTGAAAACCGCAGCGTTGATAACGGCTTGGGACGCCGTCGCAATGAATTGCGCGGCTACAGGTGAC
>CANMNA010000135.1 GCA_947499075.1 Myxococcales bacterium
GTCGACTGCAACGACAAGCAACCGTGCACCAACGACAGCTGCAACCCGGTCAAAGGATGCGTGCACCTGTTCAACGCGGCCACCTGCAGCGACGGCGATCCGTGCACCGTGGGCGACAAGTGCAGCGACGGCGCGTGCACGGTCGGCACGCCGATGAACTGCAACGACGGCGACGCGTGCACCTTGGGCGACGCGTGCAAGGGCGGAACCTGCATCGTTTTCGGCAAGAACGCCTGCAGCGACGGCGAACCGTGCACCGCCGACGCTTGCGACGCCAAGACCGGGCTGTGCAGCCACCAAGCGTCGCTGGCGTGCTTGCGCAGTGCGTGCTTGAGCAAGAGCGACTGTGCGGTCGGGATGGTCTGCGACGTCGGTTTGGCCAGCTGCGTGACCTGCACAGACGCCAGCCACTGCGGCAACGGCCAAGCGTGTCAGGGCGGGATGTGCGTGACGGGAACGGCGTGCGAGAGCTTCGTCCCCTGCAAGCCACTCGGCATGGTCTGCAACAACCAGACCGGCAGCTGCGTGCAGTGCCTGCAAGACGGCGACTGCGGCGACGACAAGGTCTGCCAAGGCCAGCGCTGCGCACCCAAGGTCAGCTGCAAGACCGACGCGGATTGCCCGGCGGTTTGCGACCTGCAGAAGAAGGTCTGCGCCGACTGCAATGCCAACGGCGATTGCCCGGGCGGGGCGTGCGGCGCCGACCACATGTGCCGACCAGGGCACACCAGCGCCAAACAATGCGCGGGCGGCAGCCTGTTCACGCCCATGCCCGGCAACCAAGCCTACCTGCCCCAACAGTGCGGCGACGATAACCCGTGCACCGATGGCGGATGTCAGCTGCCCAGCGGATGCACGTTGACCGTGAACAGCGCGCCGTGCGACGACGGCGAGGTGTGCTCCGTCGGTGACACCTGCAAAGGCGGCAAGTGCCTGGCCGGCAGCGGCAACAAGTGCGACGACGGCAAGCCGTGCACTACTGACAAGTGCGACGCCATCACCTCGGCGTGCAGCCACGAACCGTACGAAGGACCGTGCAGCGACGGCAATGCCTGTACCACCGGTGAGGTCTGCTTGGGCGGAGTGTGCAAGGGCGGCAAGGTCATCGTGTGCGACGATGGCAATGTCTGTACCGATGACAGTTGCGACGCCAAGGTCGGGTGCAGCTTCGGTGTCAACAGTGCGGCGTGCGATGCCGGGGCGTGTACGACCGGGGACGTCTGCTTGGGCGGCATGTGCGTGAGTTCCAAGCAGAAAGTGGTGTGGGAGGCTGGACTCACCGGCAGTAAAGGCAGCATCGTTCGTGGACTGGCCGTCAACGCCAACGGGTTTTACGCGGTGGTGAGCTACGGCAGCGCCGCTCAGCCCAACGGTGGAGCGCTTCTTCGCTTGGACGGGCAAGGCAACGTCCTGTGGAAGGTGGAGCCGACGCTCGGTGCCGGTTGCACGCCGAGGGCCGTGGCAGTTGTGGGCGAGGGTGTCGTGGTCTGTGGCGGCGCCCTGACCACGGTTCAGTCCAACAACTATTGCATTCCGTGGGCTGCTAGGTACGACGGCGAAGGCAAGCAAGTGGCATCCTACTTCGGCGACCCCACCTACGGAGGCGTTCTGAACGCAATCGCCGTGGTGCCAGGGGGCATCGTTGCCGCTGGCTTTCAGTACAACGGCGGCACCACGTTGGACGACGGGGTGATCAAGTTGCTCGATGGTGGGCTCAAACCGCTATTCTCCAAGCTGTTGTCGGTTAGCGGCACGGCGCTCTCCAAGTCCTTGAACGCAGTCGCAGGTTCCGGCAGCGATTTCGTGGTCGCCGGGTGGTCCTCCACCTCCAGTAGCGGCACCGATGGTCTGGTCGCCCGCTATGACGCTACCGGCAAGGAACTCTGGCAGCGCACGTTCGGCGGTGCTGGCAAGGACGAGTTCAATGCGGTGGCCGCTTTGGGCAATGGCGACATCGCACTGGCCGGCTCCACAGGCAGCAAGGGCGCAGGCGGTCGCGACGGATGGCTGTTGCGTTTGGTCGCGATCGGCGAGCGCGCCGACGACCGCACCTTTGGCACGCCGGGCGACGAAGAATTCCTGGCCATCGCCGACCTCGGCGGCACGCTTGCGCTCACCGGTCGGACCCAAGGCAAAGGCGCTGCGACCCAAGGGTGGATACTGTCGGTGGACTATTGGGGCAACACCGCCTGGCAGCGCAAGTTTGCGGGCGATTACGGAACCGACGCGTTGTACGCCGTCACGTCTTTTGGCAGCGGCTTGCTCGTCGGCGGTGCCAAGCACGACTTTAGCGGCCAGCCCAACGCCGCTTTCGTGCGCACCGATACCTTTGGCCATGGTTCCTGCGCAACCGCGGCGGGTTGCATCGACAAGAGCGCGCTCGACTGCGACGACGGCAAGCCGTGTACGCTCGACGGGTGCGAGCAAGGCGCTTGCAAGTCCCAACCGTCGACGTACGCATTGCCGTGTGACAAAGGCGCGGGCTACTGTGCGGGCGACATATGCAAGTCAGCGCCTGTGTCGTGTCTGGCGTTGCGCGATGCGGTGCCCGACAATGCGAGCGGCGTGTTCAAGCTCGACCCAGATGGCCCCACCGGGCCGGTCGCGCCGTTCACAGCTTGGTGCGACCAGACCAACGACGGTGGCGGGTGGACGTTGGTGCTGAAGGCCGCGCCGGCGACGCAGACTTTCCTCTACGATTCGCCGCAGTGGCTGTCGCCGTCGCCATTCGCCGCGGACCAACCGGCATACGACACGACGGAGGCCAAGCTCTCCAGCTATTCCAGCCTGCCGCTGAAAGAATTACGAGTGGGCTTGCGCAGTGGCGGCGTGGTGCGCAGCTTGAGCTTTGATGCCGTCGGACCCTCACTGCTGGCGCTGATGACGACCAAGGTCAAGAGTGCGCTGGACACCAAGTGGCTGGACCTGACGCCGGGCATGCAAAAGCCATGGGTATACAAAACATACGTCGCCGAGGGCGTGCCGGACCCATACCTGCAAATCAAGGTGCGCATTGGCATTCAAGTCTCCCATCCCGCAGGATTCACAACCAACACCACGATTGGATTGGGCTGCTGGACCAACAGCCTGAGCAATCCCGACGCTATGCCGGTCGGCGGGTACTCGAATTTCGATAGCCCCGGAACCGCTGTGCCTGCCTTCGGCTACGTCTGGGCCCGCTGACGACCAAAGCGGGCCAAAGCCCGCGCGCCAACTCACCCTTTCCCAGTCTGCATGCCAGCCGCTCCTGCCCGTGCTACCCTTGCCAAGCCGCGGCCACACCGTCCACGGCCAAGGTCCGCCCATGCCCCGCTTCTTCAACACCGCCGGCAGTTGCCGCGCCGACGACCACTACATGCTGCCCGCAGCCGAACGGTTGCCTGAAGTCCTTTCGCTGGTCGAAAACAAGGCCTACTTCGTCCTGCACGCGCCGCGCCAAATGGGCAAGACCACCTCGATGATGGCGCTGGCCGTGCAACTGACCGCCTCCGGCCGCTACGCCGCGCTGCACGCCACCTGCGAAGTCGCCGCTGTCGAACCGCACAACCCGATCGCGGGGATAGCCCACGCAAACCGCCTACCACCCGACACCAGCCCAATCTGCTCAGCCAAACCACCCATTTCGCGCCCCAGCATCGCCCACGCGACGCCGTGATCTCAGGCTAGGCCCGTCCGACTTCGCCTGTCAAACTCGACTTGCCCG
>CANMNA010000136.1 GCA_947499075.1 Myxococcales bacterium
CGACTGCTTGACCTTCGGTCCGCATGGCGGTCTGCCATGGCTTACGCAGCGTGCATTCCAGATGAAGAACCGACCATCGGAAATATTTGCCTGTAGCCTTAGCCGGTTAACCATCGATCATGGGGTTATGGAGTTTGCGATAGCCCTGCAAGCTGCCGGCGCAGAGATCTGGCAAAACGGAATGAGTGTGTGATACTTGGGTGTTGGCGCTCTGGCGCGCCGCTGCGCAACAATTCTGGGGAACGCGTGACACCAGCCGACCGCAACGCTTTGATTCGCGCCATATCTGCTTGCGCCTGCGCGGCCGTTGTCATCTTGGCCACACCCCGCCAGGCCAACGCCGCCTGCCGCGAAGTGTTCTTTTCGTGCAACTTGGGTGACAAGGAACCGGATGGCACGCCGTTGTGGCGAAGCGCCAACCTGCGCAGCCTGCACAGTGGCGGCCGTTCCGATGCGTGGATCGCCAAACGTTGCAAAGTCGCGATGGCCGACCCAGACGGGTGCAACTGGCGCGGCGGCGGCGGGGCCGTATCCAGCAGCGGCACCATCGTCCTGAACAACAGCTACAGCGCGCCTGCGCCCGCACCTGCTCCCACTGCTGCCCCAGCCGGCGCCAAGCGTGACGCTTGGGGCAAGCGCTCGCCAACGCCCGCACCGCGCGCTGACCTGCCCGCGTCGCCGATAGCCGACGATGGGCCATACGGGGCCGAGATCGCCCAAGCTGCCCAGCGCTACAAGCTGCCGCCGCTTTTGATCCGCGCCGTGATGCAAGTCGAGAGCAGCGGCAATGCCGACATCGTGTCGCACAAAGGCGCGGTGGGTCTGATGCAGCTGCTGCCGGCGACGGCGCGGGCGTTGGGCGTCGACGACATCCGCGATCCGGCACAAAACATCATGGGCGGCGCACGTTTTCTGCGGGTGCTGGCCAACAAGTTTGATGGCGACTTGGTCAAGGTCTTGAGTGGCTACCACGCGGGCTCAATGCGGGTGGTCGCACGCGATGCCACGCCATTTGCGGCAACTGACGACTACGTGCGCAAAATCTTGAAAATTTACTATCAACTGCGCGACGCTGCGCTGCGCGGCAGTGAGCCTGGCTAACTGAGGAAACCGAACCATGTGGCGAATCATCTTTGCAATTGCCTGCATGCCCGCATGCACGGCCACCGTTGTTGAGCCCGGCACCTGCCCGTTTGGCGCCCCGGTTGTCAAGACCACTGAGGGCTTGCTCCACGGCGTCGGCTGCCAGACCGACGCCCAGTGCAAGTACGGCGTGTGCAGCAAAAGCGCGATGCAACAGGGCGGCACATCCACGGTTGGCGTGTGCACCAAGCAATGCTCGTGCGGCGGCCCGACTTCGCAGTGCTCGATCGACAACGACAGCACCAAGAACCTGAGCTTTACTTGCATCAAGGCCTACTCCGGCTCAGGCAGCGAGTGCGGGGTCATCTGCACCTCAGACAAGCAATGCGGAGACATCAACCCAGGACAGCCGTTTTGCGTCACTGGTGTCAAGGGCGTGTTCAGCGCGGGCGCCGTCAAGGTCTGCTCGGCCAAGCCGCAGTCGTAGCCCATGAAACTGTCCGCCACAGTGCACGGCCATAGCTACTCTTTTGCCGGCTTCAAAGACGCGCTGAACCGTGCGAGCGAAGAGAAGTCGGGCGATCGGTCGGCCGGCCTCGCCGCGCGCTCCACTTCAGAGCGCATCGCGGCCAAGCGGGTCATCGCGGATCTGGTGCTGCGAGACTGCTATGAGAATCCGTCTGTTCCCTACGAAGTTGATGAAATTACGCGCTTGATTGTCGATGACCTGGACCAGCGTGCGGCCAACAAAGTGTTGGGGTGGACGGTCGCCCAGCTGCGCGAGTGGCTGCTCGATCGCCGCACGTCGGGCGAAGACATTGCCGCCGTCTCGCCGGGTCTGACACCTGAGATGGTGTCGGCAGTGGCCAAGCTGATGTCGACGATGGACCTGGTGGTAGCCGGCAAAAAAATCCGGGTGGTGCGGCGCTGCAACAACACACTGGGTCTGGCTGGGCGCATCTCGTCGCGGCTGCAACCCAATCACCCAACCGACGATGTGGCCGGCATCCTGGCGGCGATCAAAGATGGCCTGAGTTACGGCAATGGTGACGCGGTGATCGGCATCAACCCGGCCACCGAGTCGACCGAGAACACCGCCGCGATCTTGCACGCCGTCAAAGATCTGATGCGGCAGCACCGGATCCCGACGCAGGTGTGCGTGCTCGCGCACGTCACCGTGCAGATGGACGCGATCCGGCGCTTCCAAGCCCCGGTCGACCTGTGCTTTCAGTCTCTGGCGGGTACTGAAAAGGCCAACCGCGGCTTCGGCATTTCGGTCAACGCGATCGCTGAGGCCTATGACTTGACTCGGCGTGAAGGCTCGGCCCAAGGGCCCAACGTGATGTACTTTGAGACCGGACAGGGCACTGCGCTCTCGGCCAACGCGCACTACGAGACCGATCAAACGACCATGGAAGCAAGGGCTTACGGCTTCGCGCGCCGCTACGAGCCGTTCCTCGTCAACAGCGTCGTGGGTTTCATTGGCCCCGAGTACTTGCAAAACGGCAAGCAAATCACGCGGGCCGGCCTCGAAGACCACTTCATGGGCAAGCTGATGGGCATCCCGATGGGCACCGATGTGTGCTACACCAACCACGCCGACAGCGATCAGGACGAGCAAGAGTGCCTCGAAATGTTGCTTGCCACCGCTGGCGTCAACTTCTTGATGGGCATTCCGCTGGGCGACGACGTCATGCTCAACTACAACACCACGAGCTTCCACAACAACGCACAACTTCGTGAAATTTATGGGCTGCGCCCAACGCCTGAGTTCGAAGCGTGGCTCGAGCGCATCGGACTGTGGCGCAACGGCAAGCTGACCGAGCGCGCCGGTGACGCCAGCATCTTTGAGAGTCCGCATAGCTTGCGGTCCGAGCGCCGGTTGCCCGCGTAGAGGCTGAGTAGAGGCTGAGTCGAGGCTGAGTCGAGGCTGAGTAGAGGCTGAGTCGAGGCTGAGTAGAGGCTGGGGTGTCTCGGCCCCACCAACTCGGTTGCGGCGAATTTCTGATTGCGCGGTCCGACCCGATCCGTTAGGTTCGCAACGTCTGAGACCTTACTGCACAACGTTGCAAGTGGTCTTGGACGGAGGGGGAGTTCGATCAAGGTCAAGTCGGCACGGTGCCGGCCCGACCTAGCCGACTCCGGGCACGCAACAGCTCCGGTTGTTGCGGTCCGAATCATGGTCGTCCTCAAAGGGGGCGCCCGCTATCAGGTGTAACATGCCGAATCGTCGCGCATTTGACCACATTGGTAACTTCAACTTCAAAATCGAGATCGAAGGTGTGACGCAAGGCGCGTTTCGCAACGTCGAAGGTCTCGACTCAGAAACCGAGATCATCGAGTACCAGGACGGCGACGACATCGTTCTGCGCAAGCGCCCGGGCCGCACCAAGTACAGCAACGTCACCTTCAAGCGCGGCTACATCAACAACACCGAGCTCTGGGAATGGCGCAAGGCGGTTGTCGAAGGCAAAGTGCAGCGCAAGTCGGGCTCCGTGATCCTGTGCGCCGACGACGGCACCGAGATCATGCGCTACAACTTCTTTGAAGGCTG
>CANMNA010000137.1 GCA_947499075.1 Myxococcales bacterium
AGGCAGAACAGATTTCGTTAAGTGTTCCGCTTCTTCGGTCCTACGCTTGCCATCGCAGCTCGCACAGACCCCACGTTGCTTGCACGACCACGCCACCACCTCTTCTTGCCTACATGTCTTGCACTTGACCCTGCAGAAACCCGCAGCCAGGATGTCCGTAGTGCGCTTTGGGTGTGGATCCGGAGCGGGCGAATCGCGGGGTCTGCGGTGCGTCTGATCCGCCCAGATGAACGCCGCACGGCCGCAGCGATGCTGGCGCGGTCGTTTGACGACGACCCGATGTTTCGCTATTTGCTGCCCGACGACCGGCAGCGGGCCGCCTGGCTGGCATTCCTGTTCGGCAATAGTGTGGAACTGACCCTGGCCGACGGCGGGGCGTGGACGTCGGACGCTGAGCTCAGCGCAGCGATCCTGATGGCCGAACCGGGGCGGTATCCGTTTCAGTGGTCGCGGGGGTTGAATTACCTTGTGCGCTTTTGGGACCGGCCCGCAATGCCGGTGCCGACGTGGCAGTTGGCCCGCGCCGGGTTGCCGGTGCAGCGCGCGCTGGACCAGTTGCACTGCAAGCAGCCGCATGTGTACGTGTACGTGCTGGGCGTTGATCCCGGTCGGCAGGGCAGCGGTGCGGGCGGCAAGATGATGCGCCACGCGCTGGCAAGGGCGGACGCGCTGGGCGTGGCACTGTACTTGGAGACCACCAATCCGCAGAACCTGGGGTTCTACCGTCACTTTGGGCTGGAGGTGACTGCCGAGGTGGCGTGCGCGCCCGGGGCGCCAGCGATTTGGGGGATGCTGCGGGCGGTGAATGGGTGACGGGCTTGGCTCAGGCGACACCGCAATTCGCTCACTGACACCCACCCGCCACACACACCTTGCCCACGCCGCACGGCGCTTGGTCGGCGAATTTGAGGTGGGTACAGCCAATTTGGGCGTCGCAGTCGTCGGCGGTGCACGGATTGCCATCGTCGCAGGCGTTGGCCTTGAGCAAGCCACACTTGCCAGCTGACGAGCAGGTCTCGTGGCCCCACGCGTCGGTGTGCGTCAGCCACGGTCGCGCGCTGCCGCTGCCGCTGTGGGAGCCGGCCAACAACAGGCTGCCGTCGTCGAGGACGACGAGCGCTTGGAGGCCGTCGTCTTTTGCGCCGCCGATGACCCGGCTCCACTGCACATTGCCCCATGCATCCAGGCGCAGCAGCCACGCTTGCTGGTTGGTCGCGCCAAACGACGACGTGTTGCCCACCGCCACCGCACCACCGTCGGCGGTCATCGCCACATCGCCCAAGAAATCGTCGGCCTTGCCGCCGTAGGTGCGGTCCCACACCGGATCCAGCGTTTCGCTGACGCGGATGAGCCAGCCGTCGTAGCCACCCAGACCTTTGGAGTTGGTGCTGCCGCTGACCAACCAGCCCCCGCCCGGCAGGTGGGTCGCGCGGTTGGCGAAGTCGGAATCAGCCCCGCCGCGCACCGCGTCGTTGAGCTTGGTGCCGCTGACGTCGATGCGCACCAGCAGCGCTTGGTAGTCCTTGTCGTTGTCTTTGGTCCAGCCGGTGGCCAAGAATTCGCCGGCGCCGTTGGCCACAATGCCAGTCGCTCCGCGATGCGGCGCGATTGGGCTGTCGTACTCTTTTGTCCACAACCACTTGCAGTTGCTGGTGCGCTGAATCGTGAAATGGAGATACGCGGTGTTGCTTTGGCCCGCGTAGGAAATTCCCGCAAGCAAAAAGCCATCGGCGACTTCGACCAGACCGCGCCATTGGCCAATGACTGTTGAGTTGGAACACTTGGCGACGCCGTCTTGGTCTCTCTCCCCAACTATCCCGTCGCCCACGATGCCCATGGTTGTGCCGCGCGTAGCGACCGCGCTCAACCTGTTGTTGCTCAAGGTGTTGGGCGTGCCAACCAACTGTCCGGTCGGACTGAATAACTTCATGACGCTTTCTGGGAAGTTGGGGTCGGTCGGCCTTGTCCCCACCGCCACAAGATTGCCGTTGGGCAACACCGTCACGCCGTTGAAGCCGCCGATTTCGCCATCGTCGACCCAGCTCCACAGCTTGTCCTTGCCGCCGCTGACACACTTGCCGCCCTTGCAACTATCGCCCACCGTGCAGGTCAGCGAGTCGCACGGCCCGCCATCGGCGTTGAAATACAGGCAGCCCTTGACCACGTCGCAGGCGTCCTTGGTACACACATTGTTGTCGTCACAGCTATTGGGCGGTCCGGCGACGCACTGGCCCTGCGCGCACTGGTCGTTGGCGGTGCACACATCGCCGTCTTCGCACAACACCGCGTTGAATGCGTGGCTGCACGCGGCCTTGGCCCCGCAGAAGTCGTCGGTGCACGGCTTGCCATCGTCGCAGGCGTTGCCGTTGCCGGCCAAACACTGGCCAGATTTGCAGGTATCGCCCACGCTGCACGGATTGCCGTCGTCGCACGGCGTGCTGTTGGCGGCAATTTGGCAGCCCAAAATCGGGTCGCAACTGTCCTGGGTGCACGGATTCAAGTCGTCGCAGACGACGGCTTTCAACGGTTCGCACTTACCGCCCGCACACTGGTCGCCGGCGGTGCACACATTGCTGTCGCTGCAGACTTTGCCGCCATTGGCAGGTAAGAGCGCGCACTTGCCGCTGGCCTTTTGGCAGGCACCAACGTTGCACGTATCACCGGTGTCGGGGCATTGCACAACGGTCGCCGGATTGACGCTGCACTGGAATAACGGCTTGGACTTGTCGCAATACAAGCTGCCATTGCACGGATCGCCGTCGTCTTTCTTGGCGCAGTCGCCGTCGGTCAAGCACTCGCAGATGTTCTGGCCGGCCGTGCACACGCCCTCCAAGCAAGCGTCGCCTTGAGTGCAAAACAGCCCGTCGGCGTCGCATGGCAAAAACTGGTTGACCGCCTTGGCGGCGCACAGCCCTGTCGCCGGTTCGCACAAGGTCTGCGAGCACCCGGTGTCGCTTGCGGTCTTGCACACGACTTTGGTCGCGGGATTGAGCTCGCATTTGGCCGGGCTCTTGGCCTTATTGCAGTACATGGTGCCCGCACAGAAATTGCCGTCGTGGTACTTGACGCACTGGCTGTCGATGCTGCAACTGCAGATAAACGTGCCAGCGGTGCAGCCGCCGTCGGTGCAATAATCGTTGACGGTGCAGGCGTCGCCGTCGTCGCAGGTGGTGGTAGTAGCCGCATTGGCCAAGATACAGGCGCCGGTGCTCGGCGCGCACACGTTCTTCTTGCATACCGTGTCGAGGCCGGTCGGGCACACCACCGCAGCGGCCGGATTCAGTGCGCATTTCTGAGTCGCCTTGTTGCAAAACAGCGGACCGTTGCACAAGTTGCCGTCGCCTTGGGTCTTGCACTCGGCGTCGCTGCTGCACAGGCAGGTGTCGGTGCCGCCTGCGCACGAACCGGAGGCGCACACATCGCCTACCGTGCACGCATTGCCGTCTTGGCAGGCGACGCTGGCGGTCGGCGGGCTGCCC
>CANMNA010000138.1 GCA_947499075.1 Myxococcales bacterium
GTGCTTGACAGCCGTCTCGCCGCTCCGGTCGCGACGCAACCTGTCGGGCAGTTGTGGCCCGGGCTCTTGACCTGATCAGTGCCCCTACTTGATGCGCCACAGCACGCCGCGCTGTCCCTGGGAGGTTGCGGTGCTGCCGACTTTGCTGCCGCCCGTGCTGTCTTTGGCGACTGACCCTACGATGTAGACGGCCCCGTCGCTGGGGTCCGTCCACATTTTGGTGATGCTGAAGTGGTCGGCATTGGTTTGCGAAGTGTCGCAGCTATAGGCAGTTGCGTTCGACGTCACCAGCTTGTTCCACGCCCACGCACTGCCGTTGGCGGAGCCGTGCAGGGCAAACAAGTAGGTGCATCCGCCCGTGACCACTGTGCCGGCGATCCACGCATCCTTTTCGGTGACCGTCACTGCGGCGGGCTTGTAGGAGCCGCCGTTCATAAACGCGGGCATGCCAGATGGTGCGGATGGGTTGGGGTAGTTCTGGACCCAGCCGCCACCCGAGCCGACGCCGCCAAACTTGTACACCACGGGGACGCCAGTGCTGTTGACGCCTACGGCCACGACTTGACTGGCGTTGGCGCCGTGGACACCAGTAAACACGGTGGAGTTGGTCAAAGTCAGCGAGTACGGGTTGGTGTTGCTGTGTGCCTGTATCGATCCGCCCGGCGCCACCGCAGCACAGGCTGTGTTCATCGAATTGTTACTGGCCCAGGAGCCAACCACGGACATCGCGCCGCTCTGGCTGTTTGCTGCAACGAAAATGTTGTCGGGGCCGGAAGCGTACACGCCCGCGACGTTGGCGTTCATCATCAACCCGCCGCACTCCGCTGCGTTGGTGGTGAAGCCATTGGCGATACCCATTTCGCCCAGCAGCGTTCCTGATGTCTCCCAGGTGGAGGTGGACGGCAAGTGCCTCAGCCGGTACAGCGTCGACGCGGGAGCGCCCTGCCCTGCGGCGGCACCGCCGGTGAAGTAGTACTCCACATTGGTGCTGTCGATGGCGTGGGCCGCATGGCGCAGCATGCGCGCAGCCGAATTCGGCATACTCGGGCCTCCGGTGTTTTGCCACCCATTGGTCTTGTAGCCAGCAGTAGCGGCGGACGTGTCCGAAAGCTGCGATTGGCCGCCGCCGATAAACCGGTAGCTCAACGAGTGGTATTCGTTGGGCGTCGTCGACAATACGCTCGCCAGTGTGGGTGGCACGGCCGCCGGGTTGACCAGCCAAATCGCCGATTGCGAGCCGTTGCTGTGGCTGCCAAACCCGGTGACGTAAACCTTGTTGTCTGGCGCGCGGCTCACGCCGGTCAGGCGGCCATTGGTTGCCGTCTCGGGCATGAGCAAGGCCGATTGCTCCAAGCCGGTGCACTTGCTTGCGCTGTTGCAGAACCCGTACTCTTGGCCGGTGGCAGCGCTGCACGCGGTCCCAAACGCGACCGCATCGTAGGCGCATGTGCCGTTGGCGGCATTGCAGGTGTCGTTGGTGCACGGGCTGTTGTCGTTGCACAGGGGCATGGTACCACCGATGCATGCGCCATTTGTGCAGACATCGCCGGTGTAGCAAGGGTTGCCATCGTTACACGCCGTTTGGTTCAGGGGCTCAAACAGGCATACCCCGGTTAAGGCTTGGCACGAGTCGGCGGTGCATGCGTTGCCATCGTTGCACACGGCTGCCGACCCACCGCAACTGCCGGTGGCGTCGCATGCGTCGTTGACGGTACAAAATTTATTGTCGGCGCACGGGGTGCTCTTGGAACTCGTGGTCCACATCGATGGCGCGGCGGGCTGGCAGCTCTGGCAGGAATCCTTGGGGTTCCAGACGTTGGCGACGTAGCAGGTGCCAGCGATGTTGCACGGGGCCGAGCTGTCGCGGATGCGCCTGATGATGTGGTTGTAGCTGTCGGCCACGTACACGTAGCCGGAGTCGTCCAGTGCGATGCCCGCCGGCCAGTAAAACGACACAGCGCTTGCTGCACCGTTGCCAGCGCCGCTGCCACTGCCCGCAAATGTCGAGACGCCATTGCCGGAACCCTTGCGGATGCGGCCGTTGTTGCCATCGGACACCAAGATGGCCGAGCCTTGCACGACATAGACGGCCATCGGATAGTTGAAGCTCGCCGTCATCGGGTTCAGGCTGTCGACCATGCCACCCACGCCATCGCCGCCGATTGTCGAGGTGGTGCCATCGATGGCCACTTTGCGGATCCGATTGTTGGACTGGTCGGCGACATACAAGTTGCCGCTGGGATCGTAAGCGACGCCCATGGGGTTGTTGAACTTGACAAACTTGCCGGTGCCATCGCCCCAGCCGGCGCCGTTGCCGCCCGCCAGCGTGGTGACGACGCCATCGTACAAGTTGATGAGACGAATCGCATTGTTGCCGGTATCTGCGACAGCGATGAGACCGGTGGGGCCAATGGCAATGCCCTTGGGATACAGGAACTTGGCCAAGCTGGCCTTGCCGTCGACATAACCGCCGGAGATGCCTGCGATGGTGGCGACGGTGGCGGTCAAATCGATTGTCCGGATCATGCAGTTGTTGGTGTCCGCGACGTACAGCGTGGCTAAGCCGTCGCTGGCGATGGCGGCCGGCGCGTTGAAGCTGGCGTTGGAGCCCACAGCATCTGTGGCACCCTGACTCTTGCTGCCCGCGAAGGTGCTGGTGGTGCCATCCAAGTCGACTTTGCGGATCATGTTGTTGGCGGTATCGGCCACAAACAGCGCGCCCCACTTGCGGTCGAATACGAGACCCTGCGGTGTGTTGAACTGGGCCTTGTCGCCCGCTCCGTCGGCATAGCCGCCGCCGCCGTTGCCCTGGTTGGGCGAGGGTACACTGCCCGCCAGCTTGTCGACCCACACCAACGTGCCGGCCTTGCATTGGCCCTGGACGCAGTTGTCGCCGATGCTGCAGGCGCTGCCGTCGTCGCAGTTGGGCCCCGATGGCTGAAAGCTGGTCTTGCAGCCGGCCGCTTTGTCGCAAAAGTCTGAAGTGCACACGTTCTTGTCGTCGCACACAATTGGGGTGCCCTTGCAGCCACTGACGCCACAGATGTCGCCGCTGGTGCAGGCGTCACTGTCATCGCAAGTCGCGCTGTTGGCGGTAAACTTGCAGCCCGTGGTGGCATCGCAGCTATCGGTGGTGCACACGTTGTTGTCGTTGCAAGTGGTGGTCGCGCCGCCTTTGCACACGCCGGCACTGCACAAGTCGCCGGTGGTGCAGGCGTTGTTATCGGTGCACGACGCGGCGTTGTTGGTGGCGATGCAGCCCGTGACCTTGTCGCAGCTGTCGTTGGTGCATCCGTTGTTGTCGTTGCAAACCACAGTCGTTGGGCCGGTGCACTTGCCGGCGCCGCACTTGTCGCCGCTGGTGCATGCGTCGTTGTCGGAGCACGTAGCGATATTATTGCTAAACGCGCACTTGCCCGCGGTGCAGGCGTCGTCGGTGCACGGATTGCTGTCGGAGCAGTCGCCCGCCGTTGCG
>CANMNA010000139.1 GCA_947499075.1 Myxococcales bacterium
AATTCTCGGGCAACTCGGCTGATTTTGACGGGCAAGTCGAGCTTGACAGGCGAAGTCGGACGGGCATAGCCTGAGATCACGGCGTCGCGTGGGCGATGCTGGGGCGCGAAATGGGTGGTTTGGCTGAGCAGATTGGGCTGGTGTCGGGTGGTAGGCGGTTTGCGTGGGCTATCCCCTCCGGCAGGACTTCCATGGATCCAGGTCTGATGTCCTTTCGAGCGCTTGCGACGCCCTGGCTGTTGTTGGCGTCGCTGGTGGCTGGCTGCGGCACCGCCCCTGAAGCGGACACGGCGACCGTCGGCGACCTCGGCTCGGGCGCCGACTCGCTGTTGGACGAACTGGCGCCGGACGTCGCCACCGACACGCTTGGCGAGCCGACCGACGCCGCCGTCGCCCAGGACAGCGTGCCCGCCGCCGACAGCGCGCCGGCACCGGACTCTGCGCCCGACGCCGACGCCGATGCCGCCGTCGTCGATGCCGGTTGCACCGCGCCGGGTTGCCCGTGCACCACCAATGGCCAGTGCGACTCGGCGTTCTGCATCGAGACAAACGGCGGCCAGCAGTGCGCCAAGCTGTGCACCGGCGCCTGCGCCGACGGCTTCAAATGCGGACAGATCAGCGGCAGCGGCGGCGACATCGTCAACCTATGCGTGCCGATGCACCCGCGCCTGTGCCAGCCCTGCCAGGCCGACAGCGACTGCAACAACGTGTTGGGCGGCGCCGAATCGCGCTGCGTGCCCTACAAGGACGGCAGCGGGTCGCTCGTCGGCGCGTTCTGCGGCAACAGTTGCAGCGACGGCGGCGGCGGTTGCCCGGGCGGCTTCAGTTGCAAGCAGGCCACCAGCCTGGGCGGCATCAAGGGCAGCCAGTGCGTCAAGGACGATCTGGTCTGCCCGTGCGACGCCCGCGCGACCAAGCTGGCACTGACGACCGTCTGCACCCAGGCCAATCCGGTCGGAACCTGCGGCGGCAAGCGGAGTTGTGGTGCGAGCGGCCTGAGCGCTTGCGACGCGCCCGCGGCCGTCACCGAACAGTGCAACCAGAAGGACGACGACTGCGACAGCCAGACCGACGAGCCCAGCGCCGGCATGTGCGACGACGGCGCCCAGTGCACGTACGACAACTGCGTCGGCGGCGCCTGCCAGCATCCGCCGCTGACCGGCGCCTGCAACGACGACAGCGCGTGCACCAGCGGCGACGGCTGCAACAACGGCGTGTGCGTCGGCAAGGCAGTGCTGTGCGACGACAAAAACCCTTGCATGTTGGATACTTGTGATGCGACCAAGGGCTGCGGCGCCACGGCCGACGACAGCGGCGCCTGCACCGACGGCAGCGTGTGCACGGTCGGCGATGCGTGCAAGGGCGGCGCATGCCTGCCCGGCGCTGTCACCGCGTGCGACGACGGCAACCCGTGCACCAACGACGGCTGCGACGCCAAGAGCGGATGCACTTTTGCGATCAACGCCTTGCCGTGCAGTGACGGCGACTCGTGCACGCTGGGCGACGGTTGCAAGGGCGGCGTCTGCGCCACCACGGCCAAGCTGCCGTGCAGCGACGGCAACCCATGCACCACCGATAGCTGCGAACCGATAAACGGCTGTAAGTTCCAGAACAACACGCTCGGCTGCAGCGACAACGACACCTGCACCGAGAACGACGCTTGCGTGGACGGCACCTGCCTGCCCGGTACGGCCAAGGCGTGCGACGACGGCAATCCGTGTACCGCAGACGCCTGCGATGCCAAGAAGGGCTGCACCGCCGTGGCCAACGTGCTGCCGTGCCAGGACAACAACCTGTGCACCGACGGCGACCAGTGCAAGGACGGCGCTTGCGTGCCCGGCAAGGCCAAGGCGTGCGATGACGGCAACGTGTGCACCAACGACCTGTGCGACGCGATCAAGGGCTGCCTGCCCGTCAGCAACGCCGACGCGTGCACCGACAGCAACGTATGCACCGAAGGCGACCAGTGCCAGGGCGGCAAGTGCCAGCCGGGCAAGGGCAAAGTGTGCAACGACGGCGATCCTTGCACCGACGACAGTTGCCATCCGCAGAAAGGCTGCGTGACCGCGAACAATAGCGCCGCCTGCAGCGACAACAACGTTTGCACGATCAACGACACGTGTGTCCAGGGCGCATGCGCCGGCGCCGGCGTCAGCAATTGCGACGATGGCAATGGCTGCACCGATGACGCGTGCCAGAAGGGCAATGGGTGCAAGCACTTCGCCAACACCAGCGGCTGCAGCGACGGCAGCGTCTGCACGTTGAACGACTCTTGCGCGGCGACGGTCTGCAAGGCGGGCAGCGTTAAGGGCTGCGACGACGGCGAGCCGTGTACCGCGGACACCTGCAACGCACAGCAGGGCTGCCTGTACGCCAGCATCTCGGCCGGGTGTGATGACGGCAACGCGTGCACGATCAAGGACGCCTGCAGCCAGGGCAAGTGCGCGGGCGGGGCGGCGGTGAATTGTGACGACGGCAATGGCTGCACGGCGGATAGCTGTGCGGCGGTCGGCGGTTGTGGCTATGCGGCCAATACAGCGGGATGCAGCGATGGCGATGGCTGTACGGTGGGGGATATCTGCGCGGCGAAGGCGTGCAAGGCGGGGGCGTTGACCGATGCCGATGACGATGGTTTTGGGCCGGTGAGTTGTGGCGGCAAGGATTGTGACGATGGCAAGGTTGCGGTGAATCCGGGCGTGGTGGAGAGTTGTGCGACGGTGGGGGTGGATGACAACTGCAATGGGCAGGTGAATGAGGGGTGCGGGTGCGCCAAGGCCGGGTTTGCGCTGCCTGGGTGTACCGCGTGCTTGGACAACTACTTGCTCGTCAACAGCAATCCCGGCGATGTATGCGCGCCGGATGGGCCGGTTTGGGGTCCGCAGGCGCTGAGCCCGAATACGTTCACCGACAATGGCGATGGTACGGTCAGCGATAGTTTGACCAAGCGCATGTGGCAGAAGGGGTTTTCGGCCGGGGTGATGGACTGGGGCAAGGCGAAGACGTATTGCCTGACGCAGACGACCGGTGGCAAGAATGACTGGCGGTTGCCGACGCAGGCGGAGTTGGATACCAATGTCGATTTTACCAAGGTGAATCCGGCGGCGGCTGTGGCGTTTGCGGGGGCGCCTGGCGAGTGGTTTTGGTCGGCCACGGCGTATTCCGGCTCGTCTTCCTTCGCGTGGGTCGTCAACTTCAACTACGGCTACAGCGACTACGGCGGCGTCACCAGCAACTTCCGTGTGCGGTGCGTGAGGTGAGGTCTGACGGGCTTGATATTTTGACTTTTTGACCCTTTTCTGTCCGGCCGAGCGCCGCGTTCGCCAAGGAAGCCGCCATGAAGCACCACTGCACTCGCCTTGTCGTTGCCCTTGTCGTCTGCATTGCCATGCCCGCAACCGGTTACGCCAAGGCCCCGGCTGGCCGCTTCGTGGTCGATGCCAAGGGCGAGACGGTCCACGACACCTGGGGTCAGCGC
>CANMNA010000140.1 GCA_947499075.1 Myxococcales bacterium
CTCTGCGTCACTGCGTCGCTTCTCTCGCTGCGGCGTACCTGAGTACGCCTCGCTCTTTCAGCTCCTTGTTCCTTGTCGAGCGCAGCGAGCAACCCAGCACTGCGCATCTCAAATCGGGGGCCGCGGGAGATTTCTGTGGGGAATTTGGGGACGGCAAGGCCGTGGGTGAAAAGACCCTGACCAGCCACGAACGCGACGAGCTAGACGAGGCGATGACCGAACTGCTGGTCCGGGCGGTGCGGGTCGAGGCAGCCGCGCTGGTGCGCTCGGCGACGCCGCCTCCAGCACCAGCCACTACTTCCCCCCACACGCCGCCCCCACCGAAAACAGCTTGCGGATCAGAAAGTTCTCCGCATCCGCCACGTACCACAGCCCGGCGCTGACCGCGACCACGCCCAGTGGCGCCTTGAACTGGGCCTTGGCAAAAACGTCATTGACCATCGCAGCCGCGCCGGTGCCCGTCAGGGTCTTGACTTCGCTAAACGCGACTTGCCGAATCGCATGATTCTGCGCGTCGGCGACGTAGACCAGCGCCCCAATGGCAGCCAGACCCGCCGGACTGCTGAACTTGCTCTCGGCGGGCGCACCATTGACCAAGCCCGCGCTGGAGCCACCCACGGTCGTGACCATGCCGCCGGACAGCTTGCGAATCCGATGATTGCCGGTGTCGGCGATGAAAATCGCGCCACCGCTGTCGACCGCGATACCCGTGGGCGCCTTGAACGTGGCGCCAAGCGCTGGGCCGTCGTCGCTGCCGATAGGACCCTTGCCCGCGACTGTGGACACCGTGCCATCGAGCAAGACCTTGCGCACCCGGTTGTTGGCAGCCTCGACGACGTACAGCGCACTGTCCTTGGCCGACCACGCGATGCCCGCCGGTTCGTCGAATTTGGCGGCGACGCCCTGCCCGTCGGCGAAGTCGCCCAGGGCCTTGGGGTCGCCAAAGCTGGGGTCGGCGGCATCGCCGGCCAGCGTGCTGACAGTGCCATCTAGCAGCAGTTTGCGGATGCGCTGGTTGAAGCGGTCGGCGACGTAGAGGTTGCCGTCGCCGCCCACGGCGATGCCGCTGGGGCGCCAGAAGCGGGCGGTGGCGGCGGGGCCGTCGACAAAGCCGTCCAAGCCTTGGCCGGCCAGCGTGGTCACACTGCCCTTGGTATCGATCAGCCGGATGCGCGCCCCGCCGCTCGCGGCGTCACAGACGTAGACGTTGCCGGTGGCATCGACGGCCAACGCGACGGGTTCTGAGAATTTGGCCTGGCTGGCGGTGCCGTTGCCAAAGCCAGCGGTGCCTTCGCCGGCGTACGTGCTCACGGCATCGGCCGGAATGTTCCCGGCGCACTTGCCGCTGGTACATACGTCGCCCTCGGTGCATGCGCTCTTGTCGTCGCAGACCGTGCCGTCGGTGGCGGCGGGCGTGGCACAGCTGCCGGTTTTGGTGTCGCAGGCATCGGCGGTGCAGACATCGCCGTCGTCGCAGACCTTGGCCGTGCCGCCGCAGCTGCCCTTGTCGCAGGTGTCGCTGCTGGTGCACGGGTTGCCGTCGTCGCAGGTCGCGGTGGCTGGCGCGGCCAGGCACGTGCCGTCGGCGGCGTTGCAGCTGTCGGCGGTGCACGGGTTCTTGTCGTCGCAGACCGTCGCCGTGCCCATGCATTTGCCCGTCGTGCAACTCTCGCCGGTCACGCAGGCGTCGCCGTCGTCGCACACCGCGCCGTCTTTGGCGCTGACCATGCCGCATCCGGTCTTGGCGTCGCAGGCCTCTAGCTGGCAGGCGGTGCTGGCATCAGGGCAGTCGACTGGCTTGGTGCCGCACTTGCCGCTGGCGCAGGCCTCGCCGGTGGTGCAGGCGTCGCCATCGGGGCACGGGGTGCCGTCCAAGGCCGGTGCGAACTGGCAGGCGTTGCTGATGCAACTGTCGGTGGTGCACGGGTCGTTGTCGTCGCATCCGGTCTTGCCGGTGGGCTCGCACACGCTCTTGGCGCATTGGCCTTGCTTGCAGTCGGCAAGCGTACAGCTCGCCGTGTTGGCGGCCTTGGTGCATCCGGTCTTGGGGTCGCAGCCGTCGTCGGTGCAGGGGTTGTCGTCGTTGCAGAGGGCCTTTTTGCCGGCACAGGCACCGCTGCCGTCGCAGGCATCGCCGCTGGTACAGGTGCTGTCGTCGCTGCAGCTCACGCCAGCAGTCGCAGTGTGGGTGCATCCTTTGGCGTCACAACCGTCGGCGGTGCAGGGGTTGGCGTCGTCGCATCCCTGGCTGGCCGCGCAGCTGCCTTTGGTGCAGGCATCGCCGCTGGAGCAAACGTCGCCGTCGCTGCAGGTGGCGCCCTCGGCCAAGTCGGCGACCGCGCACTTGCCGGACTTGGCGTCGCACTGGCTGGCGGCACACGGCCCGTCTTTGCTGTGGTCGCAGACCACGACCGACTTGACATCGACCGCGCACTGACCGGCCGCGCAGCCGACTTTGCCGTTGCAGGCGTTGGCGTCATCGAGGCTGGCACAGTCGGCGTCGCTGGTGCACCCGATGCAGGCTTGGCTGTGCTGGCTGCACGCGCCGACCTTGCAGCTGTCGGTGCCGCTGCACGCCAGGCCATCGTCGCAGCTGGCGCCGTCGCTCTGGTTGCTGTGGCTGCACCCGGTTTGGGCGTCGCAGACGTCAGTGGTACACGAATTGCTGTCGTCGCACAGGCTGAGCACCGCCGCGCCTTGGCACTTGCCGCCCGCGCACTTGTCATTCGTGGTGCACTTGTCGCCGTCGTCGCAAGCCGCACTGCCACTGCCGGTGTGCGCGCACTTGCCGGCAGCGTCGCAGGCGTCTTGGGTGCACGGGTTGGCATCGTCGCATTGCTCTTTGCCCGCGCACCATCCCTTGCTGCAAGTGTCGCTGGCTGTGCAGGCCTTGCCGTCGCTGCATGGGCTGCCATCACCTTTGAGCTTGGCGCCGCACAGGCCGGTCGAGGCTGCGCACGCCTGGACAGTGCACGGGTTATCGTTGCTGCACACCACCGCGCTGCCGCCGCTACAGGTGCCGGCCGCGCATTTTTCGCCGGTGGTGCACAAGTTGCCGTCGTCGCACACGGTTGGATCAACGGGCAAGCTGGCACAACCCTTGGCTTTGTCGCAGCTGTCGGCGGTGCAAGGGTTGCCATCGTTGCAGTCGCTGACCGCGCCCTTGCATGCGCCGCCGGCGCAGGTGTCGCCGCCTGTGCATCCGTCGCCGTCGCTGCAGGGTGCGCCATCGACGACCGTGCCGGTGCACGCGCCGGCCAAGCACACGTCTTGGGTGCAAGGGTTCTTGTCGTCGCAGGCCTTGGCCTTGCCGGCACACTTGCCCAGGCTGCACTTGTCGGCTTCGGTGCAAGTGTTGCCGTCGTCGCAGCCCTTGCCGTCGCCCAGCGTGACCACGCAACCCGTCGCCGCCACGCAGGTGTCGTCGGTGCAGGCGTTGCCGTC
>CANMNA010000141.1 GCA_947499075.1 Myxococcales bacterium
TGCCGAACCCGGGCTGGCAGGTGCAGTCATAGCCACCCGCCGTGTTGCTGCAGGCGCTGCTCAGGTCGCATGCGTTGGTCGGCTTGCTGCACTCGTCGATATCGGTGCATGTCACCCCATCGCCGACAAAGCCCGGTTTGCACTTGCACTTGAAGCCGCCGGGCGTGTTGTCACAGGCGGCACTGCCACTGCACTTGTCGCCGGCCAAGCACTCGTCGGTGTCAAAGCAGACTTTGCCGTCACCAAAGTAGCCGACAGGACAAGTACAAATCGCCTCTAGCGTGTTGGTGTTCTGGCAAGCCGCCACGTCGTCGCAAGGGGAAAACGCGCTGCCGCAGATGTCAAACGGCTGCAGCGTGACCGGTGCGCTCTCGACTTTGGGCAACGCTGGACCCACCGTGTCTTTGACGACGACCGCGCACTTGAGGACATCGCCGGCTTTGACCGACTGTTTGGGGCCGGACAACAAGTCTTTGACGCTGACCAGCTGGGTGGTGGCCCCTGGGTTGGTGTACTGGTTGATGGTCCAGCTCCACTCGTACTCCAGCTTGTCGCCATCGGCATCGCTTGCCGGCTGGGCAGTCGCGCACGACACCTCGGTGAGCAAATCGACCGCAGTCGGCGTGATCGCCAGGGTCGGCGTGACGGGCTGGGCGTTGCCGATGGTGACACTGGCTTGTGTCTCGGGACCTTCGGTCTTGGGGTCCTTGGCTTTGACTTTGACTGTCCACTTTTCGCCCTTGGCGGTCAGCGCATTGGCAATCGTCTTGCCGGTCTCGCCGGTGGCGACATCGTTCTTGAACCAGGCATAGCTGTAGGTCAGGTCCTTGCTGGACCGATTGGGATCGGAGGCGGGCGTGACGATGTGGACCACCAGATCGTCACTGGTGGTCGGCGCCGCTGGCAGGATTTCGATGCCGGGCGACCCAGGTGGCGAGTTGATCAGCAGGGTGATTTCGGCGGTGCCGACGGCACCTGCGGTGTCGGTGGCGAGGCAGGTGATCTTGTGGGCGCCGTCGGTGATGTTGGCGGTGTCGAACTCGGAGAAGCCGCTGGCGCCGACCTTGCCTTCGTTCAAGACCGTGCCCGTCTCGGTTTTCCACTGGACCTTGATGAGATCGGGTGAGTCGAAGTCATCAAAAACCTTGGCCGCAAAGCTGATGGTTTGGCCAGGGCTGAACACCGCATCGTTGGCCGGGCTTTTGATGCTCACGGTGGGGGCCTGATTGCCGCCGGTCGTGGTGTCGGCCTTGCCGCCCACACCGTCGCCGTTGGTCGTGCTGTCGGTCGCCGCGTCTGCCGCAGGTTCGCTGGTCGAGGGGTCGACCTTGACCTCGCCACATCCGGACAGGCACAGGGCCGCCACCGCAGAAGCAATAACCGCCTGAATCACCACAAGAAAGCCGTTGGGAATGCGCATTGCACCAAACTCCGATGCCGTAGGAACGGTGGCCCACGATGGGCAATGGGTGCCCCTTCGCCGCGAGATGGTGTAGTGTCGCGATTGTGCGACCGGATTGCAACAAAGCGGTCGGTTACACCTGAGCCAACTGGTTGCAAGTCCAAGGAACTCCAATGCAACGCACGATCGCTGGAACGCTGACTTTTTTTCTGGCGAATTGGGCCATGGCCGCTTGCGTATCGCCCGCACCCGCACCCGTGTTTACCGCAGACGTCAGTTCAGCGCCTGACGGCGTTGTCATGGACCTGGCTACCGAAGTCGCCGCCAAGCGTACGCAATACTACGCGGCCAAGCTGACTTTTCACGGCGGACCCTTTGACGGCAAAGTTGTCGAACTCGACCGCGACCTGACGCAGATCGACAGTGTGCTGATCTACGGCAACACCCACCTGACGCCGCCCGCCGTCGCCTTTGGCATGCAGGATCACGTGCCGCAGCCCGCCACCACCACCAACGGCAAGCCCACGATTATCCCGTTGGATTTTCAATTGCGGTTTGGCATCTTGGTCGAGGCCGTGGGCTTTCCGGTCAACACGGACAAGCCTGGCGTATACCCATTTGCCTGCACCTCGCCGATGGTCCAAGTCAACTTCGACATGTGGAGCTACCGGTCGACCTGTCCCGGCATCGACGGTCAGTTCGACATCGAAAAGTGGTCGGCCTCGCCCGGCGGCAAGTTCAGCGGCACAGTCAAAGGCCGCGCCTCGCTGTATTTGTTCAGCTCGAGCCACGTCGACGACTGCAAAGCGGAAAACACCGCGGTCACCTGCAAGGTCAAGGACAAATGGGTCGACGTCGAAGCAGAGTTTGACTTCGTCGTCCCAGAACTCAACAAGAATTCCGCGCCCGACGCTTGGCCCTGAAGCACAACGTGACACCGCCGCCGTGGCATCCGGCGGGACAGCTGGTCCCGGTGGCCGGGTTTGGCAACCTGCACGTGGTGTCGCTGCCGGGTCCAGCTCCGACAGCGCCGGTCGCGGTCTTGCTGCATGGCTTTTTGCAGTCGAGCTGGACTTGGCGCCACAATCTGGCGGCGCTGGCAGCACAGTTCACGGTGCACGCGGTGTGCTTGCCTGGCTTTGGCTGGTCGGACAAGCCAGCGCAGCAGTCGTATCGGCAAAGCCACCAAGCGGAGCGCATCGTGGCACTGCTCGAGGTCCTGGGCGTCACGCAGGCGCACCTGATCGGCAACTCGCTGGGCGCAGCGCTGAGCCTGCACCTGGCACTGGTGGCGCCAGCGCGCGTGGGCAAGCTGGTGCTGGTCAACCCGGCGGCGAGTGACTTAGGGCTGTGGTCGGCAGCGGTGGCGGCGCACCAAGCACCGCTGCAGCCGCTGTGGCACTTGCCGGGGATGCGCCGCCTGTTTGGGTTGGGGCTGCGCCACGTGGCCTATGCAAGCGTGCCGATCGACCAAGCCTTTGTCGATCAATGGTTCGCCAATCTGGACACGCCAGGCGCCAAGCGGGCGGCGACCCAAGTCCTGCGCCACTATGGCAAGGACCTGCGGGCGCTGGAGGCGCGGTTGCCCGATATCGTCCATCCGGCGCTGGTGCTGTGGGGCCAGAGTGACCGGATCGTGCCGCGGGCGACCGCGGAGTCGCTTGCGCGGCGGCTGGGCGATGGGCGACTGGAAATCTTCGACTGCTCTGGGCATTGCCCGATGGAAGAGGAACCGGCGCTGTTCAACCGCGAGGTGCTGCGGTTTTTGGGTGCTACCTAAGAGGGTGTATTCGATTGTGTCAACTGAAAACCTTAGCGTTGTTGACGGCTTG
>CANMNA010000142.1 GCA_947499075.1 Myxococcales bacterium
GCCGGGCTTGCACACGCCGTCGACGCAATTATCGGTCAAGGTGCAAACCAAGCCGTCGGCGTCACATCCTTGGAATTGGTTGATGTTTTTGAACGCGCACTGCCCGGTGAGCGCATCGCAGGTGTTGACCTTGCACGCCGAGTCGCCGACCGTCGGGCACACGACCACCGTCTTGGGGTTCAACTGGCACTTGCCGTTGGTCTTGTTGCAAAACAACGTGCCGTTGCACAAGTCGCCGTCTTCCTTGCCGGCGCACTCTGCGTCGGATTTGCACGCGCAGACGTCCGTCCCAGGCACGCACTGCCCCTGCGCGCAGTGGTCGCCGACGGTGCAGACATTGCCGTCCGCCTCGCACTGGGTCTGGTCCGAGGCAAGCAACGCTTTGCATACGCCGGTCTTGGCTTCACAAGCCGTCTTGCTGCACACCGTATCCAGCGCCGTCTGGCACACCACCACCGTCGCCGGGTTGATTTCGCACTTGCCGCTGGCCTTGTTGCAATACATCAAGCCGTTGCACAGGTCGCCGTCGTCTTTGCCGGCGCATTCCGCGTCATCCTTGCAGATGCACGTATTGGCGCTGGATGCACACTGCCCCGCTTGGCACGCATCGCCGCTGGTGCACGGATTGCCATCGTCGCAGGCCTTGCCGTCGCCGATCGCCACCGGCGCGCACACGCCACTTTTGCCGTCGCACAGGCTCTTGCTACACGCGGTGTCGTCCACCGTCGCGCACTTGACCACCGTCGCCGGGTTGAACTGGCAGGCCCCGCTGGCCTTGTTGCAGAACCAGGTGCCGTTGCAGAGGTCGCCATCGTCGGCCTTGGCGCAGTCGGCGGTGTCCTTGCAGCACACGCCGGTGCCAGCCGTGCACACGCCCGCCGTGCAGACATCGCCCACCGTACACGCTTTGCCGTCGCTGCAGGTCGTGCCATCGACCGCCGGGACGCTGCCACACTTGCCGCTTTTGCCGTCGCAAGCGTTGACGACGCAGGGGTCGGTGGACTCGCCACACGCCACGATGGTCGCCGGGTTGACCTTGCAGACCTTGCTGGCGTCGCAGTACAGCGTTCCGTTGCACAAGTTGCCGTCTTCCTTGGCGGCACAGTCTGCGCTGGTCTTGCATCCGCAGACCGACGTCGCGCCCGCTTGGCACTGGCTGTCTTTGCAGATGTCGCCGTCGGTACACGGATCGCCATCGTCGCAGCTCGCCGCGTTGGCGCTGTGCATACATCCGTCGCCGCTGGCGGCGGGACTGCATTGGTCAGCGGTGCAGGGGTTGGCGTCGTCGCAGAGCTTCGGCTTGCTGGCCGTGCAGGTGCTGCCGCTGCAGCTGCCGCCTTGCGCACATTTGTCGGCTGGCGTGCAGACCGCGCCGTCAGGCAACGTCGTGGCGACACAGCCGAGCTTGGGGTCACAGACAAACGTCTGGCACGCCGCGGGGGCTCCGCAGTCGGCCGAGACCTTGCACGCAGTGGGCACCGCGATGTCGGTCGGTTGGCCGATGTCGGCGGACACCGCGACCTTGGCGTCTGCTGCCCCGGCGGTCGAGGTGCCCGCCGGCCCGGTTGCTGCAGTGCTGGCGGCGTTTTCGCCGCACGCCGAGGCCCACGCGCACACAAACACGGCGATCCAGCGGGACAAAGTCATGGCGGCTCCGGTACAGGCTAGCGACGCCGAGCATACAGGCCAGCCCGGTGCAGTGCAACCGTTGGAGAATCAGGATATTGGGTGTGGTTTGGCCCGGCCCCTACAACCGCAACACCCGCACCTCCCGCCTGTTCGCCGTCACCGCCGTGCCCCACCGCGGCCGCTCCGCCCACGGCACCTTGTTCGCCGCCGCGCGGCGGTCGAAAATCACCAAGAACCCAGTCGGCAGCGCCAGCCGCGCCAGATACGCGTCCAGTTGCACCAGACCTTCCGGCAGCGGATCGGCCTGTTTGGTCCGCCAAACCTTGACTTCTATCGCCACCCTCTGGACTTGGCGCTTGCCGTCGACCTCATGCGGCCAGCGGATGCACAGGTCCAGCCGCTTGCTGCCGAGCGCATACTCGCGGTCGATGTAGCCGCCGCCGTTGATGACCCGCTGGAAAAACGCCTGCAGGATCAGCTGCGCTGCCGCCTCGTTGTACGGCTGGGTCCGCACCATGTTCTCGGCGCTCTCGCGCCAGAAATCCAGGAAGCCTTCGAGCAGCCCGTCGACGTCCAGTCTGCCGTCAGCGAGCTGCCACGGCCGGTCGGACTGGCGAATGAACTGCTGGGCGACCCAACTGAGTTGGCGGGGAATCACCTCGCGATAAATCGGGTTGGCGATGTCTAGTCCGATCAATGGTTTGCGAACAATCAGGCCAAGGTCCTGCACGTACTGGACGTCGTCAGGCGGCACAGTCATGTCGGCATCCAAGCCAGCGACAATCGGCAGCATCACCCGCTGGACGCGGTCCTCGCGCAGTCGTTCCGTCAGGCTGTCCAAGTGAGTGGCTCGGCTTTGGATCAGCAGTTCCTTGGCTTGGTCGATGGTGTCGGTAGTGATGGGCTGGCCGCGGTCGGCCAGGACCTTTTCGATGCACTGGCGGGCCAAGGCGTTGACCAGCCACGGTTGGCCGCGGGTGAGGTCGAACGCCAAAGCCATCGCATCGGGCGTAAAAAATTGCCCCGTTTCGGTAGTGTGCTGGCGATAAAGCGTGGCCACTTCGGCCGCGGTAAAGGCTTTCAACGACAGCGAATCGACTTTGATGTTGAACGGTGAGGAAGTCCGCAGATTCGGCGAACCGCCAGATGCCACCTTGTAATCTCGGACATCGCGCATGCCATAGATACCGATCGACTGGGGAAAACCGCTCGGGCGCGTTTCGTAGCCAGACCGCAGTTGGTGCAGGACACCGATCAGCGATTCGTCTTGCAAGCCGTCGATCTCGTCTAGGAACAACACGACCGGCAGCGGGCAGCAAGCGCACCACGCCGAGAGGTAGGCCTCCAGTGGCGACTTCGCGGTGGCGACCACCGAGGCTGGCGGCGGGCGCAGGTGTTCCGGCAGGTTCAGACCGGCGCGGCGCTCGATGTTCTCGACGATAATCTGACTGGCGGCGGCAGCATTGTGCCGCTCGATTGCGCCGGTCTGGCAGGTGGCGTGGAGCGCAGCGTAGCGGCCGGTGGCGGTCAGTTGCACCGCCAGCGCCATCATAGAGGTGGTTTTGCCGGTTTGA
>CANMNA010000143.1 GCA_947499075.1 Myxococcales bacterium
CGCGAACCTCTGCTGCCGGGCCGAAAAGTGGCCGGAAACAGAGAGCTTGGACCTTGTGACCTGGAATCGAGATTGGCGGTGCACGACTACAGTGGCTGCGCAGACAAGGTCTCCGCTTTAGCGGCTATGTTCAACGGCCTGCCCACCAAGGTAGGCTCAGTTGACCACCAACGACCTTCGCTACAGGCCATACGGTGACGGGCGCCGCCTTGCCACTTGGTAACGCCGGGCCCACGGCAGCGCCTTGGACAGTGGCGAAAACCCACGTCTTGGGCGCACTTTTGTCCAGCGGTGGCAGGTGCTTTGAGGCCTTGAGGCGATCCTTCAGCAGGATTGTGGAGTTGTAGTTAGTGGGGATCAGTGCATCTGGCGCGGAATTCTTGGCTTGTTCTGGCTTTCTGTTTTTGCACATGTTGTCGTCGGGCGCGGGCGCGGGTTTCGTAGGCGCAGGCGGTTTGGCCAAAGTCGATTGCGTGGCGGTGGCCACTGCGGCCGCCATTTGCGGATTCTTTGCAGCCAACGCAGTGAACATCTTGAGAAACGCCGCGTTGCCCGGGTGGTCTGGATTGTTGGGTTTGGAAAGACCGGTGGGCAGTGCCGCGGGCGCTTCGCCATGCGCCATTGCCACTGGGCCGATTGCCAATGACAGGTAGAGAGCGGCAAGCGGGATGCAAATTCTCACCTTCATGAGGGCTCCTTTGGTTGGATCGCGACTGGCGTTTCTGGTCAGGGGATCATGCCGTTGCACCAAGGTGGTGTCGGGATCGGGTTATGTTTCTCACAGCCAGGCTTCGGGTCGCGGCAACAGTCTTGAAAGGCCTGCCACTTCAGTGCGCCGTCCACCTTTTTCTTGCAGGTGAGGCCATCTGTCACCTTGAAGCAGCACTTGTTGCTGAGTTCGGTGATGCTGCACGGGCAATCCTCTGTCTGTGGTTTGCTGCAATCTGGATACTTGGCCGTGTCGGGGGCAGGGTTTCCGTCTGGCAGGATCGTTGTATCGTTTCCGGTGTCCGATCCTGCGCGGTCGCTGTCGGCAGCATCTGCGCTGGCACCATCTGCAGCATCTGCGCTGGCGCCTGCCTCTGTGGCTTCGTCCACCGCGACATTGCCAGAGTCCGCGCCAATGTCCGGTGCAGCAGTGGGCGTCGGCAGCGAAGAGCCGCACGCGACAGCCGAGAGGCCGACCATGAAAAGGAAGATTTGGGCGCTGCGCGTCATGCGTTGGTGACATGTAAACATCTGGACCTCCCCAAGGAACGGGCGCTCAATCGAGCACATTCGGGTCCGCGTTCGGTGCCTGGTTCCCGCAGTAATGCTGGCGGTCGTCGCCGATGGTCTTGCAGATGTAATCCTCCATGACCCGAAAATCCGAGTACACCGTGACCACCGAATCCGGCGCCCCATCGGCGTGCGGGTAGAACATCAGCCCCGGCTCCTCCGCGATCGTCGAAGCAAACAACCCAAATACATTGTCGATCGTGCTGTCGCTATACAGGGCGGCCGATGTCCCCGGCTGTGCAATCGCCCAGACGTTTTGGATGTAATCCGCTCCGCCCAGCAGACCAAAGGCCGGGAAACTGTCCGCAGCCGGCGGCGCAACCGCCGACACCAGGGTGCTGCGGTGCACGAATGGGCAGGTTCCACCAGCACATGGAATCATTCGCCCGATCAAGAAGTGGCCCGAAAACTGGCCGTCCGCCAGTCCGGTCGTGTTGCGAATCGTGCTGTACTCCAAGAAGGGCTTGCCAGTGGTGCTGCCCGGTGTGACGGCGGTCTCCCGCCAAGTATTGGTCGCATAGTCGAGCACGTACACGCGCAAAGCGCCCGAATTGGATGGCATGATGGCGACACTGCGGTATTGGTTCGCCGACCAGCCCTGAACGAACTGATCCGGCCAGTCCTTGGCCACGAGCGATTGGCCGCCAGTCAAGGGCAGACCACTGGCAAAGTCGAGCAGCGGCCCTTCGGTGACCCAGATGCCTTGGTCGAGGCCGAAGCTGCGGAACTGGCCGCTTCGGCTCAGATAGAGCAGGCCGAGCGGCCTTCCGTGCACGCCTTGATGGCGCAATGCGAGTTCGGGAGTCGCTGCCGTCTGCAGGTCTAGGCTCCAACTCGGCAGCGGCTCGGTGCCAGCGAAATACGGCAACCCAGCCGCGCTGACGCCAAACGTGTGCACGGCCATTGCACCAAGGCTGTCGTTGGTCGCCACCAGCAGCCCGGCGGTCGTCGAAAACGCAGTGACGCCGCGCAGGGCCGTGCCCACCGAGAACGAGGTGACCGCCGACCAGGTCAAGCACTCTCCGGCAGCACCTGGATCGGGTGAACCCGTACACGACTTGGCGCCAACCGCGCCCAGCGCGGCGGTTCGCATGTGTACGCCTGCGGTTGTGGACCAAACGGCCAAGAGCCATGGACCGTGCCGGACCAGGTCTACCGCGCCGCGCACGTCGGTCATCGGGTCAATGATGACTTTACCCTGCGCGTAGGCCTGACAACTGCTGCCATCCATAGCGTAAACTGGCGCGCGCCACTCCCCGGGCGCAACCTGGCCGTTGCGGTTCCAGTCGACGCCGGCCGGTCCAGTTGGCGCCGCGTAGCTATAGGGCGAAGCCAAATACAAGTTGTAGTCAAACGCGGCGCCGAATGGCTGCTGTTCGACGGCGCGCGCTGCGTTCAGTTGTAGGCCCGCGTCGGACGCCGAGAATCCCGCAACGTTGGCGTAGTTCATCACGCTGAAGTAGTGCGGAATGCAGTCGACGCCCTCCAAGCCCCATTGTTTGTGGCCCCAGTGCTTGAGCCCGACCGTATGACCGAGTTCATGCAAGAACGTGCTGGGTTGAAAGTCTGTCACCAGCGCCGGGCCTTGCGCCTGACCGCCGGCAGCCTGGGGCACGTCGACAATTGCGTACCGGGTTCGCTGGCGCCGGACAACGTCGACCTGCCCGGCGTCAATGTTGTAGTGGTCGCGGAGGCTCTCGGCACTTTCTCGCACCACCACAATCGCTGGCGCAGGCGGGCTTATCGAGCGGCCAAAATGCAAGCCCGGCGTCAGGCTTGCAATCGTCAGCGTCGCGTCATTGGCATTCTGCGTGAGAAAGGACTTGACGAAGACCGGTTGGCCCATCAGCAGTGTGGCGAAGCCAACCGTAGCCGCAATTTCCGGTGGTGTCAGCCCGGTT
>CANMNA010000144.1 GCA_947499075.1 Myxococcales bacterium
CCCGGCAGGTTGACGCACTGGGCATTCTTGCCACATCCCGCGGCGCCCGAGGCACATTCGTCGACGTCGGAGCAGATCGCACCGTCGCCGACAAAGCCAGGATTGCAGGTGCAGACCGGCAAACCTACGTTGGAGATTGAGCACTTGGCATTGCTGCCGCACAGCGAAACGCCAGTCGATACTGCTGCGGTACACGCGTCGAGGTACAGTGAAAAATTGCGCACAAACCAACCGCTTCCAGTGCCTCCGCAGTCGGCGATGAAGACAAACCGGATCTGGGCTTGCTTGCCCGCCAGCTTGCTGGCACTGAACTGGACTTTGCCCCAAGCAATGCCAGACATAGGCACGGCACCGAGCTTGGTCCACACCGTGGTGTCGAAGCTGTACTGAACCTCAGCCTTGGCGGACGAAGGCCAGCTGCCTGCGGTCTCAAACTGCAAGACCAGCGGGGCGTCGGCAGGGAACGAAGCCAAGGCAAACGCGGGCGAAGTCGCGTAAGTGACAATTGCCGATTGGCCCTGGCCGCAAGCCAAGTTCTTGCCGTTGTTGACGTTGAGCGTGCACACAGTCGCCGGGTTGGCGATGTCGACGGCGGTCTTGTCGAATTTCCACTGCACGATCGGGCTGCCGCCTGAGCCGGCCACGACGTTGTCGGCGGTCAGGACCCAAGGCAAGAGCGCTGGATCGCCACAGCTAAAAGCGGTGTTGACTGGTAGTGTGGCAGGCTTGCAAGCGGGCAATTCTGAAGGTTTGACAGTGCATCCGTTGACGGGGTCGCAGGCATCGGTCGTGCACGGCGCGCCGTCGTCACACGCGGTCGGTTGGCCGGTGCAACCGCCACCCGTGCAAGTATCGCCGCCGGTGCAGACGTTGCCGTCGGTGCAGGTGCCGCTCGCCGGCAACGTCGTACACCCCTTGGCCGCCTCGCAAGCGTCATTTGTGCACGGGTTGTTGTCGTCGCACACCTTGGCGGCACCAACACACTTGCCACTGCTGCACTTGTCTGGCGTGGTGCAGGCGTCGCCATCGTCGCACGGTGCGGCGTTGGCAGTGTATTGGCATCCGCTCTTGGTGTCGCACGAGTCGTTGGTGCACGGGCTGCTGTCGGCACAGTCGAAGGCCACGCCTTTGCACTTGCCGGCCATGTCACAGGTGTCGTCTTTGGTGCACGCGTCGCCGTCGCTGCACTTCTCGGCGCCAATCACGTGGGTGCAGCCAGCCTTGGGGTCGCAACCGTCAGACGTGCACGGATCGTCGTCGAGGCACGCCGCCTGCGTGGGTTTGCCGTCACTGGCTTTGGGGTTGTCGGTCTGCCCATCGCAGTCGTCGTCGATACCATTGCAGACCTCGCTGGTGACATCGCCAACGATGCACGGTGTCAAGCCGCCCGATGCACACGCGCGGGTGCCCTTGCAAGTGGCGCTGGTTTGGCCGGGCGCTGTGGTCAGGCATGCAGTTGCGAATTTGCCGGCGACGGCTGCGGCTGAGCAGGTGCACTGCAGCGAATTGGGGACACACTGCTTGCCAGTGCCCCCTTCGCGGATTGCCACGCTTTTGCAGCCAAATGCCGGCGGGCACTCACTATCCTGGGCGCATCCTGGCGCGCAAAACCAACCGACGGCGCCACCCGATCCGTCGATGTCGACGCAGTGGCTGCCCTTGTCGCCCGGGCCAAGACAGGGGCCCGATGCCGTGCACGGGTCGCAGGCGTGGGGCCACAATTGAATGCACAGGTCTGCGACTTTTTTAGGATTTCCTGTCGAATCGGTCTTGAACACCGTGGTGCACTGTGCGCCCGCAGGGCACAGGCCTTTTTGACACAGCGCGGCACAGCGGCGGCCGTCGATGGTGTCGGCGCACTGGCTGGCCCCGGGGCAGTCGTCATCGTTGGCGCAGGCACATCCATAACCACCTGGGCATTCTGCTTTCAGCTCGGCGACGGCGGCATCCAAGGCGGTATCACTGCCAGTCGCAGCCGGTCCGCCGCTGCCCTCGCTGCTACACGCGAGGCCAGCGACAGCTGCCAACGCCGCCAACGTCATCCGCTGCAGCAACAAGCGCCCGCGTTCGTCTCGTTGTTGGACCTGCTTGACCATCGCCGCCCCGTCAGGCTTGCCGCCCGCACACGCTTGCACAGGCTGCCCGCGCCAGTCGAACATGCTAGAATCGCCCGCCGTCGCACTCAAGCGGCCGCACCTCACACGCCCCATCTTGGGCCTGTCACTGGAGACAATGGACACCGTTGACAGCGGCTCACCGGCGGCGTTCGTGGCCAAAGCTGTAGCGCTAATGGTGCTGGGCGTGGCGTTGGCGTGCGAGAGTAAGGCGCCCGTCCGCAAGGCCGCTGCTGCCGCGGCATGCGATCCTGCGCGTGATCGCCAAGGGTGCCTGAGCGATACTGCGATGGGCACCTGCGACGAGGCCAGCAAGACATGGTTGACCACAGGCTACTGCAGCAACGGCGCCCATTGTGTCGCGCAAGCACTGCCCGAAGGCATCACGCCGGTCGGCGCCGAGTTCGTGCGCTGTGAAGGTGGCACCGCGGTCAGCGATGCCAGCAGCGACGGCATCGGGGTCGCAGTCGGCGGACCAACCGCGGTTCGCATCGCCTCGGACGCAACTGCGACCGGCACAGACGCCAAGGCCGGCGCAGACTCCGACTCATCTGGTGGAGACGCACCCGCAGAGGCCGGCCCAAGTGCGCTTTGCGGCAACGGAGTGTGCGACAGCAGCGAGACCGCAGCGTCTTGCGCCAAAGATTGTGCAACTCCAGTTTGCGGCGATGCGTTCTGCGCGGCTGCCGAATCCAAGGCGAATTGTGCCTGGGACTGTGTAGCTGGCGCCGCCGCTGGTGCCCAGTGCATGATCGCCAATTGCCCGAGCCAAGGCGCTGTGTGCAGCCCTGCACCGGGTTGTCTGCTCAAGCTGGCCCAAGTCTGGGCTTGCGCCAAGGGATGTAGCGGGTGCTTGCCACAGTGTTTGCAGGCCGCGTCGACTGACCCAGTCGCGTTTCAGGTAGTTGCGTGCGGGGCGGCCCAGTGTGTCGGGGCGGCACCCTAAGAGTGTATTCAATTGTGTCAACTGAAAACCTCATCGTTGTTGAAGGCTTGGGACGCGGTCGCC